>JAJYWQ010000015.1 GCA_021791415.1 bacterium | reverse complement strand
GGCGACGACGTGACTCTGGTCGACAACCAGGCAGGGATCCTGGGGGGGATCCGGCTCTTCGACCAACCGCAGGGTCCAAGTACCCGCTCCCGGTGAACTTGGCGAGGGACCCAGCGGGACACCGATGCCGCCGACCGGCTGAGCTGGAGCCTGAGCGCTCCACACCTTGGGGAGCGACAGCTTGCCTGCCCCAGTAGATCGGAGGCCGCGGGTTCTGGTGGCCGACCCGATAGCTCCCGCCGGCCTGGAGCTTCTGGAGGGGACCGCGGCGGTGGATGTCCGCCTCAAGCTCTCGGAGCCGGAGCTCGTGGAGCTGATCCCCTCGTATGCGGCGCTCCTGGTCCGCAGCGAGACCCGGGTGACCGCGGCCGTGGTCGAGGCCGCCGGACAGCTGCGGGTGATCGGCCGCGCCGGAGTGGGGGTGGACAACATAGACGTCGAGGCCGCCACCCGCCGGGGCATCCTGGTGGTCAACGCCCCCACCGGCAACACCGTGGCCGCCGCGGAGCACACGCTGGCCCTGATGCTGGCACTCGCCCGCAACGTCGCCCAGGGCGACTCCTCCCTTCGCCAGGGAAGGTGGGACCGATCCCGGCTGGTCGGCACCGAGCTTCACGGCAAGACCCTTCTCGTGGTCGGACTGGGGAAGATCGGCGCGGAGCTGGCCAGGATGGCGATGGGGCTGCAGATGCAGGTGCTGGCCTTCGACCCGCTGGTGGCGCCGGAGCGTGGCCACCAGCTGGGCGTCGAGCTGGTGGCCCTGGATGAGGGCCTGGGCCGGGCCGACTTCGTCACCGTGCACACCCCTCTCACCGACGCCACCCGGGGGCTGATCGGCGCCAGGGAGATCGCCCTGCTGCCAGAGGGAGCCCGGGTGCTCAACGTTGGCCGGGGCGGGATCGCGGATGAGGAAGCGGTGGCCGCGGCGGTGGCCTCCGGGCACCTGGCGGGAGCCGCCTTCGATGTCTTCACCAAGGAGCCGCCGCCACCAGACCATCCTCTGCTCCAGGACCCCCGTATTCTCGTCACCCCCCACCTGGGCGCCTCGACCGTCGAGGCCCAGCTGTCGGTGGCCACGGATGTGGCGGCGCAGGTGCGCGACGTTCTCGAGGGCCGCCCCGCCCGCTGGGCGGTGAACTCGCCTCCCGTCTCCCCCGAGGAGGCGTCGGTGGTCGTCCCGTATCAGGACCTCGCCTGGCGACTGGGCAGCCTCTGGGCCCAGCTTGGTGGGGGGAAGGTGCGAGCGGTGGAGCTGGAGTACCGCGGTGAGGTCGCCCACGTCCAGCCGGCGGCCATCACCGCCTCCGCCCTGGGAGGGCTCCTGCGCCACTTCAGCCACGACCCGGTGACCCCGGTCAACGCGCAGGCGATAGCCTCCCGACACGGGATCGCGGTGCGCGAGCGGCGCCTCCAGTACGCCGGCGCTTCCTCTCTCCTCCTGCGGGTCGATGGGGACGGCGCGGGTGAGATCGAGGGTGCCGTGGTTCTGGGGGAGCCACGGGTGATCCGCCTGGAGGGGCTCCCCGTCGACCTGGTGCCGGAGGGGCGGCTCCTCGTGCTGCGTCACCTGGACCGTCCCGGGCTCATCGGCGACCTGGGCCGCCTGCTGGGCGAGGCCAACGTGAACATCGGGGAGATGCGGGTGGGCCGGGACTCCCCGCGGGGGCGGGCCGTGACCGCCCTCAGCCTCGACGACCCGGTGCCAGATGAGCTGGGCGACCGCCTTCGAGCCATCCCCGGGGTGGAGTCGGCGCGGCTGGTGGAGCTCTAGCCCCAAGTTGCCAACTGTCAGCCCCTTCCCCGCTCTTCGATACGACCCGCGGCGCATAGAGCTTGCCGCCGTGCTGGCGCCCCCCTACGACGTCATCGGGCCGGACCTGCAGGAGCGGCTGTACTCCCGGGCCTTGCAGAACGTGGTCCGCGTCGAACTGGGCAAGGACTACCCGGATGACCAGCCGGGGGAGCGGGATCGCTACACGAGGGCCCGCGACCATCTCCGAGCCTGGCTGGAGCAGGGCTTCCTGCTGCGCGAGGAGTCCCCCGCCGTCTACGTCCACGAACACCTCTACCCCGATCCCCAGGGTGGCGGGTGCCACCGGCGGCTCGGAGTGTTCGTGGCCGTGCAACCGGTCCCCCACGAACGCCGCTTGATATTGCGCCACGAGCTGACCCTGGACGGCCCCAAGGAGGACCGCCTGCGCCTGCTCCGGGCCACCGGGGTCCAGACCTCGCCACTGCTCCTCCTCCACGACGGGCCGGGTGACCTGGGAGCCGGGCTCGAGGCCACCGTGGGCCGGCCACCGGAGGCGGAGGCGGAGCTGCGCGGCGAGTACGGCAAAGAGCACCACCGCCTCTGGCCGGTCACCGACCCCGATCTGGTCGGCTCCGTCTGCTCTGGGCTGTCAGCTGGCCGGATGTTCATCGCCGACGGCCATCATCGGTACGAGACGGCGCTGGCCCTCCGGCTCCCCTGGGTGCTCGCCCTGGTGACGCCGTTGCGCTCGGCGGACCACCTGATCCTGGCCACTCACCGGGTGCTGGATCAGAGTCCGCTGGCTGCCGATCAGGTGCTCACCGCCCTCTCGGGCTCCGGCTGGGAGGTGGCCACGTGGGAGGACGTCCAGAGCGCGCAGCTCCGGGCCAGGGAGCTCGGCCCTGAGCACCACGCCTTGGTGGTGCTGGACGGTGAGACCGTGGGCACCGCCTCGCGCCGCCGCCAGGAGTCGGAGCACGGGGCGGCCCAGCTGGACGTGTCCGTCCTCAACCGCGAGGTCCTGGAGACCATCCTGGGGATAGGGCCCGAGGCGGCGGCGGCGGGGAGGGTGCGCCACACCAGGGATTCCGAGGAGGCGGTCGCGTCCGGCCGTCGCCGCGGGAGCCTCGCCTTCCTCCTCAACCCCACCCCCCTCCAGCCCGTGGTGGAGGCCTCGCTGGCCGGGGAGGTGCTCCCCCAGAAGTCCACCTACTTCTACCCCAAGGTCCCCAGCGGGCTCGTCCTGATGGAGACGCAGATGGTCGGGGCGGGCTCCAGCCGGAGGTAGCGGCACGCTCCGCCCCCTGGGGCGGGGAGCGGCTCCCGCCGCGGGCAGGGAGTCCGGGCCGCCCGATCGGGCCCCTGGGCACAGCCCTCCGGTGCCCGCCACATTACAAGGCCCCGGTCGAACGCGGATATAGATAGTATGTGTGCATATGATCGGCGCGCTTAGTAAATGTGGGACGTGGATGTGGAGCTATGAGGCCAGCCAGGAGGCGACGGCGCCTCCGGAGCGGCTCTGGCAGCTGTACAGCGATGTCGGCACCTGGCCGACCTGGGATCGTGCCAACGGATACACGACCCTCGACGGTCCGTTCCGGGCCGGCACAAAAGGAGCTGTGAAGTTCACCGGCCAGGACCCCCTCCCGTTCACGCTCGTGGCTGTCGACCGGAGCCGCTCCTTCGCCGACGAGACCGACCTGGGAGACGTGGTGGTCCGCTTCGAGCACCGCTTGGAGGCCGGTGCCGGGACGACCACCATCACCACCCGGGTCACCATCAGCGGTCCGGCGGCGGACACCCTGGGACCAGAGCTGGGCCCGCAGGTAACCGCGGACATCCCGGCCCAGCTGGCGGCGATCGCCGCTCTGGCCCTCTCCGGCACGGACCGTTGAGCAGCCGCCATCAGGAGGCCTGGGAGAGCCCGGGGTTCCTGCTCTGGCTGGCGACCCTGCGCTGGCAGCGGCTCATGCGCGCGACGCTGAGGCCCCACGGCCTGACCCACGTGCAGTTCGTGATCCTGGCGTCGTTGTGGTGGCTCACCGAGCGGGGGATGGCACCGAGCCAGCGGGAACTGGCCGACCATGCCGGCACCGACCTCACCATGACCGGACAGGTGCTGCTGGCGCTGGAGCGCCGGGGCCTCCTGGTGCGCCATCCGGACCCCGAGGACGCTCGGATACGGCGCCCTGGCCTCACCGAGCGGGGGCGGCTTCTGATCCTCCGGGCGCTGCCGGCGGTGGAGGGGGCGGACCTGCTCTTCCTGGAGCCGGTGGGCGACCGGGACGGCCTGGCGGCCGCGCTCAGGGAGCTCATCTCAAAGGGGAGCCCGCGGGTGCCCCCGGTTGGTGGCGGCCGCGATCGGGTACGCTGATAACGAAGTGCCGACCTACGCGTACCGCTGCCAGGCGAACCACGAGTTCGAGGTCGTCCAGTCGATAGTGGACGACCCCTTGACCCTCTGCCCGAGCTGTGGGGCGGGGGTGCGCCGGGTGGTGTTCCCGGTGGGGATCGTCTTCAAGGGCCAGGGGTTCTACAAGACCGACTCCCGCTCGTCGGGCACCGGGTCCCTCACCCCGCCAAAGACCAATGCGCCCGAACCCGCCCGGGCTGAGCCCGCCGCCAAGGCGGAGCCCGCCGCGAAGGCCGATGTCAACCCAGCTCCGAGCGGAGCCAGCGCCGGAGCCACCGGCACAGGAGTCAAGAATGGCTGAGCCTCTGAATGTCAGCGACGCTACCTTCGACACCCAGGTGATCAAGTCCGAGGTTCCAGTCCTGGTCGACTTCTGGGCGGGGTGGTGCCAGCCCTGCCTGATGCTGGCCCCCGTGGTCGAGGAGCTGGCCCAGGAGTACGGGCCCCGGATCAGGCTGGCCAAGCTGGACGTGGACGCCAACCCCAACATCGCCGGCAAGTTCGGCGTGATGAGCATCCCCACCCTCATCCTCTTCAAGGGCGGCCAGGCGGTCCAGCGGCTGGTGGGCTTCCAGGCCAAGTC
Organism: bacterium; assembly: GCA_021791415.1. Lineage (GTDB taxonomy): Bacteria > Chloroflexota > Dormibacteria > Aeolococcales > Bog-877 > JAJYXT01. The sequence continues at coordinate 6,883 of JAJYWQ010000015.1, read as the reverse complement.
CTCCCTCAAGGCCAAGCTGGACCCGCTGGTCTGAGGCGGCCAGGGGCCGGCTGACGGCCCCGCGGCCCGTCGCGGCGTGCTACTGGCCTGACCTCCAGACCTCGTAGGCCGCCAGAGCGGCGTCCCGCCCGCAGTTGCATTCGGGGGTGAGCCCCGGCCCTCCCCAACGCCCTACCGACTCGTCGTACAGGGGGCCGAGCTGGGCGGGGCAGTAGGCGGCGTGGCCGGAGGCCGCCAGCGCCTGGTACAGCCGGTGGGCGATCTCGTCGGCGCTGAGACGGGTCCCGGACCAAGCTTCCATGGGAAGAGTTTAAAAGTCCGGCTCCCCACCCGGGTCCGGCGGTGGGGCCCGGCGCCCGCCAGCCGGTAGTATCAGGCAGATGCCTAACCTGGAGTTCGAGTTCGCCCGCGCCCTGGCCCGTGCGGCCCGGGAGTTGGGGGTGGAGGAGGATGTGCCGGCGGCCGTCGAGCCCTCCGCCCTGGAGTCGGCGGGCGACCTCTCCTCGCCGATCGCCTTCCGGCTCGCCAAGGTCCTGCGCCGCCCGCCCGCCTCCATCGCCGAGGAGCTGGCGCGCCGGCTCGAGCCACCCCGGCACACCGCCGGGGTGACCGTGACCGGCGGGGGGTACGTCAACCTGCGCATCGAGATGGCCACCTACGCGTCCGAGGTGGTGGCATCCGCCCTGGGGTGGGGCGAGGTGGTGGCCGAGCGGCACGAGCCCGGCCCCAAGGTGGTGGTCGAGCACACCGCCACCAATCCCAACAAGGCGGCCCACGTGGGGCATCTGCGCAACGCCTGCATCGGGGACACGGTGGCCCGGCTGCTCCGCGCCCAGGGGCAGCGGGTGGAGGTGCAGAACTACATCGACGACACCGGGGTGCAGGTGGCGGACGTGCTGGTGGGGATCCGTGAGCTGGGGCTCGCCCCGGCTGAGGGCGAGCCCTTTGACCGCTTCTGCTCCCGCTGTTACGTCGAGGTCTTCCGCCGCTATGAGGCCGAGCCCCAGCTCCTGGAGATGCGCCGCGAGACCCTGCGTCAGATCGAGGCCCGCCACGGTGAGGTGGCGCTGGCCGCCAAGCAGCTCACCAGCCGGATCGTCGACGCCCACCTGCGCACCATGGCCCGCGCCGGGATCGGCTACGACCTTTTGACCTGGGAGTCGGACATCCTCGAGCTGGGCTTCCTGGGCCGAGCCCTCCACCTCATGGAGGAGATGGGGGTCACGGTCCGGGTCTCGGCTGGGCCGCTGGCGGGGTGCCTGGTGCTGCCCATGACCGAGGGGGAGACCGACCCCGAGACGGGGGAGGCCAAGGTGCTCATCAAGAGCGACGGGATAGCCACCTACACCGCCAAGGACATCGCCTACCACCTCTGGAAGTTCGGCCTCTTGGGGCTGGACTTCCACTACCGCTCCTGGGCGCCGGGCGGTCCCGCCACCTCCTCGGCCCAGGCCGGTGACGAGGACCTGGACCCCGATTCCTTCGGCCGGGCCGGGAGGGTCGTCAACGTGATCGACCAGCGGCAGAGCGCCCCCCAGAGGGTGGTCCGGGAGGCGCTGCGCCGGCTGGGGCACGGCCCCCAGGCGGAGCAGCTGTTCCACCTGGCCTACGAGGTGGTGGCCCTCTCGCCCCGGGCGGCCGCCGCCCTGGGGGTGGAGACGGAGCCGGGAAGGACCATGTACGCGCTGAGCGGCAGGCACGGGATCGAGGTGGGGGCGGACGACCTCCTGGACGCGGCGGTCCGCCTGGTGCGGCCCAAGGCCAGGGACCAGCGCACCGCGGAGGTCCTGGCCGCCAGCGCGGTCCGCTACTACCTGCTGCGGTTCGGGCTGAACTCGATCATCAACTTCGACTTCGACGAGGCGCTGCGCACCAGTGGCGACACCGGCGTGTACCTGCAGTACGCCCACGCCAGGGCCTGCGGGATCCTGCGCCGGGTCGAGCCGGTGGAGGCCGATCCCGGACCGTTCCGGCTCGGCCCCGAGGGGAGGCGGCTGGTGAAGCAGATCGCCGCCTTGCCCCGAGCCGCGGCCGAGGCGGCCGGCAGCCTCTCCCCCTCCTCGTTCGCCGGGTACACCTTCGAGCTGGCCACGGCCTTCAACGACTACTACGAGCACACCGACCGCCTGTACCGGGTGCAGGACCCCTCGCTCCGTGCCCAGGGGCGCCAGCTGGTGGACGCCCTCCGAGCCACCCTGGCGCGCTCCCTCCAGCTGCTCGGGCTCGAGCCCCTGGAGCGCATCTGATGGCTCCCGCCCGTCGGCCCCATACTCCCGTTCCGTGAGCCTCATCCCCCTCTTTCCCCTGGGGCAGGTGCTCTTCCCCGGGGCTGAGCTGCCCATCCGGGTGTTCGAGCCCCGCTACCGCGCGCTGGTCCGGCAATGCGTCCTTCACCAGGAGCCTTTCGGGGTGGTGGCCATCCGCCGGGGAAGCGAGCTGGACCCGGCGCCACTCAGCTTCCGGGTCGGCACCCTGGCCCGCATCGGTGAGGTGAGCCGGCTGCCCGGCGGGGAGAGTGAGGTGCTGGCCCGGGGTGAGTCCCGGTTCCGGCTGGTGGCGCTGGCGGCGGGGGCCGCCTACCCCCAGGCTGAGGTCGAGCCACTCCCCGACCTTCCCTCCACCTGGTACGCGGACACCGCCGCCGAGCAGCTTCGACCCGTGTACGAGGCGTACCGCCGGGGGTTGGTGGCCATGGGGCTTGACCTCCCCGCCTTCCACGAGCTTCCCCAGGACCCCACCGACCTTTCCTGGGCGGTGGCCCAGAACTTGGTGGTCGAGCTGGAGGCCCGCCAGCTGATCCTGGAGGAGCGGCGGCCGCTGGAGCGGCTGCGCCGGGAGCTCAGCCTGTTGCGCCGCGAGGCGACGTTCGTGGAGCGGGGGCTGGCCAACCGGCTGGTCCGGCCGCCCAGCTACACCCTGAACTGAGCGCTACTGGAGCTGGAGGACCACCCGCTCCCCGGCGGAGCCGGTGTCCGTGCCGGGCAGCAGGTAGCCGCTCACCTGGGCCGCCCGGCTCAGCTGCAGGATGTACACGGCCCCGGTGAAGCCGGGCACCTGCCCAATCCTTACGCTGGTCACCAGCTCACCTGAGGGCGGCTGGGGCACCGCCACGCCGGGGGACACGCCCTGCATCTCCACGTAGAGGGTCGTGGGGCCGTCGAAACCGGTGGTGATCTTGGGAGAGCCGCTTCCGGACACCATCTGAAAGACCACCCAGAGCTGGGTGCCGTTCTGGTGCAGTCCATAACGGGCGGTCTGCATCTGGTAGCCTGCCCCGCCTCCCCCGAAGGTCTGCTCCCCGGTGAGGCTCACGGCGGGAGCCGTCGTGGCAGGGGCACTCGGGGAGGCGCCCGGGGAGTGGGAGGAGTTGGGAGTTGGGGAGCTGTGGGCGGTCCTGGCCGGCGCCGGGGTGGGAGCGGCATGGTGGGTTATGGCCCACCCGATAAGGAACACCGCCAGGGCGGCCACCGCGATGGTGCCGGTCCGAGCCCAGCTCCGGGGCACCGGCGCCGCCGGCCTCGGGGTCGCCGGCCGCCTTCCCCCTCCGTCGGAGCGGTGGGGCGGGGGAATCCTCTGATACCCCTTGGTCTCCTCGCTCGGCGGCCGGTGCGGAGGCACGACCGAGTCCACCGGACGGACTGGCGGGGACAGCGGCACGGCGGTCGGCGCCTCAGGGGGCCGGGAGGGGACGTCAGGCGGCCGGGAGGGGATGTCCAGGAGGTCTCGCCGCGGCACCCACCCGTCCGTGACCGAGCTCGGCAGTGACGGAGGTGGCGGGATCCAGACCGGCACCTCGGCCGGTGCCGGGGGCTCCTCCAGCCCAGCCGCCTCCTCCTTGGCCACCTCCATGACCTCGTCGGCGGAACCCTCCGCCGCACCCTTGGAATCGCTCGGCCAGGGTGGGATCGGCGGGAGGGCTGGCGACCACACGGGGAGTGGGTCCGGCTCCCAGGTGTGCTGCCACGGGCCCGCAGGATTCGCCGGACCACCCCCCTCCGCGGCTGCCGTCCAGGGGTTGTCCGTGGCGGCGTCCGGTGGCTTTGGGTTCTGGTCGTCCGCCTGGGGCCCGAGCAAGCCGTCCGGAACCCTGGGGCGGCTGTCGGCCGGGGGCGCTTCCCATTGGTCGCCCAGGATCGGATCAGAGTACCCGGCGGCTGTAGGGGCATCGACGGCCCCGCCGTAGATGGGCTGGTCGGGGATGTCGGCGGCTGGCGGGAGCTCGGACTGAGGAGCCACCGGCTGGCTCTCCCAGGAGGGGGGCGCTGACCCCTCGGGCGGGAGCCCGCCGAAGACGTCGTCCGCGGGCTCCCGCGAGGCGATCCCCTCCACCCTAGCCGGCGGTGGCTCGGTGGCATCCGGGACGGAGCCGTCCGACGCCCAGAGGTCGTTGGCGAGCGGTTCGTAGTCGACGACGGGGGTGTCCAGGTCCTCGGGCCCATCCGGGAAGGCGGGCTCGAAGTAATCGACCGTGTCGCCTGAGGTGCCGGAAACAGGCCCTGGACCCTCCGCCAGCGCCTCTGCCCCCGCCGCCTCGGGGCCCGAGGTGGCGAGCTGGTCGGGCTCGGCGTCGCTCGGCGTCAAGCCCTCCTCGGCGGAGAATGCCACTCCCTCGGTGAGCGGCGACGACGCCCAGCCGGAGCCCTGGGGCCCGACCACCGGCTCCTGCTCCGCCGTCTGTGCGTCGAGGAGCTGGTCCTCGGCCTCTTCGTCCACGCCCTCGCCCGGGTGAAGCTCGGGCCCCGCGGACCAGGGGGCTATGTCGCCCTCCATCGATGTGGCCGCGTCCGAGCCACCCGCCTCGTCCTGCGGCGACTCTTCCACGCCGGCGCCGAGGTCCGCGGACGTGGCGTCGGGCTCCAGCAAGCCGGCCCTCGGGTCTTCCTCGGGCTCGGTTGGCGCCTCGGAGACCTGCCCAGGCGCAGGATACCCGGCGACCCCCAAGGAGTCCATCGTCCCCCCAGCGGTGGCGCCCGCCACCCCCGGACTCCAGAGGGTCAGATCAGGAAGGGAGGCCGACCCCGTGATGCCGGACTCCGGGGAACCATCCAGGGGCGGAACCTCCACCACCGCCACCGGGTCCCGGTCTGGGGGAGGTGCGGTGGCGCTGCCGGCCGCCTCCGGGGCGAGCACTCGGGCCCGCTCCAGGATGGCGGTGGCCGACCCCGGGGGCACGTGGGCCCTGGCCAGCTGGGAGATCCGCTCCGTCTCCTCGCGCAGGTAGCGCATCCCGGAACGGCAGCGCTCGCAGGTGACCAGGTGGGTCTCGAGCTCGGCCTGCCTCTCCTGGGAGAGCTCCCCATCAAGGGCGCAGCTCAGGGTGAGCAGGCTGCACTTCATGCTAGATCGAGATGTCCCGGTAGATGCTGCCGAACTCGCGCCGTCCCCGGGCCACCAGCCGGGAGGCGGCCTCAGGGGAGCACTCCAGGGCTACCGCGATCTCGCGGTAGGACAGCTTGGCGAAGTCCCGCAGGAGAAGCGAGGCCCGGAGCGAGAACTCGGTGGCCAGCATGGCGCGCTTGGCGGTGTTGATCCGGGCGGCGTCGGAGGCGCTCGAGCCCAGATTGATCATCGGCGGGCGCTTGGCGAAGAGCCTGCCCACTCCCCGGCGCAGCGGCGGATAGTGCTGATGCTGCCTGGCCGCCTTGGTGACCGAGCGGTAGAGGATGGCGCGCCCCTCACGCTGCAGGCTGGCGGGCGGGAAGTGACGTGTCTGGTGAAGCCCGGCGGTCACATACTCCACCGCCTCCTCGTGGTCCCCGGTGAGGTGGATGGCGTACGAGATCAGGGAGTCGAGGTGCTGGCGCGCCAGGGCTTCCAGCGTGCTCGCGGCGGTTGGAGGTCGTTCTAAGACGCTGTTCATGACGTTGCGTGTTCGCACACGCGAGCTGGCGCCACTATAGCGGGAGTCATGGCGTCTTGCAACCGCGGGTATTGCCAAAGGGCGAATCGCCGCGCGCGGCGATCGAGGGGTGGCGGGTCGGGCCGCCCCGCGCAACCCGCCCGTGGGGCGGCGGAGCGGGGCGCAGGGCCAGCCTCCGGCGTGGGCGCGGTCCCCGGCCCGGGCTGGGAGGCGGTGCCGGCGGGCGTGTCCTCCCGGCCGGGCCGAAGCCCCCGCCTGACGGGCCGGGTCAGGAGGCGTTCGGGTCCACGAACGGGCTGTGCATGATCTCCCAGAGGTGTTTGTCGGGGTCCTGGACGTAGCCGGAGTCGATTCCCCAGGGGCGCTCCCGAGGCCTCTCCAGGAGACTTCCTCCGGCGCGGGCGATGCGGTCCACCAGCTCGTCCACCTCGTCCCGGCTGCCCAGGAAGTGGCCCAGGTTCCGCAGCAGTGACCGCTTTTGCCAAGCGGGCATGGGTGATGTGTGACGCTTCGTGACTTGGCATTGTTGCGACTCAAGGCTGCGGCGGAGGTGCTGGGGGTGCACCCGGGCCGGGAACGGAGGTTCCGCAGCGAGGACCTGGACCGGTTCTTGGGCCGGGCCCCAAAGGACATGCCCCGCCGCGAGGCGCTCTATGTGCGGGTGTCGGGCACCACCGGGCAGGAGTCGTCCCTGGCCGCTCAGAGGAGGAGCTGCGCGCCAGCTCCACCGGTGAGGTGGTGGGGGTGATCCGGGACAGGGCTTCGGGTTTGCGAGAGCCCCGCCCCGGGCTGGATCGGACGCGGGCCATGGCCCGTGCCGGCGGGATCAGCGTGGTCCGGGTCACCCACGAGGATCGCCTCGCCCGGTTCGGCTCAGCCTGGCTGCGCCAGTTGTTGGAGCAAGACGGGGTTTCGCTCGAGGTGGCCCACCCCAAGGGGTCGGCAGGAGGGCCGGAGGAGCTGCTGGAGGACTTCACGGCCCTGGTTGCCACCTTCGCCGGACGGATATACGGGATCCGCTCG
>JAJYWQ010000071.1 GCA_021791415.1 bacterium | reverse complement strand
CTCCGGGTTGCAGATGGCGAACCGCCGCCCTTCGTAGACGACCACTGCCAGCTGCAGGCTGAGCCCCACCTGCGGGGCGGCCAGGCCGACCCCGTTCCACTCCACGCAGCGCACGTACATCTCCGCCACCAGCGCCTTGAGCTCCTGGTCGAAGTTGCGGACCTTCTCGGCCCGGTGGTGGAGCACCGCCGCGGGATCGGTGACCAGCCGCAGGGGGGAGGGGAAGCTCACCCTCAGATCATCCCAGCCGCGGGGGCCGGGATGCCGAGCAGCTCCATCGCCGCCTCCCGGGTCAGTCCCGGGTGCCCCAGGGCCTCCGCCAGAGAGGTGAGGCTGTGGGCCGCCACCCCCTCCCCGAAGGCGAGGTGGCAGCTGTTGAGGGCCTCCAGCTCCTGACCTGTCGGAGCGCGAACGCAGATGACCGCCCGAGCCAGCGCCTCATCTCGGCGCAGCTTGAACCCCACGCCCACCAGCTTGCGCCCGCCCACAGCGAGGTCACTGAAGCCCGGGCACCAGGCGCCCCCGACACGCCCCCTTTGGAGGTCGATCCCCCCCAGCCGATCGTGCAGCCAGGAGCCCACCAGGTCGAGCACCTGGTCGAGGGGCCGGGGCACCTCGGGAGGCAGGTGGACCGCGAACAGGAGGGACAGCCATCCCGGACCACCCGGCCCCACCGTGCCGCCGATGGGGCTTAGTCGGACCTCGCCAATTCCCGGGATCGCCGAGATGGCGGCCACCACCTGTGGCCGGCGGGCCAGCGACGGGCCCAGGGTGACCCCGGGGCGGCTGAGGAGAGGCAGCACCAGCGCGCACCGCGGGGCGGCCGGGACCAGGTCGAAGATCCTTGCCGGGCTGAGGAGGGGGTCGTCCTCGGAGCGGGAGGTCGCCTGTTCCACGGCCCAGCCCGGAATCCCGACGCGCACCGCGTCTAGAGCGCCGGGTCGCCGACCGGTCGGGCCGACCCCGAGGCCCCCTTCTCCAGGATCCCCGCCAGGGCCTGCAGCGACCGCTGCGCCTGGAGCTCGAGGATGCTGCTCACCCCGAAGCGGGCCGCGAGCAGCCCGAGAGGGCCGCCGGGCAGCTGGTAGACCAGCCGCTGGGTGACCTCGGTGAGCTGGGATCCCTGCGCCACGCAGGTCACCTCCAGCCGGCCGGTAGCCCCCAGCGCCTGGCCGGAGCTGGTGAGGAGGCGGGGCGGGACGCACCTCCCGATCACCCATTCGCTGTCGGCCAGCCGGCCCCCGGCGACCAGCCGGATGTGCAGGCGGTCGCCCTCCAGCACCGGGCGGTGGGCGGTGCCCCGAACCTCTCGGACCCCGAACATCCATCGAGGCGCGTTGTCGATGTCCGAGATGAAGTCGAACACCAGCGCGGGGGCCGCCCGGATGAGGCGGCGCGCGCGGGCCTCAGGCATCGGGGAGCGGCAGCGGAGGCATGTGCGATCCTGAGGATATCCCGTACCGTTGGGGGGATGTCGCTGAGTGGGCTGGAGGGGTTGGACCGCTTCCTGCAGTGGGACCTGGTCACTCTCAACCCCTGGGGCACCCCGGTGTGGGCGGCGGTGGGAGCCCGGCTCCTGCCCGATCAAGGTGAGATCTGGACCTCGACCACGGTGGGCTTCACCTCCAAGGTGCGCAACCTCACCGTCCATCCCCGGGTGGCGATGATGCGCTGGTCGGCCGCGGGCGACCAGGTGGTGATAAGGGGAGAGGCCACGGTGCACTCCGGGGACGGCACCGAGAACCTGGCCCAGCTCTTCCGCCTCATGGGGGGCCCCGGGGCCCAGCGGGAGTTCTTCGGGATCAGCTCGGAGCACCCCTTCTGGCGCCGGCTGTACGGCGAGTACTGGCGGCGGGTCCTGATCCGGGTGCGCATCGTGGAGGTCTGGCGCCCGGCCTCGGGGCGGGGCTGGGACAGGCACCGGGTCGGGCGCTTCACCTTGCCCAGAGAGCGCCGTCCGCCCTCGCCCATCGGGCCGCCACGGCGCCGCACCTACTCTGGCCGGCTGCAGCTCTCAGGGCTGCAGATGCTGGCCGACGGGATGCCCTCGGCCCTGGCGGTCCTGGACAGGCCCAGCCGGGCGCCGCTGGCGCTCCCGGTGCAGGCCCGGTTGCGCCACGGGGGGGTGGAGGTGATGGCGCCGGAAGAGCTGGGCTCAGGCGCGGAACGCCGGGCCTCGCTGGTGACCCGCGTGGTCGACGACTCTTACGAGATGGCCCGTATGGTCGGGTGGATCGGCTCTGTGGAGGGCGGAGAGGGCTGGCGACGCTTCAGCCCCCGCTCCGTCTACGGATTCGTCAAGCCTCCCGGGGTGGTGCCGGACGTGGCCGCGGGCCTGGTGGCGGCGCTGGCGGCGGCCGGCGACCGATCCGAGGTGAGCCGGCCGCGGGTGCGGAGCTCGGCGCGACAGGCCGCCGGGGAGACGGTGCCAACCCTGGAGCTTCCGCCATCCGTCTGGGCGGCTTTGCAGCGGCTCTTCGCCTTGGCTGCGGCCGATGCCCCCTGGCTGAGCGCCGCCGCTGCCCTGGCCCGGGTGCCGGGGGAGCGGTTCCAGCTTGCGCTGCTGGCCCAGCGCGCCACCATGGAGCGGGACTTCGCCCACTCCCTCCTGGTGCGCGGCCACCGGCCGCTGGCCACCCGGGGGCTGGTGGGGGCGGCCCGATCAGCCCGGCTCCCCATCGGTCGGGCGGTGGTCGAAGCGCGCCGCCGGGAGCGGGTGCGGCAGCTCGCCGCAGATGGGCTCCGCCAGACCCTCCCCGCAGAGCTCACCTTCGGCCTTCCGCGGACACCTCCGGGAGACGCCGGCATCTCCCCCGATCCCGGCTCCCTCACTGGCGCTATGGCCCTCAGCTTCGCCGAGTCCGCGGTGGCGGTGGTGGACCGGCTACTTCCCCGGATACCTCCGTGGCGGTGACCTCCGGCCCCTCCCGGCGCGAGGTCTTCGGGCTCCTGGTGGTGGCCTCGGCGGCCCTCCTCGCCCGGCGGCGTCCGCAGCGCTTCTGGCCAGCCATGACCCTGGGACTCACGCTCGCCGGGCTCAGCGCGGTCCCCCGGGCACGGTCCGCCCGCTGGCGCTGCGGCCCCCGGTGGGTGATGGCGGCGCTGGGCCTGGGGGCTGGCCTCCACCTTGGGGTCAGGGTGGGGGCGGGGCTGGCCGGCCGCATCCCCCCGTTGGCCGGCGACCTGGAGTGGTTCCGGGGGGCGGTGAGCTCCGCTCCCACGGGGAAGCGGGCTGCGCTGAGCGTTCCCGCGGTGCTCGGCGAGGAGATCTTCTGGAGATCAGGAGGATGGGTTGCCGGCGCGGGGCCGGTGTGGAGATCGGCTCTGGGGTACGCCGCCGCCCAGCTGCCGACGCAAAACGCGCTTGTGGTGGTGGGCGCCCTGCCCCTTGGGCTGGCGACCACCTGGGCCCGGCGACGATCGGGATCGCTTCTGCCGCCGGTGATCTGCCATCTGGTCTTCTCGGAGATGACGTTGGCCTGGCCGGGGCTGCCGTTGCCCAGCGGTTCAACTAGGGCGACACAGCCGTAACCGGGATGCGAACTGGGTCGAGGCTGCGGCTGCCAAGATCTTGCCGTGGCCACGCTTCTCAGCCAGAGTCCCGGGGACGGCCCCTGGGACGCGCCCCTAGCCACCGCCTCTTCGGGAGAGGGCCAGGAGCTGGCTCTGCGCCAGCTGCTGGCGCCAGACGGCCTCAAGATCACCGCCGAGCCGTTGCGGCGGCTCGAGGATCGCGCGGTGATGGCCTACGAGCTCCGCTGGCGACTGCCCCGGCTGGACGCCCTCCCGTCCCGCGACGACATCTGGGCCGCCGCTGACGCCTACGGGGTCGCCGAGGCCCTGGACGACGCCCTGATCCGAGCCCAGCTGGGGATCGCCCACCGGGTCGCTCCCGCGGGCGTGCTCATCAACCTCACCGCGCGCCGGCGGAGCCGGCCGGGGCTGGGAGCGCTCCTGGGACGGCATCTGGAGGCGCACGGCATCCCCCGCTCCCGTGTCGTCTGGCAGCTCAGCGAGCAGGACGAGCTTGAGGTGGCCGCCCCCACCGCGGAGCTGGCCCTCGACCTCCGCCTCCGCGGGTACCGCCTCTCCCTCGCCGAGGTGGGTGAGGGGCGCATGCGGATCTCGGTCCTGGCCCGCGTCCACCCGGACCTGGTCCACGTGGACCGCAGCCTGGTCGAGGGGGTTGAGCACGATCCAGGGGTGGCGGCGGCGCTGCGTGGACTGCTGGAGTTCTGCAGCGGGACGGGGGCGATCCTGGTAGCCGGCGGGGTCTCCACCGGGGCCGAGCTGGACCACCTCCTGGATTTGGGGGTCAGGTACGGGCACGGGCCCTTGTTCGGAACCGCGCCAGTGGTCGCCGGCCCTGGAGCCCAGGAGCTGCTGCTACCGGAACGGGTGCTGGGCCTGGAGGAGGCGGTGGCCCGGGGCCCCCGCCTCCGGGTTGCGATCTCCGTGCCGGCATCGGATGGGGTGGCGCCGGAGCTCCCGCTCGCCGAGGCGCTGGGCCACGCCGCCCGCTCCTTCCAGGGGGAGCAGGACCCCCAACAGGTGCTGGAGACGGCGGCCGACCAGCTGGAGCGACTGGTCCCCTGTGACGGCCTGGCGATGTACCAGGCGGACTGGGACGCTCTCCGCTTCCGTCCGCTCCTGGCCCGCTCCGGCGCCGAGCCCGCGTACGTGGCCGGAGTCATGGGCCACTCCTTCCCGCTCTCCGCGGGGATCACCGGCTGGGCCTTCGACCTCGGCACTCCCCAGCTCATAAATGACGCCGACTCTCACCCCGCCGCCGGTCACGTGCCTGGCACCTCGCCGGACGACGAGTCGATGCTGGTGATCCCCATGGTGGCCGGGGACCACCGCCTCGGGGTGGTCAACGTGACCCGCTTCCGCCGCGACGCCTTCAGCGCTCAGGAGCTGACCATGGCCACCCTCATCGTGCACATGGCGGCGGCTGCCTGGCGCAACGCCCAGCTCTATTCCGAGCAGCTGCAGCACGCCATCACCGACCCCCTCACCGGCCTGCTCAACACCCGCTGGCTGAGGGACGCCGGGAGGCGGGAGCTGGCTCTGGCGGAGCGCTCGGGACGGCAGCTGATGCTGCTCATGATCGACCTGGACAAGTTCAAGAAGCTCAACGACAGCTGCGGGCACGCGGCCGGCGACACCGTGCTCCGGGCGGTGGCCCTGGAGCTGCAGCGGGCCATCCGGGCCGAGGACGCCGCCGTCCGCTACGGCGGAGAGGAGTTCGTGCTCCTGCTGCACGACGCCGGGCCCGAGGGGGCTCGGCGGGTCGTGCGCCAGCTGCGGACCCGGCTGGCCCGCATCCCCCTGCCCCCGGGCGCCGCCATCGCCAAGGTCACGGCGTCGTTCGGCATCGCGGCCTTCCCCGACCACGGCCGGACAGTGACCAAGCTGCTGCAGGAGGCGGACTCCGCCATGTACGCCGCCAAGCGCCGGGGCGGCAACCGGGCCGTCCGCGCCTGAAGGATCAGGGGGGCGGCTGGGGGAGCACCTCGTCCAGCGCGCGCTCGACCGCGCCCAGCACTTCGAGGAGGGACTCGAGCTCGCCGGGGCTGAAGTGGGCCAGCACGCGGCCCACCACCTCACGCTTGAAGCCGGCAGCCGCCCGGACCTCGGCCTCCCCCTTCTCGGTGAGCTGGACGTGGACCAGCCGCCGGTCCTCGGCGTCCCTGGTCCGGGCCGTGAGTCCCTGCTCCTCCAGCCGATCCAGCATCAGGCTGGCCGAGGGCATGCTCACCTGAAGCCGCTCGGCCAGCTGCCCCACGGTGAGCGGCCCGACGCCCTGCAGCGACCTCAGAAGGTGGAGCTGATGGTGGGAGAGGCCGCGCCGGTCCAGGTGTGCGCTCGCTCCCTGCCCCCACTGCCTGCAGGCCAGCCGATCCAGGCCCTCCATGGCCTGCTCCTGCAGGAGGCTCCGGGCGTCCGTCGGGGCCGTGGTCCGTGTTGCCATCTCAGGGCACCGACACCAGCTCGGCCGTCTCCGCATCCGGCTGCTCACCGGGGGCCGGGTGCGCGGCTGGCCCCATGTGGGTGCGCAGGGGCACCTCACGCATGAACAGGCTGGCGACCACCGCCAGCACCGTGGCCCCCACCCCGAGCCAGAAGCTGCCCCCGATCGCCTGGGCCAGGCTCTGGTGGATGGCGAACACTATGGCCGGGATGAGGTGTTGCAGTGGTGCCGGGAGGACGTGCTGCAGCTGGAGCCCCAGGTTGCCCACCCCGGTGAGGCTGCTGCCTCCGTCGCTGCGGAAGTGGGAGTACAGCTGGGAGGGCACCCCTCCCTTGGCCAGGTTCTTGGGCAGCTGGGAGGTGAAGCTGGAGGCCAGATAGGTGCCGGCCACGGCCAGCCCGATCGACCCCCCGACCTGCCGGAAGAAGGTGAGGTTGCTGGTGGCCACCCCGATGAGCCGCTGGGGCACGGCGTTCTGCACCACCACGGTGTAGGCCGACATCGAGGGCCCGATTCCCACTCCCATGATCAGCATCCAGGTCCAGAGGGTCCAGTCAGGGGTGGTGGCGCTCAGCTGGGTCATGAGCAGCATGCCCACGCCGGCGACCACCATAGCCCCCACCAGCATCCACTTGTACCTGCCGGTCCGGCTGATCACCAGCCCAGCCAGGATGCTGGTGCCCATCAAACCCACCAGCAGCGGCCAGAGCATGTAGCCGGAGGCGGTGGCGCTGATCCCGCGGGCGGCCTGGTAGTAGCGGGGCAGGAAGATCACCCCGATGAAGAAGGCGAAGGACAGAAGGAACATGGCCGCCTGGGACGACCAGTAGGTGCGGATCCGGAAGAGGTCCAGCGGAACGATCGGCTCCGGGACCCGGGCCTCGATGAAGACGAACACCACCGCCAGGACGGCGGAGAGCGCAAGCAGCCCACCCACCTGCCAGGTGATCCAGCCCACCGCCTGGCCCGAGGTGTTGGTGAGCCCCTTCTCGGTGAGCCCAACTAGGAGGGGGACCACCGCGGCGGTGAACACCGCCGTCCCCAGGAAGTCGATCTTGGGCCGCGGCCCGTCGGACCGGTGGTTGGGGAGGATGATCCCGATCACCGCCAGGGCCACGATCCCGATCGGCACGTTGACGTAGAAGACCCAGTGCCAGCTGATGTTGTCGGTGATGAAGCCGCCCAGGAAGGGGCCCACCAGGAAGGAGACCCCGAAGACCGCTCCGAAGAAGCCCTGGTACTTGCCCCGCTCCCGGGGGGTGAAGAGGTCCCCGATCACCGCCAGGGAGATGGGGAAGAGGGCGCCGGCGCCCAGCCCCTGCAGGCCGCGGAAGGCGATCAGCTCCCCCATGTTCTGGGAGAGGCCGGACAGGGCGGAGCCGATCAGGAAGAGGGAGATCCCGATGATCAGCATCACCTTGCGCCCGAAGATGTCCGAGAGCTTGCCGTACACCGGAACGGTCACCGTGCTGGTGAGCAGGTAGGCGGTCACCACCCACACGTAGACACTGTTGCCCCCGAGGTCGGTGACGATGGTGGGGAGGGCGGTGCCCACCACTGTCTGGTCGAGCGCCGAGAGAAACAGCCCCAGCATCACCGCGCCCACGATGGCCAGGCGGGCGCGCTGGGAGAGCATGACCGAGGGGTGCACCGAATCCATCAGGCAGGGGACCTCTTGACTGCACCGGCCCCACGGCCGGCCTCAGGCAAAGATTAGCTCAAGGCAAATCTTTTTGTCAAGCCTAAGCTAAATGATTTGCCGGCACCCGGAGGCGGCGGGCCCCGGCGAGCGGGAGCGGGCGACCCAGGAGGTAGCCCTGGCCCAGCCCGATGCCCAGCGAGCGCAGCTGGGCCAGCTCGCTCTGGTTCTCTATCCCCTCGGCGATCAGGCGGAAGGCGCTCCGCTCGGCGAAGTGCTGCATCCCCGCCGCCAGCGCCTCTCGGGCCGGGTCCCGCTCCATGCCCTGGACCAGGCTCAGGTCCAGCTTCACGAAGCTCGGCCTCAGCTCCAGGATGTGGCGGAGGCTGGAATACCCCGCCCCGGCGTCGTCCACGGCCAGGCGAACCCGGGGCCCGAATCGACCGACGGCGGTCCGGAGCTCGTCGTAGTCCGCCACCTCGCTGTGCTCGGTGATCTCCACCACCACGTCGTGCCGCCGCCTTTGCAGGAGGCGGCTCAGCTCTCCTCCGGGGGCCACCAGGACCTCCGGGGACACGTTCACGGAGAGGAACTGGCCCGGCTGCAACAGCGACGCCCCCTGGCGCAGCGCAAGGCGCAGGGTGGCCAGCTCCAGCTCTCGCTGTATCCCGGCCCCGGCAGCCGCCCGGAAGGCGGCGTCCGGCGCCATCTCCCCGGCGAAGCGCGTGAGCGCCTCGTAGCCCACCAGCTCACCCCCGGCAAGGTCCACGATCGGCTGGAAGACCGGGTAGAAATCCCCCTTCTCGAGAGCCTGTCGCACCGCGACCCCCAGGCGGCCGCCGCCGGCCCCCCGGTCCAACAGCGGCGCCATCGGCCCGGCAAGAGCTGTGGCGAAGTCGGTGAGGGACGGGAGGAGTTCCAGGAGCCGGTCGCTGGCCGCCTCCGCCTCGCCCCCCCTGACTCCTGCGACCAGGAGGCCGACCGCCGTCCCACGCCGGCGGATGGGCGCGTAGGCGAAGGCCCCGACCCCCAGCCTCGTGTAGGTCAGCCAGTATTCGCGCAGACCGGGATCCTCGGCCCGGCGGGCGGCAGCGGCGGTGCTCTCGATCCACGGGCCGACGGCAGCCCGGGCGCTGAGGTCGCGGGAGCGCTGCTCGGGAAGCCGGCGGCCCACCTGAGCGGGGTACCCGTCGGGCGGAGTCGGGTACGCGACGACCGGGACCCCTCCCTCATCCCCTCCGATCGCCAGGACGTGGGCTGTGGCGATGCCGCGCAGCCGGACCAGCTCCCGGCACACCCGCAGGCCGGCCGCCGCGGGATCCCCGCCACCTCCTGTCCCGTGGACCATCTGCCGCAGGAGGTCGCGCTCCGCCGTCTCCAGCACCAGCAGCCGGTGCTCCGCCGAGTACATGTGGGAGGAGAGGACCCCGATGAGCAGGCCCACCCCGGCCGCCGTCTCCAGCCAGCCCACGCTGCCTCCCACAGAGCCGCCGCCTCCGCCCGCCAGGTTCACCAGGAGGCCGTCGGTCGCCAGGATCCCGGCGGTGAGCGTCCACCTCTCGGTTGGGCTGAGGAGTGACCAGCGTCCCACCACCACGGTGAGTAAGACCCCGGAGGCTGCCAGGGAGAGCCAGCTGGGGTCGACCGCGGGGCCTAAGTGGCCGAGGCCGCTCATCAGCATGGTGCCCAGGAGGGCGGCCCCCCCCACGATGACGCCCATCGACCCGGCCAGGAGGGCGTACATCGGCGTGCTGCGGCGCAGCCGCTGGGCCACCCACTCCCAAGCCCACCCCGGGGTGCCGAGGGAGAGCGCCAGGCCCACCGCCAGGGCCAGATACCAGGCGAGCCGGGCGGAGACGAAGCCCGCCTCCAGCCGCACCCCAGGCGCGGTTGACGTGGCCCACGCGACGGCCATGGCGGTCAGCACCAGGAAGGTCCCGCAGAGTCCGAGCTGGCGGGGCCCCGGTCGGCCCAGCAGCTGCTCCTCGAAGAGCAGGAGGCTCACCAGCCCGCAGCCGGTGGCCAGCGCCGAGGCGTAGATCTGCGCTCCCGTCGTGCCACCGGGCAGGGCGATCCTATCGAGGGGAATGGAGGCCAGCCCCGCCGCCCCCAGGAGAAGCGCGGCGCGGGCGGCCGAGTCCCCGCCCAGCAGCCGGGACGGCTTCCACCTCGGACCTGCGCGGACCTCCGCGGAGCTCACCGGGCCCAGGGCTGCGCTCGGGACATGCTTCGAGACTAGAAGGGCAGCCCGGAGTCGGCGGTCACGGGGCGGCAAAGGTCGCGTGACGGTGAGCGGCTATTGAAGCCCGACGGCAACTCCAAAGCCCACCGCGCCCTCCAGGGCCCGCTGGGCCGCGGCCACCGCCGCGGGCCCCTCGTCGTCGCCGCCCAGGCGCAGTGTGACCAGGTTGCCCTTGAGGGAAACCAGCTCTCCCGGCCCCCCCTCCAGGGCGGCGATCACGAGGGCCATGAGCCGAGCCGCGTGGTCGCCCAGCCGTCGGTCGCGCCCGCACTCCGCCCCGGCACTGCCCCAGGGAAGCCGGTCGGGGACCGCCCCGGCGACCAGCCACTCGAAGGCCCGCGCGAAGCGCCGCAGCTCCGCCGCCCCGGCGGTGTCCGGCCCCAGAGAGTCCAGGGAGGAGCCCCAGAGCGGCTCGTGGTGGTCGGCGCGGGCACGGCGCCCGGAGAGAAACCGCAGGAGGGCGGGAGATGCACCTCCGGCCCGGTGGGGGTCGAACCAGCCCTCCGCCAGCGCCTCGCGGAGCTCCAGGTCATCGCTGAAGGCCGCGGCCAGGATCACGGAGGGAGGGGGAACCAGCAGCCCTCGCAGAGGGGAGCCGCGCCGGGACGCGGCCTCGGCCCGATCGCGGGGACGGGGCTCCTGGAGCTGGGTGAGACCCGCCGGGTGGGGGAGGTTGAGCTCGAAGCCGCGAAGGGAGAGGCGGCCCATCAGAAGCAACTCCTTCCGGTAAGGCACGTCGCCGGCGGAGCCCATCCCCGTCGCGGCCCAGGCGCCCAGACAGCGCCTCACCTGGTCTAGCTTCCACACACCATCGTCGTCCACCCCCTTCCCGGCCTCCGCCCGCTCCTCGAAGGGCACCTCGAGGCCCACCATCGCCGCCAGCCGGCCCCGCTCGATGAAGGGAAGACCGAGGAGCGCCTCGCGCACCTCCCGGTGCGGCGGGAGGTCGCCGATCAGCAGCGCCGGAGCGGCCCCCATCTGCACCTGGGCCGCGAACCCGGCGAGGCTGAGGTCCCATCCCCCTCCGGGCACGGCTATGTGCAGGTCCCCGGGGCCGGCCCGGAGCAGCACTCCGGCCACAGGGCCGAAGGGCCAGGAGGGGGCTCGCCGGGGCCGCTTGGGGGGCGCCGGCCGCCGCCTCAGGTCGTAGGCGGCGCGACGTTCGGGGGTGCCGACCAGGGCCCAGGCGGCCTGCAAACGGGTGAAGAGTCGGGTGGCGCGTTCCTCCTCCAACCTGGTGGTCTCGTGGCGCTGGGCCTGGACGTCGGGGTGGAGCTCCCTGGCCCGGGCGCGGTAGTGCCGCCGCAGCTCGCTCCAGCTGTCGGTGGGCTGGGCTCCCAGCACCTCGTAGGCATCGAACTCGGCGGAGTGCCGCGGAGGCATCAGCGCGGCTGCCCTGCGGGCCGGGCCCAGCTCACAGGTGGAAGGGGTCCTGGAAGAAAGCGGGGAGGTGGGCGGAGAGGAAGTCGTTGAAGATGGTGAAGCGGTCTGCCATCACCAGAATCCCCATCAGCATGACCAGCCCACCCCCGGCCAGCGACACCGCCCGCTGGTGCCTCCCGAGCGCCCGCAGGAGTGGGGTGGCTCGGTCCATGAGCAGCGCCGCCAGGAGGAAGGGCAGGGCCAGCCCCACCACATAGGCCACCATGAGGGCCATCCCCCGGGCGGTCGTCCCCTGCTCCAGCCCGGAGGTGAGCACCGCGCCCAGGACCGGGCCGATGCAGGGCGACCACCCCGCCCCCAGCCCAGCCCCGAGGAGGACCCCCCCGGCGAAACCGCCCCTCCCGTGCGGGAGCCAGCGCGCCTCGCGCCGCAGCCAGGGTAGCCGCAGCACTCCCATGAGAGTCAGGCCGAGGATCACCACCGCGAGGCCCAGGATCGGCGCCAGGACTCCCTTCCAGGGGGCCAGCAGCCGCTCCAAGGCATAGAAGAAGGCGAGGCAGAAGACGCCCAGGCCGACCGCGAATCCCAGCGCTCCGCGCAGCACCCGCCACCTGGCGGCCCCCAGGTCGCCACGCCCGCCGGCGGCCCGTGAGAGGAACGCGAGGTACGCCGGGACCAGCGGCAGGACGCAGGGGGAGAGGAAGGACGCGGCCCCGGCGGCCACCGCCAGAGGCAGGGTGACCGCGCTGAGGCTCACCCTGCCGCTCCCAAGCCCTGGAGTGAAGCCAAGAGGCCGCCCTGCCTACCGAAGCCGCTCCACCTCGGCGGCGGCAACGGCCGGGTCGAGCTTG
>JAJYWQ010000025.1 GCA_021791415.1 bacterium | reverse complement strand
GGTCGACCAAGACCTGGTGTTCCCGAACGCGATCGGCGGACCCATGCAGCGCGACCACTTGGTCCGGCGGCACTTCGTGCCCCTGCTGCGCGGGGCAGGGCTACCAACTGTAAGGTTCCACGATCTCCGCCATACTGCGGCTACGCTGCTCCTTGGAGGGGGGGTGCACCCGAAAATCGCGGCCGAGATGCTGGGCCATACGACGGTGGCGATAACCTTGAACCGCTACTCCCATGTCACCGAGACCATGCAGCGCGAGGCAGCCCAGGTGATGGGCGCGATCATCTCCCCTGCAGGTGACCTGGGCGACGAAGGGAGTGGATAGGGCCACTGGGATGGGCCGGCGCGCTCAGGTGACCGGGACGGCAACTTCGACCGCCGCTGACCGTCTATCCGAGTATGATGATCGTATGCAGCGAGCCAGGGTTACGGTCACCGTTCGGCCAGAGGTTCTGGCGGCCGCTGGAGAGGCAGTCGCCCGCGGTCACGCGCCCTCCCTGAGCGCCTGGGTGGACCAAGCCATGGAAGAGAAGGCGAGGCGCCAAGCGCTCGCGGACCTCTTGGCGGAGATGCGGGCTGAGGCTGGGGCGGTCACCTCAGCAGAGGACGAGTGGGCTCGTCAAGTCCTCGGCCTGTAGTCCTCGACGCCGGTGCCTTGATCGCCTTTGAGCGCGCCGACCGGCTCATGCTTCGCCTGGTGGAGCTGGCAGTCGAGAATGACCGGGTGCTTCACGTCCCCGCTGGGGTGGTCGCCCAGGTTTGGCGTAACGGCGGCCGCCAGGTGCGGCTGGCTCGCCTGATCGGGTCCAGCACCCTTGAGGTGACTCCGCTCGACCTCGCCGAGGCACAGGCCACTGGCGCCCTGTGTGGGTTGACTGGAACCAGCGATATTGTCGACTCAAGCGTGGCACTGCTGGCCCGGCGGTTGGGCGCCACAGTCGTCACCAGTGACCCACAGGACATTCATCGGCTCGACGCGACGCTCCCGGTGGCGCGCTGCTGAGTTTCTCCGCAGCCGCCAGCACCATGCTGGCCCAGCTGGGCGAGCCGTTCAGCAACGGGGCAGGGGATTGAGACTACCTGTATTCAGGATTGAGCTCGTGTATAGAGGATGAGCTTTCTGAGTGGCAGGGCTGGGGCTCCAGGTGAACAGAACGGCGTCGCCAGCGGCGAGGTCGCTGGCATTGGAAAGGGGCAGCCTGGCGTAGGAGCCGGTGGCGAGATCAGCAACGTACTCAGCGCCAGACGAGTAGCCCCAAATTACGTACGGTCCGGCCTGTACGAGGTCGGAGATTCCCGTTCCGACATCGAGCCTGACCGCTGCGGGTTCTCCGGCTGACCACAAGCGCAACTGCCCCGCTGCGTCCGACCACGCAGCCCCGCTGGGGTCCATGGACGCCACCAACCCGAGCCTCAGGGCGAGGAGCCGGGCTGCGAGCGTCTCTGGAACCGACGATTTCGTCCACGATCCCATCCTGATGGCCCCGTCTCCGGTACCCGGGTGCAGACCGCCGACATCGTATATGAACAGGTCGCCGACGAAGAACCCAAACCCGGGAGGCCCCCCGATGTGAAGCTCATAACTGGTGCCTTGTGAGAGATCGGCGAGAAAGTAGCCGCCTCCGCCGACTCCACCGGGGATGATGGTCCACGCGAGCCACCCCTGTTCGGCTCCGGGTGGCGTCGTATCGAGAGTGAAGGTGATGTCAGTCCCAGATCCCGCGTATGGCACCAATGTAGAGACCTGGCCGGACCGCGAGTTCCAGTCCATGAGGGTGGCCGGTACTGGGTTTACCCTGGTCGAGGAAAGGGTCCATACAAGCCAGCGCCCATCAAAGGCGCCAGACACCACCGCGTACTGGGAAGAGGGGAACTGAAAGATGTGCTGCATGGCACCACTGCCCCGAGCCACTTGGACAATTCCTGACCAGGAGGGTGAGTAATATTCGGCGAAGTAGCGCTCGCCACCGGGCCCAACTGCGAACGCCAGCGGTACGGAGGTCAATGCTGCGACGGGCGTTCGGTTCCGGGCGAATTCTGCTAGCCATTGCCTTGGCAGAGGCACCTGACAGAACGAGGGCTGGCCGCCGGTAATGGGATGGTGCGCGAGATTCTTCTCTGAGAAGAGGGTCCGCGGTAGCAGGATCGCGGCAGACACAAGGGCTGCTGACAGGACTCCCACGAGTACCAGGGTGCCCACGCGCCTTCGGCCTCCGCCTGGACGAGGCGTGAACCCACGCCCGGGGCCGCGTCGGCGGCTGATGTCCGCGAGGACATCAGCCAGCCACCGCTCTTCCGGGTCGAAGTCGTCGCTCATCTGTTTGCCCCCACGGCCGTGCGCAGTCGTTGGAGCGCTCGTTGAGTGGCGACTCGAGCTGAGTTCTCGTTCATGTTCATAAGCGCTGCGATCTCGGAAAACGGAAGTCCGGCGCCAGCCCGAAGTCCGACCAGCTGGCGCTCCCGAGGAGGAAGGTCGGCCAAGGCGTCGAGGACTCTCTGGAGCTCGACGCTGAGCAGCGCCTGGGCTTCGGGATCTGGCACCACACGCACGGCCACGGCCAAGGCTGTGAGGAGGCGCCTGCGCCGCCACTGACGGCGGTGGTGGTCCTTGACCACGTTCGTGGCGATCCGAAACAGCCAGAGCCGGACGCCTTCGGACTGAGGCGCAACTCGTGAGTAGGCGGAGAAGGCCTTCATGAAGGTGTTGGCCGTGGCGTCCTCCGCGGCCGCCGGATCAGCCAGCCTGGCGAGGCAGTATCGGTAGATGCCCTGGTTGTGCTGCTGGTAGATGTCTTCGAAGGGGACCGGTGGCACCTCTTCCCGGTTGACGCTCCGTGACGAGGCATGGTCTTGCTCCTCCACCGGTCTCAGATCATCCATCTGTGCCATCAACGTCGGAGGGGCCGACAAGCGTACAGGCGCGGATCCTGATGGGGCGCTGAGGCCGGACGGGGCGACCTGGAGGGTGGGTGGCTACGCGTCGGTGTTGGGGACCTCTGGCGCGGGGCGGCCTGCCCAGCCTGACCCCAATTTTGACCCCAACCCGGGCGGACCTCTGCGGCCACAGGTGCACGTCAGCGGTCGGCGAGTCCCGTTCTTGATCTCAGGGCGGACCTTGGCGGACACTCCCGGACGGATCCGGGGGACCTGCAAAACCGCGATCCCGGGTTCGATTCCCGGAGTCGCCTCCAGCAGATCGAGATCAAAATGGGCCGCAAACAGTGCTTCTGGGAATCGGCTCGGCGAGCCTGACGGCACCCGTGACGGCAACGGGATCCAGGCGCGCGGAGCCGCCAACACCCAGCATGAGCAGCTCGTTTCTCGGTCTGGTTCCGATCATCTACGATCCGCTATAATCTCGCGCCATGGGTACTGCGGCCGAGCTGTTGCGGGAGGCACGCCGCAGGGCCGGACTGTCCCAAGTGGAGCTGGGTCGCCGGTCTGGGGTGGCTCAGAGTGTGGTGAGCGCCTATGAGTCCGGTGCCCGCCAGCCGTCGGTTCCGATGCTGATTCGCTTGGTAAACGCCACCGGATCTGAGCTGGACATCCGGCTCGCCGGGAGGTCCGGGCCCGATCCAGCGAGCGGCTTCCTCGGTCAGCGAATCCGCCGTCATCGTGGCGAGATGCGGAAGGTGTTGGCCCGCTATGGGCTGGGCAACGCCCGGGTGTTCGGCAGCGTCGCTCGGGGCGAGGAGGGATCTGAGAGTGATGTGGACCTGCTCGTGGACGTACCTGCGGGAGTGGGCCTGCTGACCCTGGGGCGATGCCAGGCGGAACTTGAGCGCCTGCTCGGGGCACCTGTGGATCTGGTACCCGCCGGAGACCTCAAGCCGCAGTTGGCTTTCGAAGTACTGGCTGAGGCGGTGCCGATCTGAGCCGCCGGGAACGTCAACGTCTGGAAGACGTTATTGCCGCCATCGATGCTATTCGGGCTCATCTTGAATCCGGCGATCTCCATGACGGGGTCGTCTTCGATGCTGTGCGGGTTCGTCTGATCGAAATCGGTGAGGCGGTCAAGGCCCTCCCCGAGCGGCTGCTAGCCACGGAGCCGGCCCTGCCATGGGCGCAGATCGCCGGCATGCGGGACCACCTCGCCCACCGCTACTTCGACACCTCTCATGCCGTCGTCGCTGCCACCGTCAGCGACGACTTACCCGAGCTCGAGGCCGCTGTAAGGCACATGCTTCAGGCGGTTGACGACGACAACTGAGCAGCCCCGTCCCGGTGGGTCAGGTACGGGTCACGACACGGATGCATCTCGGCCGGCCTCTGAAACCGCGATTCCGGGTTCGAAGCTTGGACTCGCCTCCGGCGGACTCGAGATCAACCGGCCCCCCGAGTCCGACATTTGGGGTCGGTCGTCTGGGCTCGAAGGCTTCATTGACGGCAAGGGGATCCAGCCTCTTGCTCCGCCCGCCAGGGACGGAGTGGCAGCGGGCCAGCGTTTACTCCGCAGCCCGGCTCCTGAGGGCGTGGGACATGACTACCGCGGTCCAGTCGCGTAGCTGCAGCCAGGCGCCTCGCGATCAGTGGGCCGCCCGCCCCGCCCGCGAGGCAGGGGAAGGGCGGCCCTGGAGTAGAAGGGCCGTTGGGCGGCAGCGCGGGGCTATCCGAGCCGCCGCCCTGGAGTCGCTCCTGAATGGCCAATGGCCCTTGCCGGAGTGGACCGTTGTCCGACTTCGGTCTGGACGGCGCCGAGGCTGGGCGCCAAGTGGCGGTCCGGGGAGTGCTGGGTCGCGGTGATCGGTCCGGCAAGGTAGACCTGAAGCGTCGGCCAGGTGG
Organism: bacterium; assembly: GCA_021791415.1. Lineage (GTDB taxonomy): Bacteria > Chloroflexota > Dormibacteria > Aeolococcales > Bog-877 > JAJYXT01. Next base: position 49,930 of record JAJYWQ010000025.1, on the reverse strand, counting down.
CGCTGATGGAGATGCTGGCTTTGGCCCATGGGTGAGCACCACCCTCAGTGCGACGGGCCGACCGCGGATCCGCTTCTGGTTTCCAATTCGCACGTACACGCGACTCATCCCCGGAGACCCAGAATTCTTGGCAGGAGCGGTGCCACCGAGCCAACTGCGATCGCGTATCGCGTCGCCCTGCCGGACGCTGCCGGCGACCGACTCTCGGGTCATCTCGGTACACTCCGGGGCATGGCATGCCGCATCAGTGAGCTGGTCATCGACGCCGCCGACCCAGACCGACTCGCCGCATTCTGGGGCGAGGCTCTTGGCTACGTCGAACTCGGCCGGGACGAAGGAGCCATCGAAATCGGGCCCCCCGACGCCGGCTTCGGCGGCCCACAGCCCACCCTCGTCTTCGTCCCCAGCAGCGATCCGCGGACCGGGAAGCTCCGTCTGCATATCGACGTCAACGCCACTGACCGCGACCAAGACGCCGAGCTGGAGCGGCTGCTCGCTCTCGGTGCCAGGCCCGCCGATGTTGGCCAGTCCGGTACCGAGAGTTGGCACGTCCTGGCCGACCCAGAAGGCAATGAATTCTGCCTCCTGCGCACCCGGCTGCAGCCTCTCTGACCACTTGAGGCCCGGAGCTCAGCCGGCTCCGGCCATTTGCATGCGGGAGGGGGAGTCCCTGGGGTGTAGGTGCGCGCGGTTGCGGTTCAGGTCCACCCTGTTCCTCGAAGGGCGGCCGCTGATGTTGCGGAAGCGAGCCTACGCCGCGTCGGTCTAGTGGGGGCACGCCTTGGATAGGTGGGGAGCCGAGCAGAGTATGCGACCACTTCTGGGCTCCTGCTGCCCAGTGTGCCAGTCTGAGGTTTCTCGGACTTGACCGTGCCGTGACCTGGCGGGCTCGCCGACGAGCCTTGTTCTCTTTCCAGGTCTGCAGGCAGCGCTGACCTACCAGTAGACGTACCTGCGGGAGTGCGCCTGCTGACTCTGGGGCGTTCCCAGGCGGAACCTGCGCGGCTGCTCGGGACACGTGTGGATCTGGTATCCGCCGGAGACCTCAATGCGCAGTTGGCTGTCGAGGTACTGGCTGAGGCAGTGGCAGTCTGAGCCGCGGGAATGTCAATGTCTGGAGGACGTTATTGCCGCCGTCGAGGCCATTCGCGCAGACCCTGAATCCGGAGATCTCCGTGACGGGCCCGTCTTCGACCCTGTGCGGGTTCGTCTGATCGAAATCGGTGAGGCGGTAAAGGCCCTCCCCGAGCGACTGCTGGCCACGGAGCCGGCCCTGCCATGGACGCAGATCGCCGGCATGCGGGACCACCTCGCCCACCGCTACTTCGACACCTCTCGTGCAGGCGTCTCTGCCAACGTCGGCGACGACTTACCCGAAGTAGAGATCGCCGAACGGCGTCTACTTCAGAGCGTGGACGACGACAGCTGAGCATCCCCACCCCGGTTGGGCGGGTCTGGATTACGACACCGGGTCCCCTCACCGCCTATGACCTCAGCGACGAGATTGGCACCCTCAGAGCAGAGGCCAGCTCACCGAAGAAGCTCTGCGCATTGCCGTGAAGGTCGATCCAGCCCGGGTAGCTCTCGCCGAAGGGGGCACCTTCGTCCGCGGGGCTTGGTCCGGACCCACCCTTGATGAGGAACAACGTGCCACAGGGGAGAGACGGGGTGCCCACCAGCGTCGCTACACGCTCTTTACCATAGAAGAACGTGACGATGTAGCCGTTCAGTACGGTGGACGGCAGCGTCGAGATGAAGTTGCACGTCGCGGGGACGGCCCCGCACGCTGAGAACAACAGTTGCCGTGTGACATCGGCGCCAGCGATGCTGTACCGGAAGGGGGACAGGTTCTTAAGGGGGAATCCTGCGGCGCTCGCATCACTGGCAGGCTCGCGCTGGACCACCGCCGTCTGGGGCATAACGAGTCCCCTGCAGGGCCCCGGCCACGGGACCGGCGACGCCTGGCCGGTGGCGCGCGCGTGCTCCACCGCGCTCCCAATCCGCGCGCACGAGCTCACAAGGAACGTGAGGGTTACCAAGGCGACTGTGAGGGCAGCTCGCCTGCCCGATGCCGCCTGGATCACCCGCCCCTCAGCAGTTCGCCCCACCGGACACTTTTGCCACCACACCTTTCCCAAGCATCTTGTAGGCTCTCGCCACCCGAGTGTCGGTCATGCTCCGGCGACCCCAGCCGAGCGGGAGCCTCGTTCCAGGCCGGCCAGGAAGTCCAGTAGACCTTCGAAATAGACGTCCTGATCGTCGTAAAGCGACAGGTGACTTCCATTGGGGCAGTGATGGTACCTCCCCTGGGGCAGAAGTCGGGCCATCTCCCGCAGATGCTCCGAGTCCATGGTGTCGTGCTCCGCGCCCATCACCAGCGTGGGGACGGTGATTCTTCCCAGGTCGCTGACCCGGTCCCAGAACGCCAGGCTGGCTTCGCGGCTCATGCCCAGCTCGCTCGGACCTTGCATCGGCACGTAGATCGCCGGATTGATGTGGCTGAAGCCCCGCCGCACTGGGTCGGGCCATTCGCTGGCGGGCATTCGCAGCACGTGGCGCTCGTAGTGGTGGGGCATCAGCAGCTCCAGGTAGCGGGGGTTGTCGGTATCGTGAGCCGCCTCCAGGGCGCGGATCTCGGCCAGCACCTCACGGTCCATCTCCGGGGCGAGAACTGACTCGGCGTAGGCCGTGTAGGCCGGGGCGCTGGCCATCATGTTGGAGATCACCAGCCCGAGCAGCTGACCGGGGTGGGCGAGCGCGTACTCGATGGCCAGAAGACCGCCCCACGATTGCCCGTAGAGGACGAAGTTCTGAGGCGTGAGCCCCAGCGCCCGGCGCACCTGCTCGACCTCGTCCACGAAGCGTGCCAACTGCCAGAGTTCGGGAGAGTCGGGTTGATCGCTGTGCCCCGAGCCCAGCTGGTCGTAGTAGTAGTACTCGATTCCCGCCGCTGGGAGGAAGCTGTCGAACGCCTCCAGATATTCGTGCGTCGAGCCCGGCCCCCCGTGCAGGAGCAGGACCTTGAGCGCGGGGTTGTTGCCAACGCGCTTAGTCCAGACGAAGTAGCGGCCCGATGCGGTGTCGATCGGCACTCGCCGGGACCCGCCACTGAGGCGGTCGGGAAGCCCTCGGGAGTCCAGGTAGGCAGCAAGGTCGTTCAACGTTTGGACCTCCTAACGAAATTGGGAGTGCCGTCGACAGGTCGTCCCGCGATTCCGAATCACGAAAGTGGCCCGAGCACGGGGCACGCCCACGGGTCGTCTCGCCCGGCTTCCAGCCGTGTGCGCATCCGACATGGGAACGGCGCGCCATCGCCCCGCCGCGCGCCATGGGCCGTCGCCTCTGGGTGGACATGCGTGCTGAGCCCACGCGGCTGATGCGCGTCCATCCGCGGGCTGAGATCATCCACCGCGATCAGGGGACGACGACCCAGGCATGGCAGCATCACCCCTGTCCGTCTACCCTGACGATCGCGCTCGAGGCGGTCGTCGGGGCGTCGGTGGTGCACTGGTCGAGTGCGTGCCTGGGATCCCGGTGGCCCCCACCGGTGACCCGGACGGCCCTGGTCGGGTTCCTGGTGCGGAGATTGATCTCCTCGGGCATGGGCAGGGATCTTAGGACCAGCAAGGGTCCGTGGACGGCGTCTGCCGCGCCGAGGTCACCCCGCTACGCGCGGTCTGGCGTGGCTAGGCGTCGACCGGGCGCTGACGGCGGCTTATGTCCATGCAGGAGGCGCACACAGAGGCGGGGATCACCCCCAGGGCCATCAGGCGGGAGAACAGCCAGCACCCCAGGCAGAAGGCGAGAGCGGCCTCCAGAAAGGCTGCGGCCAAGAGCACGGCCAGCAGCGCATACGCCACGAGGGCCGAATGGAAGCCGAACCAGGCGGCCGTCGCCGCCACCGTGAGCACGGCCCCGATCCCCTGGGCGAAGCGCTTGGGAGGCCCGGCGACGAGCCTGGGTGAGGAAGTGAGTCGCGGGGCGACCAGCCGCGTCGCCAGCTGGCCCAGGGGGCTGAGCTTTGGGCCGGTGGCGACCCGAGCCAGAAAGCCGTACGCCAGGATGGCGCTGACCCAGGGCAGTTGCAGGCCGAGGGCGAGGGCAGCGACCAAGACCACACCCGAGGCCACCACACGGCTGGCCACCTCGTTCACCGGGTTGGGAAAGCTGAACACTACGCTCCTTGGAGAACCACGACTTGCAGCACCATCATACGGCCCATCGAGAGTGGGCCCCGTCCAGCTCCTGCCCAGCCAGGGGAGCCCTTCAGAGCCAGATCCGGCCGACCTCTAGCCCGGTGGGAAGACAGGTCAGGAAGCGGCCTCCAGGGCCAAGTCGCCCAGGCAGTCGAGGAGGCGGACCGCGAAGGTCCCCGTCCCCGGCACCGGGGGGGATGCCGCCCGGGCCCCCGCCTCCTTGAGGATGGCCGAGGCATCTCGGCCGGCCTGAAGCGGGTCCGCAACCACCGCCAGCAGCGCGGCCATCACCGCCCCCAGTGCGCATCCCACCCCGGTGACCCGGGTCATCAGGATGTGCCCTCCGGGGACCTCAAGTACCTGCCGGCCGTCGGTCACGTAGTCGACGGCGCCGCTCACCGCCACCACCGCTCCGCTTTCCCTCGCCAGATCCATGGCCGCTCCGAGCGCAGCTCCCGAGTCCATGTTGGAGTCCACTCCGCGGCCGGCGGCGCCGGTGGCGCCGGCGAGGCTGGCGATCTCAGACGCGTTGCCCCGGATGACCGCTGGCCGGTGGTTCAGCAACTCGCGAGCCAGCAGGGTCCGGTGCTCGAGAGCGCCCACTGCGACGGGGTCGAGGACCCAGGGGCGCGAGGCGCCACGCGCCGCTGCCGCCGCGGCACGCATGGCCACCTCGCGCTCGCCGCTCAGGGTCCCCAGGTTGACCAGCACCGCACCGGCCACCGTGGCAAAGGGCCCGGCCTCCTCGGCGTTCTCGACCATCGCCGGGGATGCACCCAGGGCCAGCAGGACGTTGGCCGTGAATCCCGCCACCACGATGTTGGTGAGACAGTGCACTAGAGGCGAGCCGCTGGTGACCGCCCGCAGGGAGGGACCCCAGCTGGGTCCGGTCATAACTTCGCCTCGCTAGAGCCGCCAAGATCAACCTCACGAGGTGACCTTCCCGTCCGGACCGGCGGACACCTCGCGTCAGTCGCCCCATCGTACGCCGGGCTGACGGCGAACTGGCCCGCCGTTGGGGCTGGGCGCCCACCATTGCGGAGTGAACTCAGCGAGAAGGGAGCAGCTCCGCCCGTCCTGCCGCCTTGACAGCGCCGGGCAAATCCCAGCAAGGTCGGCGGGTGCCAGTCTTCGAGCCGGTGGTGAGCCCGGGGGACGCTGGTCCCCTCAGCGGCCTCATCGTGGCCGACTTCAGCCGGGTTCTGGCAGGCCCGTATCTCACCATGCTGCTCGGCGACCTGGGTGCCGATGTGATCAAGGTGGAGCGCCCGGACGGGGGTGACGACGCCCGGCACTGGGGCCCGCCCTGGGACGCGGAGGGGCGCAGCACCTACTTTCTCTCAGTGAACCGCAACAAGCGCTCCCTCGTCCTGGACCTCGGGACGGGGGCTGACCTGGTGGTGGCGCGGAAGCTGGTGGCCCAGGCGGATCTGGTGGTCGAGAACTTCCGCCCCGGAACCATGGAGCGCCTCGGGCTCGGCTATCAGGAGCTCTCCCGACTTCACCCCCGGCTCGTCTACTGCTCGATCAGCGGCTTCGGCGCCGGCGAGGGTCGCAGCCTGCCCGGATACGACCTGCTTGTCCAGGCGGTGGGCGGCCTGATGAGCGTCACCGGGCCCGGGCCGGATTCCCCGACCAAGGCGGGGGTGGCACTGGTGGACGTGCTCACCGGGCTCCACGGCGCGGTGGCGGTTCTGGCGGCCCTTCGGGAGCGCGATCGGAGCGGAAGGGGCCAGCTGATATCCCTCAACCTCCTCTCCACGCTGCTCTCGTCTCTGGTCAACCAGGCGTCGTCCGTCGTCATGGCCGGAGTGGTCCCTGAGCCGATGGGCAACCGCCACCCCAGCGTGGCGCCGTACGAACTGCTGGAGACGAGAGACCGACCGCTGGCGCTGGCGGTGGGCAACGACCGCCAGTTCCGGGCGCTCTGCTCGGTGCTGGAGCGGGACGATCTGGCCGCGGACCCCCGCTTCGCCACCAACCCCGCCCGGGTCAGCAACCGGGACCAACTCCGGCGGGAACTGGAGGCGGTCTTGGTCCGGCGCCGGGCCTCAGACTGGGTTTCGGTGCTCTCGGGGCGGGGGATTCCCTGCGGACCGGTCAACAACGTCCGGGAGGCCCTGGCCCTCGCCGAAGGGTACGGTCTCGAACCCGTGGTCCAGCTGCCCCGTGCGGGCTCGGCTCCGGACCTGGCGGTGGCCGACCCGATGGGGCTTTCCCGAACCCCGGTGACCTACCGCCGCTCCGCCCCCGGGCTGGGCGAGCACACAGAGGAGATCCGGGACTGGTTGAGCTCGATTCCCGGGTAGGTCCGCCGCCTCCCAGTAACCTCATATCAGGCCATCAGACGGTGATGTGGGAGGTGGACCTTGGCGACCATGACCTACCGGCGGTTGGGGCGCTCCGGGCTCAAGGTGAGCCTGCTGTCGCTGGGCTCCTGGGTGACCTTTGGCAACCAGGTGGACGAGGATCTGGCCCTCAGCTGCATGCAGGCGGCCTTCGACGGGGGAGTGAACTTCTTCGACTCGGCGGAGGTCTACGCGGGGGGGCGCGCCGAGGAGATCCTCGGCCGGGTCCTCCGGCGAGCCGGCTGGCCCCGCTCCCAGGTGGTGGTGTCCACCAAGCTCTACTGGGGCATCGATGGCGGTGTGAACACCACCAGGACCCTGAACCGCAAGTACCTGTTCCAGGCCCTCGATGGCTCCCTGGAGAGGCTCCAACTCCCCTTCGTGGACCTGCTCTTCTGCCACCGACCGGACCCCGAGACTCCGGTGGAGGAGACCGTGTGGGCGATGCACGACCTGGTATCTGGCGGTCGGGCGCTGTACTGGGGCACCTCGGAGTGGCCGGCGGACGACATCCGGGCGGCCCTGGAGATCGCCGAGCGCCACCACCTCCACAAGCCGGTGATGGAGCAGCCGCAGTACAACCTCCTGGCCCGGGAGCGTGTCGAGGTTGAGTACCGGCGCCTCATCGAGGACTTCGGACTGGGGCTCACCACCTGGAGTCCTTTGGCGTCCGGCGTCCTCACCGGGAAGTACCTAGATGGGGTCCCCGAGGGAAGCCGCGCCACCATTGCCGGGTATGACTGGTTGCGGCCGGAGCTGACCGACCCAGCACGCAACGCCGCGGCCCGCCGCCTCGGCAAGGTGGCCGAACGGCTCGGCTGCAGCAGCGCCCAGCTGGCCATCGCCTGGTGCGCCGCCAATCCCCGGGTCTCGTCGGTGATCACCGGCGCCACCCGGCCGGAGCAGGTGCGGGAGAACCTCGGCGCCCTGGAGGTGCTGCCCCGCCTGGACGGGGCGGTCCTGGCCGAGATCGACAGGGCCATCGCAGGGTGAGGATGAGGTGGCGCGGCCGCCGCCCCGCCACCTCCCAAGGTCAGGCCTCGGGGGCCAGTCTCTCCTCGGGGCGGACGCGGTTGAAGTAGGGGTTGCGCCGGGCCCAGTAATAGGCCATGGGGATGAGGCCCAGCGCCAGCGCCCCCAGCCCCACGGCGTCGGCGGTGGGGGAGAGGTTGGGGATGGACTCCCCGAACATCACGAACATGAAGATGGCTCCCACCAGCGGCCACAGTCCCATGAAGAGGAAGTTGGACTTGGAGCGGAACAGCTGGCGGCGGTAGAGGACCACCACGGAGAGCCCCGCCAGCCCGTAGTAGACGGTGATCTGCAAGCCGATGGCGTTGATTGCGTCGGTGAGGATGGTGGAGACGCTGCCCACGTAGTTGGAGGCGACGAACAGCCCCACCGACACCACGGCGATCACCACCGTCGCCACCCAGGGGGTCCTCCAGGTGGGGTGGATCCTTCCGAGGGCCCGGGGCAGGGTGCCATCGCGGCCCATGGCGAACAGTGTCCTGGTCACCTGGATGAGGGTGGTCTCCAGGGTCGCCACCGTGGAGAGGATGACCGCCAGGACGATCAGCTTGCCGCCAGCACCCGGCCAGACGGTCTGGCCCAGGACGTCCAGCACGTCGGCGCTGTTGTGGTTGATCTGGCTGGCCGTGAGCACCATGTTCGACCCGATGGTGAAGGCCATGAAGAGGGCGAAGACGACGATCACCCCGAAGATCCCGCCGAACCCGGGCGTGACCTTGGCCTCCTTGGTCTCCTCGCTGAGGTTGGCGGTGGTGTCCCAGCCCCAGTAGTAGAAGGCCGCCACCAGCGCCCCGGCGAAGAAGCCGTTGACTCCGTGGAAGCTTGTCGGCGACACCCAGGACCAGGTGAAGGCGTGGGCGGTGCCGCCGTGGGCGAAGGCCAGGATCGCGAAGAGCAGCAGGATGGCCAGCTCCACCGTGGACATCATGACCTGGAGGCGCGCTGTGATCCGCACCCCCACCAGCACCGCGACCACCATGAGGCTGAAGAAGAGGGCGCCCACGGCGGTCACTGCCAGGGTGTTGTTGGCGAGGCTGGTGGAGACGAGGCCCAAGGTGACGGCGCCGGCAGGGAAGGACCCGGCCACCATGAACAGCAGGGCCGAGACCACCAGTGCCCATCCCGCCACATAGCCGAGCTGGGGGATGAGGGCACGCCGAACCCAGGCATAGCTGGCACCGGCGTTGGCGTCCACGCGGCCCAGGTAGTTGAAGGCCCAGACGATCCCGAACATGGCGATCCCGCAATAGAGGAGCGACCCCGGGCCGCTGAGCGCCACCGCCCCGAAGAGCACCGCGGTGCTGGCCGCGATGGAGTATCCCGGCGCCACCCCGGCGACGCCCATGACCACGGAGTCGAAGAGGCTCAAGACGTTGGCCTTGAGCTGATGTCCTTCGGCGGCGCTCCCCAGCGTCGCTTCGTCGACGGCTACGTCCACCTGGTCACTCCTTGATGGGCGGGTTGGTCCCGCGGAACATAACCGAGGTGCCTGGTCGTCGCCAATGGGCCTGGCACACAAAGTTTGGGCCCCTGGTCTGCGCCCGGCGCACAAACAGGGCCTCCACCCAGGGGCCTCCTAGACCGGAGAGCTATCCATGCGGGCCACGAGGGCATCCAGCCCAGCCGACAGTTGCAGTGGGAAGGGAGCTGGGGTCTCCAGGTCCGCCAGGTCGGCTGGCAGGGCGGCGACCTGCTTGGCGTGGTGGGAGCTCGCCTCCCCCAGGGATCTCCGGCCCGCCCCAGTCCGCCGGCCCCCTCGCATCACCAGCTCCAGCAGAGGTCGATGTGCTTCCGAAGGGGCGGGCTCGTCACGCAGCGCCAGCACGTCGCCGGTGAACTCCGGCGACCGCCAAACCTGCTTGGGGCCGGGGAGGGTGACCTTTCCCGCGGAGGTCTTGCGCACCGGACGTCCGTCGCAGCTGACCAGCTTGTAGACGGTGTCCGTGAGGGGGGCGTCGGCGGACACCACCATGGCGGACCCCACCCCGAAGCTGTCGATCGGAGCCGGGTCAGGGCCGGCTGTCAGCTGGGCGATCCGATACTCGTCAAGGCCCCCCGTGACGATGACCTTCACCGTGAAGAGTCCCGCCGCGTCCAGCGCGCGGCGGGCTGAGCGGGAGAGCTGGTCCAGGTCTCCGGAGTCCAGCCGAATGGCCGCCACCTCCACCCCTCGCTGGCGCATTTCGCTCGCCACCTGAACCGCCGCGGCGATGCCGCGCTCTGTGTCGAAGGTGTCGGCCAGGAGGGTGGCGCGGGGCCCGAGGGCCTCAGCCAGGTGGCGGAGGGCGCTGACCTCGTCCGTATGCGCCTGGACGAAGGAGTGCGCCATGGTGCCCGAAACCTCCAGCCCATACTCCAGGGCCCCGGCGACGTTGCTGGTGGCCCCGACCCCGACCAGTCGGCACACCCGGGCCACCTTCATGCCCGCATCGAGCCCTTGGGCGTGGCGGAACCCGAACTCGGCCAGGGGGCGCCCGCGGGCCGCCTGGAGGCAGCGCGACACCTTGGTGGCGAGGGTCGTCTGCAGGGTGGCCTGGTTGAGCAGGTAGGTCTCGGCCATCTGGGCCACCGCGAGGGGCGCGTCGACCTCCAGGATCGGTTCGTCAGGAAAGACCACTGTGCCTTCGGCGACGGCCCGGACGTCCCCCTGGAAGCGCAGGCCGCCCAGCCATTCGAGGAACTGGGCGGGGAAGACGCCCAGCTCCTCGAGGGAGCCGAGCTCCTGCGGGCCGAAGGACAGCCGCTCCAGCCAGGAGAGGCAGTCGTCCAGGCCGGCAGCCACCAGGTAGCCCCGCCGAGCCGGGAGCGAGCGGGTGAAGAGGCTGAATGTGGAGGGCAGCTCCGCCATCCCGGCCGACCAGAAGGCCTGGGCCATGGTCAGCTCGTACAGGTCCATCATCAGCACCCGCGAGGGGCTTGCCGGTGGGGCGTGTCCGGGCTGGTCCTCGTCCCGGCCGCCCAGTGGGGCCGCCTCTGGGGCCCCTGCCTCAACCTCCATGCGACATCCCCCAGCTACCGCGGAACGTCTCATTCGGGCCCAGCAACAGGAGGCCGAGTCCGGAGTTGAAGGCGTCGGGGGCGCAGGTCATCGGCTCCACGGCGAGCCCGGCGCGGCGGCGACTGGGGGGCGTCACCCCGTCCCCGGTGTAGACCATGACGTACGGGAAGGCCCGGTCCGCCCAGACCCGGGCCCGGTCGAACCGGGAGCCCACCCCGAGTTCGACCTCCCACCCCTGCTTGGGGAGGTCGGAGAAACAGGTGTCGAGCCTCAGGGGGCCGACGCGCCTCCCCTCACGGAAGTCGTACTCCGTCCCCTCAACCTCCACCACACCGTTGGGGATTCCCTGGCCGTCGGCGGTGAGACGGCGGCCGGCGGGGATCCGGAGAACGACATCATCAACCCTGTGGCCGGCAAGCCGGAGGTAGGGGTGGGCTCCCGCCCCGAAGGGGGCCGACCCCCGGCCGAGGTTTCTGGCCCCCACCGTGACCGCCAGCCCCTCCCCGGTGAGGCGGTACTCCGCCTCGTAGCGCATCCAGAACGGGTAGCCAGGCTGAGGTGACAGCTCAACGGAGAGTCGCGCCCGCTCCGGCTGCGCCTCTTCCACCTGCCAGGTGACCCACCGAACGAGGCCGTGAATGGCGTTGTTCCGGGCCACCTCGGAGATAGCCAGCTGGTGGTGGTGTCCCCCGAAGCGGTACCTGCCACCCCGTATCCGGTTGGGCCAGGGTAGGAGGAGCTGACCGCGGCCATCCTGGCTCCACTCGTTCCTGCCGAAGCCGTCCAGCAACTCCCGCCCGTGCGACCGGTAGCTCCTCAGGGTGGCGCCGGCGCAGCGGATAGAGGCCCGCTGCGAGCCGCACCTGAGCTGTATCTCCGGCGGGCTCTGCACCGCCGGGGCCGCGGGCGAAGTCACCCGAAGGGCCCGGGGCAGACGCCGCGGCTCACGGGCGGACCAGGCAAGATTCACCGATGTTAGCGGCTCCCTGGTGCTCACTTCGCCCCGCCAGGATGGGCCCCCCGACCGTCGCCGTCCTCGTCCCGGCCGCGGGGCGGGTCGGCTCAGGAGCCCGCGGCGCCCACCATTGGTGGATGCCCTTCGCGGTCTCGCTTGATCTCGAAGAGATAGTCGCGCCGGAGCATCCGAACGGTGTCCTGAAGCAGGGCGACAGCCTCCAGGTCGTCGGGCACCCTGGTTATCACCGGGCCGAACGCCCCCGGTCCACGCCCACCGTCCAGGACGATGGTGGGCACCCCGAAGGCCTCACAGGCGGCCACTGCGGCCCGATGGTCGACTAGCACCTCATCCCAGAGCGTCAGATCACTCCGCGCCTTCGCGAGGAGAGCTGAGTCCATTCCCGCGCGGGCTAGGGCGTGGGGCAGTGTCCCGTCCTCCTGAAGCGACCGCCCCTCCTCGTGCACCAAGGTCCCCATGGCCGTGTACAGGCGGGCCACGCCGGCGTTCCCGTCCTGGCGCCGCGCCAGCGCCAGAAGCCGCAGCGCCGGACTTCCCCAGGAGTCGGCCGCCGGAGTGGGGTCCTCGCCCTCCCCGAGGTGGGCCACCGCCAGGGAGAAGAACCGCCAGCGGACCTCGAGCTCGCCGAGCGCCTCCAGCCGTGACGCCCAGCGCGAGGTCAACCAGGCCCAGGGGCAGATGGGATCAAAGTGGAAGTCGACCTGTTCCAAGCTCACCTCTCCTCTTGGCCCGCCGACGGCTCGGGCCCCGTCCGACCCTCAGGGGCTGAGGGTGATCGCGACCCTACTTCTTGGTCTCCCAGAAGATCCTGGCGAACTCATCCACCTGCCGGCGCAACTCGGCGGCCTTCTCGGCGTCCACCGACTGCTTGCAGGCGGAAGCCGCCTTGAGGGTCTTCCAGGTGAGCTCGTGTATCTGGGGGAACTTCTCCAGGTGCTCGGGCTTGAAGTAGTCGGACCAGATCACCTGGACCTCGCGCTTCACCTTCTCGGCGTGCTGTTCCTTCACCTCCACCATCCGGACGAAGGAGTTGCGGCTGGCCTCCGAGGTGGAATCGGCGAGTCCCTGGATGAGGGTCACCATCCGCTCCACCGTCTGAGCCGCCAACTGCGCCTCGTGAGGGTCGTAGATGCCGCAGGGGATGTCGCAGTGGGCATGGACCACGCGGTGCGGGACCAGCGCGGCGAGCTTGTGAACTGACATGGCCGCCTCCCTTCGAACCTGGGTGATGTCGGGGATCTCCTCCCGACCCGTCCAAACTACCATCAGCCCGTGACTCGCGGCAAACCGCAGCGCGGTCCCTGGCTTCCCCAGCTCCTCCTGGTGGAGGGCAGGAGTATGGAGCCCGACCTCAAGGAGGGGAGCTGGGCGCTGCTCATCCCGACGCGGGGCCGGATGCCCCGGGTGGGCGACGTCGTGGTCGCCGAACACCCGGGTCGCGAGGGCTTCGAGCTGGTCAAGCGAGTTGCCGCCACCAGCCAGCGTCGGCGCCTTGTCTGGCTGGCCGGGGACAACCGGAGAGAGAGCACGGACAGTGATGACTTCGGTCCGGTGGGAGCGGATCGGGTGGTGGGCCGGGTGCTGCTGAGGCTGCGTCCCGGGGCCCCCCGAGTCATCCGGCGAGATCCGAGCCGACTCTGGAACTGAGGCGAGGGGGGGAGGCAGTCACCGAGGGCGCCCAGCTGTCACCATATGGCCATGACCGACTCCCCGCCGCCCCCGCCTGCGCCCCGACCAACCACCCCGCCGCCCGAGCTCATCCCCTCAACGCTCCCGTCCAAGGCCAAAAAACACAAGAAGAAGGTCTCCCGGGAGCCACCGCGGGGCCGGGGCCGGCGCTGAGCCAGCTCGGCGTGGCGCCGGTGGACCTCGACCTGGCCCTGGCCACCGCTCGGTACTCCAGCCAGGCCGGTGGGGCGGTGATCAGGGCGGCCGGGGTGGGGCCCCATCGCGCCCAGGCCAAGGCGCCCGGGGACTACGTCACGGAGGTGGACCGGGCCAGCGAAGAGGTGGTGGTGCGGATCCTGCGGGCCTCCTTCCCGGATCTCCCCGTGCTCTCGGAGGAGGCCGGCGGTACGACCTCCCCCACGGGCTGGGTGGTGGATCCGCTGGACGGGACCACCAACTTCAGCCGAGGGTTCCCCATGGTGGGGGTGTCGGTTGCCCTCCTGGTCGAGGGGAGCCCCGCGGTGGGGGCGGTGCATGCCCCCTTCCTGGGATGGACCTACACGGCGCGGCGGGGATTTGGCGCCTTCGACCAGCAGGGCCGGCGGCTGCGCGTCGTCAACTCGGAGCCGGCGCAGGCCGTGGTTTCGACCGGATTCCCCTTCAAGGAGCCGGAACGACTGCCCCGGCTGCTGCGCACCCTGCAGCGGGTGCTGGAGAGCTGTGAGGACGCCCGCCGCCCGGGCGCCGCCAGCCTGGACCTGGCCCTGGTGGCCTCGGGGGTCTTCTCCGGGTTCTTCGAACTGGGGCTCAAGGTTTGGGACATCGCCGCCGGGGCGCTGCTGGTCACCGAGGCGGGCGGAATCGTCAGCGACTGGGAGGGAGGCGAAAGCCACCTGCGCACCGGCGACATCGTGGCTGCCGGGCCTCGGGTGCACGCCGCCCTGCTGACGGCCTGCGCCCAAGACTCAGGGTCCTACTGAGACCGTACCCCTCGGGCCCGGGCCGACGTCGCGCGAGCGGACCTTGGGTCGGGCGGCGATCGAGAAGTTCCCCGGGTATCTGGGGATCACGGTTATCACCACCGGGATGGTGGAGTTGGTCTCCAGGATCTGCCCGCAGGACTCATCGCCAGACCAGCGGCTGCCCGGGGAGTTGAGGAAGGTGACGCGCACCACTTGGAACTCCGGGCTGAGATTGGCCCCGACGCAGGCGGGGTCCATTGCGCTCCCCGAGGCCAGATAGAGCCCGAAGGTGAGGCGGGCGGGGTGTCCCACGCGCAGCCCGGTGAGGTTGAGGTTGCCGTCCAGCTGCGCCCTGGGAGGGCCTCCAGACCCCCCCACCGAACCGATGCTGGTGAGCACGTCGACGACCGCCGAGACAGAGAGGAAGGCGATCACCGCCACCACCAACATCATCCCCGCGGACATCCGCGGCGCCCGCAGCCGGGCTCTTGACCACCTCATCTGCTCCGCGGGCCAGTCTAGTCCGGCCGGGAGGCGGTGTCGGCCGGCTTAATCCGACTGCTAGAGTTGGAATTGTGGTGAGCGACCGTCGCCTGCAGCTGGCGCCGGGAGGGGACGACCGCAGTGTGGTCGACCTGGTCGGCGCGACCCCTCTCATCCGCCTGCGCCTCTTCGAGGAGCAGGCGCCCGATGTCGAGGTCTATGCCAAGGCCGAGTTCCTCAACCCGGGGGGATCGGTGAAGGACCGGCCCGCCCTCTGGATGCTCCGTGACGGGATCCGCCGGGGGCGTCTCACGCGGGGCAAGACGATCATCGACAGCACCAGCGGCAACACCGGGGTCGCCTACGCGATGCTGGGGGCGGCGCTTGGCTACCCGGTGCGCCTGGTGGTGCCCGCCAACGTCACCGAGGAGCGCAAGCAGCTGATGCGCGCCTACGGGGCCGAGCTGATTCTGAGTGACCCCATGGATGGGTCCGACGGCGCCATCCGTCTTTGCCGGGAGCTGGTGCGTCAGGATCCGGACGGCTACTTCTACCCCGACCAATACAACAACCCGGCCAACTGGCGTGCCCACTACGAGTCGACTGGCCCGGAGATCTGGGAGCAGACCCAGGGAGGGGTTACCCACTTCCTGGCTGGCCTAGGCACCAGCGGCACCTTCATGGGTACCAGCCGGAGGCTCAAGGAGCTGAACCCGGAGGTGGAGTGTGTCAGCCTGGAGCCCGACGACCCCTTCCACGGGCTCGAGGGCCTGAAGCACATGGCCAGTGCCATCGTCCCCGGGATCTACGACCCCACCCAGGCCGACTTGCACCTCCTGGGGCCCACCGGAGAGTCTTATGATCTGGCTCGGCGGCTCGCCCGCGAGGAGGGGGTGCTGGCCGGCCACTCGTCCGGCCTGGCGCTGTGGGGCGTCCTCCAGCTGATTCAGAGCGGGTTGCGGGAAGGGGTGGTTGTCCTGATCTTTGCCGACGGGGGCGACCGCTACCTCAGCGGCGGGTTGTACGGAGGCGTATGAGCGAGGCTTCGCCGCGGGAGCTGAGGTTCACCGGGGGCCAGTGGGAGCGGATGCGCCAGCTGGCGGAGTCCGCCTACCCCTTCGAGGGGTGCGGGGTGCTGGTGGGCCGAGCCGGAGAGGGCGGCTGGGAGGTGTCGGAGGTGTTCCCGGGCCGCAACTTGGTGGAGGACCGGCGCCACGACCGCTATGAACTCGACCCCCGCGACATCATCGCCGCGGAGCGCGCCGGTCGCTCTCGGGGAGAAGAGGTCCTGGGCTTCTACCACACCCATCCGGACCACCCAGCCCGACCCAGCCAGTTCGATCGTGACCACGCGTGGCCGGGGTACGTGTACGTGGTCTGTGCCGTGGATCGGGGGACGATGAGGCGGGCGACGGCCTGGATCCTGGCTGGCCAGGGCGATCGAGCCGAGTTCGAGGAGCTGCCTACCGGGGCAGGGGCCCAGTCCGGGCGGGGCTATAATCCCCCGGGCGTTGTGGTGGAGAGCTGATGAAAACCGTGGTCACCGTCCTCGAGGTGGTACTGGCAGTCCTGGTGATGATCACCATCCTGCTCCAGACGCCCAAGTCCAGCGGCCTTGGCGGCACCATCGGCGGGGGGACGGACATGGGGGGCGGGTACCGGACCCGGCGCGGACTGGAGAAGGGGCTTTTCCGCGCCTCGATCTGGCTGACGGCGGCCTTCGCCCTGGTGGCCATCATCCAGATCCGGGTCGGCTGAGGGAGCACCTCAGCCTCTCCGGCGCTTTCGACCGTCGCCGCCACCCTCTCCGATTGCCCGCCCTGGCGGCCACGGCTGTGCTGCTGATCGTGGGGGGAGGCGCCCTTGCCTTGGGGGTGGTCCAGCAGGGCGCGAACCAGGTCTTCACCGAAGGGCTGGTCGCTCCGACCGGCCCCTCCCCGCTCAGCTCCGTGCTCGACCCCACCAGTCCGGTGGCGAACATGGTCGCCGCCCTGAGCGCCCCCGGGCTCACCAAGCCGGGCCCAGCCGGATCTCCGCGACTCGGGCTGGCCAGCTCCTTCCGTTCCGGGGCCGACGGGTCCCGCTGGAGCTTCACCCTGCCCCGGGATGGGCGCTGGTCCGATGGAGCGCCAATCACCACGCGGGACGTTGGCTTCACCCTCGCGGTCATGCAGGCCGCCGACTTCCCCGACCCGTCCCTGGCCGCACCCTGGCTGGGCATCACCCTGGAGGCCAACTCCTTCTGGTCGGGGACCTTCATCCTCCCCGGGCCCGCCCCCAACTTCGCGACCACCGCGGAGCTGCCCATACTCCCCGAGGCCCCGTACCACGACCAGCCCGGGCGTTACCTGCGCCAGGGCCTCAGACCGACTGGCCCCTTCCCGCCCGCTGCCGGCCCCTTCGACCTGGCCGCCAACCTGCCAGACCAGGTCGTACTGGTCCGCAATCCGAACTATCAACCCCGTCCACGCGTCTCGCGCTTTGTGATCCAGCTCGAGCCCAGTGCCGCCGCCGTGGCCGCCCAGATGGCCGCCGGCAAGGTCGACGGCTGGCTCCTGGCCACCAGCTCAGAGCTCCAGGACCTGCCCCACGGGGTGGTGAGCGACCACATGCTCACCTACTCCTTCGTGGAACTGCTCTTCAATCAGTCCAGCTCGCCACTCGGAGACGTGGCCATCCGCCGGGCGGTGGCCGCCCTGGTGGACCGGGGCAAGCTCATCGCCACTGCCGTGCCCGGCATGGCCAGGCCACAGTTCGGACCGCTGCCCGACTCGATCAGCTGGGCCGCGGGCATCATCCCGCGTGGGCGCCCAGCCGCCTCAGTGGGCCAGCTGTTGGCGTCCGCGGGGTACCGTCGCACCCCACCCGTGGGCCTCTACGAGGCAGATGGGAGACCGTTGCAGCTTCGCCTCGCCGTACCTGACATGGAGCCGCTCACCGCGGTGGCCCACGCTTTGGCCGGACAGCTCGGCGCAGCGGGCATTACGGTGAGCGTCGCTCAGTACCCGGCGGGGTCCTTCCTCTCGGCCCAGCTCAGCAAGGGACAGTTCCAAATGGCGCTGGTGGGGTTCGACAACGGACCCACCCTCGACATCTCCGGCCTCTTCGGGGGCGGCGGCGTGGGCGGCGCCAACCTCGGCCAGGGGGTCGCAGACCCCATCCTGACCCACGCCCTCGACCAGCTGGCCACCGCCACCTCCCTGCCCGGCCGCATCGCCGCGTACAGGGTGGTGGTCCAGGAGCTGGGGACCGAGGTACCGGCGGCGTTCCTCTATACCCCGGAGCTGGTGTACGCCCACCTGAGCTCCGCCCGCACCCCGGGACTGCCGTCGGTGGGCGATCCCGCCCAGCTGTTCACGAATGTTGCGGAGTGGACCGGATGAGCGGGCGGAGCTCGATCCCGAAGCCTCCATCCGCTACGATTGGCGGGCCCGGCCGGGATGGTGAAACTGGTAGACACGCAGCGTTCAGGGCGCTGTGCAGGTCACTGCGTGCGGGTTCGAGTCCCGCTCCCGGCACCACCTCCCGCCCCGGACGAGGTTGCCGGAGTTAACCTGCACACCGGAGTGCGGCGTGGGGGGCGGCAGGATTTGGAGCCGGCCGCCGAACAGGAGGCGTGACTACGGAACCACACGTCCGGGACTCGAGCGGCGCACCGGAGGAAGGCTGGAGGGCCCCCAGGCAACCGCTTCCGTGGGAGCCTCCTGAAGCTGGCTCCTTCCAGGCGGGCGAGGGTTGGGACCCCGAGGAGTGGGGCTCCGGGGAAGCCTACCCGCTCTCGCCCCGAGGTCCTCGTTGGTGGACCCGTGTCGCGGCCGGGGTGGCGGTGATCGCCATCGGACTGGCCGCGGGCGCGGCAGCCGGGCTGTCGCTGGCACGCCGGTCTCCCGTCGGCCACCATGTGGCCCGCAATCTGGCACTGGCCCCCACCCCCACCGCGTCGGCGGCGGGGACAGGGACCGCCCTCCAGGAGATCGCCGGCCAGGACCTTCCCGAGATCGTCACCGTCGTGGCGGTGGGCACCTCGTCCGAGGAGCTCGGCACCGGATGGCCGGTCGATTCGCGCGGCGACTTCATCACCAACGACCACGTGGTCAGCCAGGGTCTCAGCTTCCACGTGGTCACCTCGTCCGGAGCCGAGTACCCGGCCCGAGTGGTGAACTCCGATCCCCAGCTCGACCTCGCGGAGGTTCAGGCCGAGGGGCTGACCGAGGCGCCGCTGCCCCTGGACGGCGCGTCCGCGTCCATGGGGCAGGCGGTCGTTGTCCTGGCCTCCCAGGGAGCCACTGGACATCCTCCGGTCACGGTCTCCCTGGTGGACGGCCTCAACCAGCGGGCCACGGTGGGCGATGCCGAACCCGGGCAGCTCACCAATTACGTCGATCTTATCCGCATCCCCGCTCACATCTTTCCCGGGAACAGCGGAGGGCCGGTGCTGACCGCCCAGGGCCAGGTGGTGGGGATCATGACCCTGGCGGCCAAATTCGGCGTGGGAGCGTTCGCCATCCCCCTCCTGGAGGTCCTCCCGGTGATCCGGCAATGGACAGCGCAGTAGGTCGCCAGCGCCTCTCTCCGATGTAGACCTCGCCACATGGAACAGTGAGTGGGCAGATCGTCGCCGGGCGGCTCGAGCCCGTCTTGTGCCTCTACCTGGCTCGGAGCCGATGGCTCGAGGAGCGCCGGGGCCCCGACGCGCCTCAAGCCGGGACGCCAAGTGACCGTTTGACCCCTCGTGCGGCGATGTGGCACGATCGGCCTCTGCTGGGCCCCCGGCCTCCGGCCGGGCCCCTTATCCGGAGAGGAGAGTTCACGTTATGAGCAGCCGCACCAAGCCCTCGGGCCTCACGGTGGCGGTGCTGGGTGCGGATGGCTACATCGGCTGGCCGATGGCGATGCATCTCTCGCGCCAGGGGCATCGCGTGGTCGCGGTGGACAACCTTGCCCGCCGCCGCTGGGACCGCGAGGGGGGGACCTACAGCCTGGTCCCCATCGCCACCATGGCGAGGCGGGTGGCGCGCTGGCGGCAGCTCACCGGGAGGGAGATCATCTGGCGGCGGGCAGACATGCGCGACTTCCGCGCCGTCGACGCCCTGATGGCCGAGTTTCGTCCCCAGGCCGTGATCCACTTCGCCGAACAGCGGAGCGCTCCCTTCTCGATGATCGACAGGGCCCATGCCGTGCTCACCCAGGAGAACAACGTGGTGGGCACGCTCAACCTCCTCTTCGCCATCCGGGACCAGGTGCCCGACTGCCATCTCATAAAGCTGGGCACGATGGGGGAGTACGGCACCCCCAACATCGACATCGAGGAGGGATATCTGGAGATCGAGCACAACGGCCGCCGGGACCGCCTCCCCTTCCCCAAGGTGGCCGGCAGCTTCTACCACCTCTCCAAGGTCCACGACAGCAACAACATCTACTTCGCCACCCGGGCGTGGGGGGTGAGGGCCACCGACCTCAACCAGGGGGTGGTGTACGGGGTGGACACCGAGGACACCGTCCTCCACCCTGAGCTGAGCACCCGCTTCGACTTCGATTCCATCTGGGGGACAGCGCTCAACCGCTTCTGCGCCCAGGCGGCGGTGGGGGAGCCGCTGACTGTCTACGGCAAGGGCGGCCAGACCCGCGGCTTCCTCGACCTGCGGGACACCATGGCCTGCATCACCTTGGCCCTGCACAACCCCGCCGAGCGAGGCGAGTGCCGGGTCTTCAACCAGTTCACCGAGCAGTTCAGCGTGCGGGAGCTCGCCGCGCTGGTGGCCAAGGTGCGCGAAAGCCACGGGCTCAAGACCGAGATCTCCCACCTGCCCAACCCCAGGGTGGAGTTGGAGGAGCACTACTACAACGCCAAGCACCAGCACCTCCTCGACCTCGGCCTCGAGCCGCATTACCTCGCCGACACCCTGCTGGAGTCGGTGATCGCCCGCGTCGAGTCCCTCCGGGACCGGGTCGACCGGGTCCTGCTGGAAGCTCCCAGCGTGAGCTGGAAGCGCGGTGGCAACGAGATCTGGGAGCGGTACTCCGGGCAGGGGGTGAGCTCCGACCCCGTGAAGGGCGCGCTGGCGGGCTGACCTCGGCTTCGGCGTCCACCCCAGTGGGTAAGCTGAGGGTGAGTTCTGGCCATCTGGAGGCGCGTCGTGACGGAACGGGAGTACGACATCGCGGTGGTGGGAGGGGGGCCGGCCGGGCTCACGGCGGCCCTTTACGCGGGCCGGGCGCTGAAGCGGACCGTGCTGCTGGAGGCGGGTTTGCCCGGCGGGGAGCTGCTGAACACCGAGGCCATCGAGGACTATCCCGGCTTCGCCTCGATCACCGGCCCGGAACTGGCCAGCAAGATGGCGGAACACGCCCTGAGCTTCGGAGCTGAGCTGGTCTCGGCCCGGGTGTCCTCCATCGTCCCGCTGCCCGACGGCCGGCAGCGGATCGAGGTTGAGGACGAGGAGCCGTATTACGCCAAGGCGGTGATCGTCACCGCCGGAGGCCAGCCCCGCAAGCTGGATGTCCCCGGGGAGGAGGAGTATGCCGGCCGCGGCGTCTCCTACTGCGCGGTGTGCGACGGGGCGTTCTTCCGCGGGGAGCACCTGGCGGTCGTGGGGGGAGGGGACGCGGCGATCGAGGAGGCCGCCTTCCTGACCCGCTACGCCTCCAAGGTCACCGTGATCCACCGCCGCGAGGAGTTCCGGGCCCAGCCGCTGCTGTTGGAGCGGGCTCGGCAGAACCCCAAGATCGAGTTCCTGCTCGACACCGTGGTGGAGGAGATAACCGGCGACGGAAGCCGCGTCACCTCGCTCCGGCTACGCCAAGTCCAAACCGGCGAGCAGACCGAGTTCCCAGTCGGCGGGGTGTTCATCTTCGTCGGCTTCATACCCAACACCCAGCTGGTGGCCGGTCACGTGGAGCATGAC
Organism: bacterium; assembly: GCA_021791415.1. Classification (GTDB taxonomy): domain Bacteria; phylum Chloroflexota; class Dormibacteria; order Aeolococcales; family Bog-877; genus JAJYXT01. Next base: position 28,362 of record JAJYWQ010000025.1, on the reverse strand, counting down.
CCGCAGGGGTACTACCTGACAGACGCCAACATGCGCACCTCGATCCCCGGGATCTTCGCCGCCGGAGACGTGCGGGCACAGCTGACCCGCCAGGTGACGACCGCGGTCGGCGACGGCACCACCGCCGCCATCGCGGCCACCAAGTACGTCGAGGAGGAGTTGGTCGAGCCCGAGATGGCGGCCGCCGGCGCCGGGTGAGCATCGTAACCGGGGGCGGGGACCAGGGCGAGACCAGCCTGCTCTACGGTGGGCGCGTGCCCAAGGACGACCTCCGCACCGAGGCCTACGGCGCCTTGGACGAGGCCATTTCCGCAATGGGGCTGGCCAGGGCGCTGTGCGCCCGCGGTGAGGTCGCCGAAGGGCTCCTGGAGTTGGAGCGGGAGTGCTTCACGGTGGGAGCGGAGCTGGCCACCGACCCACAGCTCCGAGACCGGTTGGAGAAGCACTTCCCGGTGCTCTCGCGAGAGGCCCCGGAGCGCTTGGAGGAATGGGTGCACCGCCTGGAGCGGGAGGTCGGCATACCCGCCGGGTTCGTCCTTCCCGGGGGCTCCCCGGGGGCCGCGGCCATCGACCTGGCCCGCTCCCTGGTGCGGCGGGCGGAACGCCGCACGGTCTCCCTGCAGCGCCGCGGGCTGCTGGGCAATCCTGAGGTGCTCCGCTACCTCAATCGGCTGTCGGACCTTCTCTTCATGCTGGCCCGGCAGGAAGAGGCGGGAGGGACCGTCCTCAAGTGACGCCCACCCGCGTCGCTTAACCTTGGGAGGATGAGCCCCACCGCACCTTCCGAGGTCCGCCGGCATTGCCTCGTGAGCGGGCGGGTCCAGATGGTGGGCTTCCGGGCGTATGCCGCCCGCAGGGCTGACGAGTTGGGGCTGGTGGGTTGGGTGCGCAACCGGCCTGACGGCCGGCTCGAGACGGTGGCCCAGGGCCCCCTGCCAGCGGTGCTCGAGTACATCGACTTCCTCCGGGAGGGCCCTCCCGCCGCCCAGGTGGAGCAGGTCCAGATCGAGGAGGAGGCGGCGGGACCCGGGCTCCCGCCCTTCTCGATCGCCGGCTGATGGACGCCAGCACCCGCTACGGGGTCCTGGGACCCCTTCTCGCCACCTCCCGGGAGCGCCTTGACGACCTGCGCCGCAGGCACGGCCCGGGCCGGCTCGAGCAACTGGCGGCGGATGCGCCGGCACCGCGTGGCTTCCGCCAGGCCCTCGCCGGCCCCGGACTGGCCGTGGTCGCCGAGCTGAAGAGAAGCTCTCCCTCCGCCGGTCCCCTTCGGCCCGGGCTCGACCCCTGCGAGCTGGCCGTAGAGCTCGCTGGATCGGGGGCGGCTGCGCTCTCTGTTTTGACCGAGCCCGTCCAGTTCGGGGGCTCCCTGGAGGACCTTCGCTCGGTGCGCTCGGTTTCCAACGTGCCGGTCCTGCGCAAGGACTTCCTCGTCGGGCCGGAGCAGGTGCTGGAGGCCCGCGCCGCCGGTGCCGATGCCGTGCTTCTCATCGTCCGAGCCCTGGAGCCTGAGACGCTGCTGGCCTGCCTCCAGATGGCCCGCGATCTGGGCATGGACGCCCTGGTGGAGGTGCACGATGAGCCGGAGATGCTGCTGGCCGGCAGCGTGGGGGCCGATCTGGTGGGGATCAACAACCGGGACCTGGACCGGCTCACCGTCGACCTGCGGGTCACCGAACAGCTGGCCCGGCTCGCTCCGCCGGGAGCCACTCTGATCTCAGAGTCCGGCATATCGAGCCAGTCCGATCTGGCCCGGCTGGCCCAGTGCGGAGCTGACGCGGTCCTGGTGGGCGAGACCTTGATGCGGGCCCCGGACCCTGCGGCGCGGCTTCGCGAGCTGCTTGCGGCTGGGGGAGTGGCACGGTGAGGGTCAAGATCTGCGGCATCACCACGAGGGAGGACGCCCGGGTGGCGCTGGACGCCGGCGCCGACGCCATCGGGATGGTGCTCCATCCCGGCAGTCCCCGACGGGTCTCGTTCCAACGGGCGCGGGAGATATCCGACTACGTGGGCACGGCTGCCGACCGCTTCGGGGTGCTGGTGGATGCGAGCCCCGCGGAGCTGGCGGAGATGGCCGCGTCCTGCCACCTCACCGCCCTGCAGCTTCATCTCCGCAGCTGCCCCCGGGAGCTGATCACCCAACTCTCGGTGCCCATCCTGCCCTTCCTGCCTGCCGACCGCGGGGCGCTGCGCCGGTCGGCGCAGTGGTGGCCCAAGCTGCCACTCCTCGTGGACTCCCTGACGTCGGACGGCGCCGGAGGCACGGGCGCAGCGGCTGACCTGGAGGTGGCCGCGGCCTTGGCCAGCCACCGCCCGGTGTGGATCGCCGGCGGCCTCTCTGCGGAGAACGTGGCCCAGGCGGTGAAGGTGGTCCGGCCCCAGGGGGTGGATGCCAGCTCGTCTCTGGAGGCAGCTCCTGGACGCAAGGACCGCCGGCTGGTGATGCGCTTCGTGGCCGCCGCCCGCCGGGCCGAGGAGGGGGGGTGAACGGCCCCGGTCGGCTCATCGTGACCGCGCCGCCTCCCCAAGGACGGTACGGCGAATTCGGGGGCAGCTTCGTCCCGGAGACCGTGGTGCCAGCTCTCCAGGAGCTGGAAGCCGCCGCCGTCGAGGCACTCGGCGACCCCCGGTTCCTCGCCGACTTCTACGGGCTGGAGGCGGGATACGCCGGGAGGCCCACGCCACTGCACCACGCCCGTCGACTCTCCGAGCGGGCTGGGCGGCCGGTCTGGTTGAAGCGCGAGGACCTCCTCCACACCGGAGCCCACAAGCTGAACAATGCCCTCGGCCAGCTGCTCCTGGCCAAGCGGATGGGGAAGCGGCGCATTGTGGCCGAGACCGGAGCCGGCCAGCACGGCCTGGCCACCGCCACCGCGTGTGCCCTCCTGAGCATGGAATGCGTCGTCTACATGGGCCGCGAGGACATGCGCCGCCAGGCGGTGAATGTCGCCAAGATGAACCTTTTGGGGGCCCGGGTCGAGCCGGTCGGCGACCCCGCGGCCACGCTCAAGGACGCCACCTCCGAGGCCATCCGGGACTGGGTCACCAACGTGCGCGACACCCATTACGTGATCGGGTCGGTGGTGGGCCCTCATCCCTACCCCTGGCTGGTGAGGACCCTGCAGTCCGTGATCGGCAGCGAGGCGCGGGCCCAGATGCTGGAGCTCGCGGGCCGGCTGCCGGAAGTGGTTGTAGCCAGCGTCGGGGGGGGCAGCAACGCCATCGGGATCTTCGCCGCGTTCCTCGAGGACTCCGACGTCAAGCTGCTGGGTGTCGAGGCCGGAGGGCGTGGCCCCGAGCCGGGCGCCCACGGAGCCAGCCTGGGCTTGGGAACCCCCGGTGTGCTTCACGGGTCCCGTTCGTACATCCTCCAGGACCCCGACGGGCAGGTGCTGCCCACCCACAGCATCTCCGCCGGGCTTGACTACCCGGGGGTGGGCCCTGAGCACGCCAACCTGATGGCCACCGGACGGGCCAGCTATGTGGCGCTGGACGACCGCCAGGCCGTCGATGCCTTCCACCTCCTCACCCGGTTGGAGGGGATCATCCCCGCCCTCGAGTCCAGCCATGCCGTGGCCGCGGCCCTGAGGCTGACGGATGGAAAGGGCCCGATCCTGGTGTGCCTCAGCGGGCGGGGCGACAAGGACCTGGAGACGGTGCTCGGCCGGGAGCCCGCTTGAGCTCGCCGGGCGACGCGATCCTCGCCGCGCTGCCCAGGTCGGGCGGCGAGCCGCGGGTATGTCCCTATCTGATGGCGGGGTTCCCGGACCCGGAGACAACCGCCGACCTGCTGCTGGCGGCAGAGGCCGGCGGCGGGGCGCTCATCGAGGTCGGCATTCCCCACTCCGATCCCCTCGCCGACGGCCCTACGATCCAGGCGGCCGGCCGCCAGGCCCTGGCCCGCGGGATGACCACCCGGGTCGCCCTGGCCCAGGTGGCCAAGGCCCGGACACGGGGGCTGCGAGTTCCGGTGGTCTGCATGACCTACCTGAACCCTGTGGCACAGTTTGGTTTGCAGGAGTTCTGCCAGGCCGCTGCGGCCGCCGGGGTGGACTCCCTCCTGGTTCCCGACCTCCCTCTGGAGGAGATGGATGAGCTGGAGGGGGCCGCCTCACGAGCCGGGCTGGCCCTGTGCACCATGGTGGCTCCCACCACTCCGGACCGGCGGCTGGCCATGGCCGCCGCCCGTGCCACCGGCTTTGTCTACTGCGTTTCCCGGACCGGGGTCACCGGGACGGGGGAACCTACGGAGGGGGCCGCCCTGCTGGAGCGCGTTCGAGCCCTCAGCGACCGTCCGCTGGTCCTGGGGTTCGGGGTCCGGCGGCGCGCCCAGGTGGTCTCACTGAGCGGACTCGCGGACGGGGTGGCGGTCGGCAGCCGCCTCGTCGAGGCCGCTGGGGAAGACGACCCCTCGGCCGCCGTGCGGGAGGTCGTGGCCGAGCTCTGTGGCCGCCCCGAGCTCACTCGTGGCCCCCGTCGGGGGCCGGCGCCTGATCGAGAAGCTCGGTGAACAGATGGAACGCGCGGGTGGTCCCGGCCGCGTCGCCAGTCGCCAACAGGTCGAGCAGCAGGCCCCTGGTCACAGCCAAACCGAGGCGGGCGAGCACCTGGGCATCCTCATCGTCGATCTTGGCGTCGACCATCAAGGCCTTCACGGAAGAGATCCATCCGTCGACCGCCTCCGCCAAGAAGCCCTCGGTACCCGGGCGACCCAACAGCGCGTGCGCGTAGATCTCGAAGAACAGACGCTCCTGTGAGCGCAGGGACGGATCGGCCAGGTGAGCCCACTGTCGGCGCGCGTCCGCGACCGACACAGGACCGGCTCCGAGGCTGTGACGTTCGCGCAGCTCCACTTCGCGCACGATGGCCACGAGCAGACCCTCCCGTGACCCGAAGTGGTAGATGAGCATCCGGTGGCTCGTGCCGATCGCCGCGGCGATCTCACGGAGGCTCAGATCCACGATCCCCTGGTCGAGAGCGTGCTCGACGGCGGCGTGGAGCAGGCGCTCCCTGGCTTGTGAGGTGACCACTGCAGGCCGTACCATGTGGTAACCGTACCAGATGGTACACAAAGGAGGCACGTCAGATGAGCCAGCTGTCGGTGCGAGCTCAAGGGACGACCCGAGCCGGCCCCGAGGTCGTGTGGGCGCTCGTGGCCAACGCGAACAGCTATCCCCAGTGGGGCCCGTGGATCGACGGCGGCTACCGTCCACCTTCCCCCGGCCCGTCGCGAGAGGGCTCGGTCCAGTGGTTCCGCTACGGTCGGCGCACCACCAGCGTCGAGCAGATCCTCGGGGTCGACGAGCCCCGACGCGTCGCCTACAAGGTGGTGAGTGGCCTCCCGGTGAAGAACTACCGGGCGGAGGTGACCCTCACGCCAACTCCTTCGGGCGGCACCTTGATCCGCTGGGGAGCATCCTGGGATCGGACGCTCATGGGCACCTTGGTGCGGCGCAAACTGGCCAGCCTCTACCCTGACATCGTCGCCGCCTTGGCCGCCGCCGCCGATCAGCAGGTCGCCTCGAGCGCCCAGCGATGACTCCGGACCCGGTGGCGCTGTCTTTGCGATCCGCCGCGGCGACAGGCGCCGGGGAGTGCCGCCAGATCGAAACAGGTGGGCCGGCCGCGGCAGATCAGGTCAGGCGGAGAGTCCCCCATCCACCACCAGAACCTCCCCGGTGATGAACGAGGCGGCCGGGCTGCAGAGGAACGCCACCGCGGCGGCGATCTCGGCCACGGTTCCCTCGCGCCGCAGCGGCGTCATTCGGACCAGCTCCTGCAGCATCTCCTCACTAAGCGAGCTGTTGGTCAGCTCGGTGCGCACATAGCCGGGAGCGACCGCGTTACAGGTGATTCCTCGGGTGCCCAGCTCCTTGGCCACGGACTTGGTGAGTCCCACCAGCCCCGCCTTGGCGGCGGCGTAGTTGGCCTGACCGGGGTTTCCCCCCAGCCCCACGATCGAGGTCACGTTCACGATCCGCCCCCACCTGGACCGCATCATCTGGGGAACCGCCGCCTTGGTCACATGGAAGGCGGCGGAGAGGTCGGTCCTCAGCACCTGGTCCCAGTCCTCGGTGCTCATCCGGAGCAGCAGCCGGTCCCTCAGGATGCCGGCGTTGTTGACCACCACGTGGAAGGGGCCAGAGCTGGCGAACAACTCGGCGACCTGCGCGGGGTCTCCCACGTCCGCCTGTTGGAGCCTGGATCCCGGTATCTCGGCTGCCACTGCCTCCGCGGCATCGCGGTCGGTGCGGAAGTTGATCACCACCTCGGCTCCCATGGCTGCGAGTTCCCTCGCCACCGCAGCCCCGATTCCCTTGCCGCCTCCGGTCACCAAGGCCCGCCGACCGCTCAGGTCCAGGTCCACAGCTAGCCCAGCTCCGGCTCGACCAGGAGCTCGTCCGCGTTCCAGGTCGAGACCCCGGCCATGTGCTTGGCAGCCAGGCTGGCGAGAACGCGTCCCGGCCCGAGTTCCACCACAGTGGCCACGCGGAGTCGCTGCAGGGCCGCCATGGTCCGAGCCCACTGCACCGGCCTCAGCAGGTGGCCCTGGAGTTCGGAGCGGAGGGAGCGGGCCGAACGCAACACCAGACCGCTGCCGTTGGCCACCAGGGGGATCACGGGTGGACGGATGGGCAGCTGCCGGACCTTTTCGGCCAGCGCCAGGGCTGCCCGGGCCATGAGGGGGGAGTGGGCTGCCAGCGGGATCTCCAGGACGGTCACCCGCCGTGCTCCGGCCCGGTTGGCCATCTCCTCGGCTCGGGAGATGGCCGCCGCCTCTCCACTCAGGATGAACTGGTTCGGCGAGTTCAGATTGGCCATCCAGATGCCACCCTGGCTGCCGGCCTCCGAGCGGATCTCCTGGACTAGATCCTCGTCCAGCCCGACGATCGCGAGCATTCGCCCGGGGCTGGTCTCCGCCGCGGCGGCCATCAGCCGGCCGCGTTCCCTGACCAGCAGGAGTGCCTCATCCCAGCTGAAAGCCCCGGAGGCGGCGCAGGCGCTGATCTCCCCGAGGCTGTGGCCGGCGACCGCTTCCACCTCGACCTCCCCAAATCTCTCCCTGAAGGCCTGGTGGGCGGCATAGGAAACGGCGACCACGCAGGGCTGGATGTTCTCGGTGCGGAAGAGCTCCTCCGCGGGTCCTTCGAAGCAGAGGCGGCGCACCGGCATGTGCAGCACCTCCTCGGCCCGCTGGAGCGCGGCCCGGGCCGCCGGGAAGAGGCGGTCGAGATCTCGGCCCATTCCCAGGCGCTGCACCCCCTGGCCGGGGAAGAGCAGGGCCAGCGGGCCGAGGAGGATGGGGAGCGGGTGGGAGACGGTCACGCCGCTCCGTGCTGCTCCTGGAGGAATTCCCAGAGATCCCCCACCTTGCGCATCCCCTCCAGCCGCTCTGGGGGGAGGGACACCTGGTAGCGGTCCTCGATGGCCATGATCAGCTCCACGAGATCGAGCGAGTCTGCGGCCAGATCGCGAGCGAAACTGACATCCAGCTGGACGCGGTCGGGGTCCACGCCCAGGATCTCGCCCGCCATGCGCTGGAGTTCCGAGAAGTCGAGTGGCTCCCCTGCGGGGGCCGGGTCTGTAGCGCTCACCTGTTCACGCTCCTTTGGCGTTGGCTGACGGGCCCCGCCCCAAAACCAGGCTGGCGTTGTGTCCTCCGAACCCGAAGGAGTTCGAGAGCGAGACGCGCACTTCGGCCGGCCGGGCCCGGTTGGGGACGTAGTCGAGGTCGCATTGTGGGTCCTGATCTTCCAGATTGATGGTGGGTGGCACCAGCCCCCGGTCCATCGCCAGCACGCAGGCGGCGGCCTCGATGGCCCCGGCCGCTCCCAGCAGGTGCCCGGTCATCGACTTGGTGGAGCTCACCGGTACGCTCCGCGCCCGCTCCCCCAGAACCTGGTGGAGGGCCAGGGTTTCGGCGATGTCGCCGAGCTGAGTCGAAGTCCCGTGGGCGTTGACGTAGTCCACGTCCTCCGGCCCGATCCCCGCCTTGCGCAGGGCGGCCCGCATCGCCCGGGCGGCGCCCCTGCCCTCCGGGTCTGGGGCGGTGAAGTGGTACATGTCAGCGCTGGCGCCCGCCCCCAGCACCTCTCCCCAGATCCGAGCTCCCCGGGAGGCCGCATGGCCCATCTCCTCCAGCACCAGGACCGCCGCCCCCTCGGACATCACGAAACCGTCCCGACCCACGTCGAAGGGTCGGGAGGCAGCGGCCGGGTCCTGGTTGCGCCGGCTCATGGCGCTGAGCTGGCAGAAGGCGCCGATCATGAGCGGGGTGAGGGATGCCTCGGCCCCGCCGGCGATCATCGCCACCGCATCGCCTCGGCGGATGACCTCGAAGCCGTCGGCGATGGCGTGACCACTGCTGGCGCAGGCGCTCACCACCGCATAGTTCGGGCCGCCGGCCTGGAGCTCAATGGCGACCAGGCCGGCCGCGATGTCGGTGATCATCATGGGGGCGGTGAAGGGGCTGATCCGGCTGACCCCCCGTTCCATGAGCATCCGGTGCCCGCGCTCGATCTCCTCCATCCCCCCGGCCCCGGAACTCAGCACCACCCCGACGGCGTCCGGGTCCATGGTCGAGGGCCGCAGACCGCTGTCCTCCACCGCCATGCGCGCCGCCGCCAGCCCCAGCTGGCAGTAGCGGGCCACGTGGCGGGCCGTCTTGCGGTCCATGTAGAGCTCGGGCTCGAAGTCCCGGACCTCACCGGCGATCCGCGTGGGGTAGCCGGTGGTGTCGAACTGGGTTATCGGCCCGATCCCCGAGCGCCCCCGACTCAGGCTTTCCCAGACGGCCTCCACCCCGGTGCCGATGGGCGTGACCAAGCCCATGCCGGTGATCGCCACCCTCAACCCCGCCCCGTCGGAACCGGTCACTGAGCCCTCAGCATAGGGACAAAGTGTTCGGATCGCATCGGCCCGCCTGACTGAGAAGAATGGGCTACCCTAGGACATGGTGTCCTAATCCAGGTGTATGGTCATTGGCCCCGCCGATGGCTCCGACCACACCCTCGGCCCCTCCTCCTCGAGCTTGTCTGGGTCGAGGATCGTTCCCGACTCCATCACCTGTCGCGCCCACTTGAGAGCCGGGTACTGATTCACGGCGACGCAGGCCAGCAAGCGGCCGCCGTCCAGCTGCAGGGCGGTGAAGCGGCCGGAGGCCGGGTCGCCCCGCACGAGAGCGGGACGTGTCGGTGTCCACTCCCCCAGCTGCTGGACGGTCGAGCCGTACAGCTCAGTCCAGACGTAGGGGAGGGCGGAGAAGTCCGGTACCGGGCCGAGCATGGCCTCGGCGGCGTGGCGCCCCTGCAGCTGGGCGTTGTCCCAGTGCTCTGATCGCTTGGTGCCCCCCGGGCTCGGGAAGCGGGCGATGTCCCCGGCGGCCAGGATCTCCGGTGCCGAGGTGCGGCAGGCGCCGTCCACCAGCACCCCGTCCCGCACCTGGAGCCCGGCCATCTGGGCCAGCTGCACCCGGGGACGGGCTCCGACCGCAGCCACCACCAGCTGGCAGGGAATTGTGGTCCCGTCCCCCAGGAGCGCCGCCTCCACCTGTCCCGCGCCCTCGAACCTGATCGCCGTGGTGGCGGTCCGGACGTGCACCCCGTGCGCCCGGTGCTGGTCGGCGGCCCAGGCGGCCACCACCGACCCCAGGGGTCCCAGGGGAAGGTCCCCGGCCTCCACCAGGTGAACCTCGCACCCCATCTCCCGCGCGGTGGCAGCCACCTCGCTGCCCAGAAACCCGGCCCCCAGGACCAGCACGCTGGCCCCAGGGCGGAGCCGCTCGCGGATCCCGTCGGCATCCTCGACGGTGCGGAGCGTCGCCACCCCCGGAAGGTCGGCGCCCGGGATGGCCGGGCGGACCGGCTCGGAGCCCAGGGCGAGCAGGAGCCTGTCGTATGGCAGCCGCTCTCCGTCGGTCAGGGTGAGGGTCCGGTCAGAGGGGGAGACCGCGGCCACCCTGGTCGAGGTCCTCACCTCGACGGCGTAATCGGCGTAGAAGGCTGCCGGCCGGACCAGGAGCCGAGATTCGGCCAGCTTCCCTCTCAGGTACTGCTTGGAGAGCGGGGGGCGCTCATGGGGGAGGCGGGGCTCGTCGGTGAGCAGCACCAGCCGGCCATCGAAGCCGAGTTCCCGAAGTCGCTCGACCGCCCGGCCCGCGGCCAAGCCCCCTCCGGCGATGGCGAACACGGGGCGTGGGGCCACCAAGTCAGGGTAGCGCCGCGCCCCTCGCGGGGCGGCGGTGCAGCCACCCCACTATGCTCACGCTCGATGTCGGACCGAGAGATGCCGCCCGTGCGCCGCGAGTTGGGTTAGCCCCGGTGGCCAAGGCTTCTGCCAGCCCGGTCGGAGTACTGGCGGGAAGGGAGGAGGTGCTCGTCCTGCCGCGTGATGTCGCCCTCGGACCGGTCCCCTGGCACGGGATCCGCCTCGAAGGGGTGAGCGAGGTCCTCGCCGCCATCCCCCGCCACGGGCGCTTCCTGCCCCGGGCCGAGGTCGAGGGCGACGATCGCTGGCAGCAGCTGATTCCCCACCTGGTGGTGAGCTGTGGCCAGAAGGTGCTCACCATGCGGCGGCTGGGCCGGGGCAGCGAGCGCCGACTGCGCGGTCAGGTGACCCTGGGGGTTGGCGGCCACATCAACGCCGAGGACGGGCCGCTCGAGGGGGCCTTCCTACGTGGATGCCTTAGGGAGTGGGGTGAGGAGGTGGTGTCTCCCGCACCCGCCCAAGGGCGGCTCGTGGGGCTGATCAAGGACGGCGCAGGGGAGGTGGGCCGGGTCCACCTGGGAGTCCTGGTGATGGTGACAGCCGGCCCGGCGGGGGTCACCGTGCGCGAGGAGGAGAAGCTCGAGGGGCGGCTGCTGGCGGTATCCGAACTCGAGGTGCTGTATCTGGAGATGGAGACGTGGTCCCAGTTCGTCTACGACCAGCTGCTGAGGGGCATGGGGGACCGGGTCCCGGTACCCGGCCCGGAGATCACGCTGCCCGCTGCCCCCGCGGGCCCGGCTGGTAGACTCCGCGAATGAGCTTCCAGCCGGAGCCGGAGACCGGGCACAACCGTCCCCCGCTCTGGGTTACCACGGGTAACGGGTTCGACGGGTATCGGGTGGTGCGCCAGTTGGGCGTGGTCCGGGGCCTCATGATCCGCTCCCGCTCTGTGGTCGGCAACATCGGGGCCGGCCTGCAGCAGTTCGTCGGTGGCCGGCAGACCGTGTACATGACCATGAGCGACCACGCCCGCCAGGAGGCCTTCGACCTCATGGTCGAGCACGCCGCCGCCCTCGGCGCCAACGCGGTGCTGGCCATGCGCTACGACTCCAACGAGCTGTCCCCCGGGGTGAGCGAGATCCTCGCCTACGGCACCGCGGTCGTGATCGCGGCCACGGACGCCTCGGCGGCCGCTCCGCCCTCGACTCCCGCCTGAGCATCCCCGGCACCCCGCCGCAGCATCCAACTGTCCAACCCAGGATTGAAAATGAGCACCAAGATCCGTATCCCCAGCCCCCTGCGCCAGCTCACCGGCGGACTGGCCGAGGTCGAGGTGCAGGGGGCCACCGTGGGCGCCGCCCTGGCCGACCTGGAGCTCAGGTTCCCCGGTTTCCGGGCCCGGCTCTTCGAGGCCGACGGCTCCCTTCGGCACTTTGTCAACGTCTACCGCAACGATGAGGACATCCGCACCTCGGGCGGGCTGGAGACCTCCCTGGAGCCCCAGGACGAGATCAGCATCGTTCCCGCCGTGGCGGGCGGGCTGAGGTAGCCGACGGAGCCGGGTCCCACACCTTGCTTGCGACCCCGGCCGTGACTGTGCCCGGGGCTCAGCGAGTTGAGCCCGAAGTGAACTCGGGGCCCGCCGACCGCAGCGCTTCATCTCTTCCCGCCTGGGCGGTGCCAGTCGTGGACGGCCTGGCAGGCATACGGCCTCGACCCACCCTGGTCGCTGTGGCGATGAGCGGGGGGGTGGACAGTTCGGTCGCCGCGGCCTTGCTCTCGACCTCCGGGCTGCCGGTAGTCGGGGTGACCATGAGGCTGTGGGCGGAAGAGGACTTCGAGCGGGGGGAGGGTGGCTGCTGCTCCCTGGACGCGGTGGAGGACGCCCGACGGGTCTGCGCCCGGCTGGGGATCCCACATTACGTGATCAACCTTCGCGACCAGTTCGAGCGGACGGTGGTGGGGCAGTTCCTCAGGGAGTACCGCGAGGGCCGAACCCCCAACCCCTGCGTCCGCTGCAACGAGACCGTCAAATTTGCCGACCTGTACCTGCGCATGTCGCGGGTCGGCGCCAGCCATCTGGCCACCGGACATTACGCCCAGGTGGAACAGGGAGGTGCCGGGGGGACGGTGCTCCGGCGTGGGCGCGACCCGCGCAAGGACCAGTCGTACACGCTCTACCGGACACCCCCCGAGGTCCTCAGCCGCTGCCTGTTCCCTATCGGCAGCCTGGAGAAGGCCCGGGTCCGTGAGATCGCCGGTGCGCTCGGTCTGGGAGTCTGGGCCAAGCCTGACAGCCAGGAGCTCTGCTTCGTGGGTGGGGGAGACCATCGGGACCTGCTGGCCCGGGAGCTCGCCGGCTCGTTCTCCGAGGGCCCGGTGTTGGACCGGGATGGGGTGCTGGTGGGGCGCCACCGGGGCGTGCCCTTCTACACCGTGGGGCAGCGGCACGGGCTGGGGCTGACCGCCCGCCGTGCGGACGCCGAGCCGATGTACGTGTATGAGGTGGACCGTCCCCGCAACACCCTGCGGGTGGGGCCCTGGAGCTCCCTGCTTCGGACCGGCTGCTCCCTCTCCAGGGTCGTGGCGCTGGCACCGGTGCCCAGCTCTGGCTGGAATCATGCTCTGGCCCAACTTCGGGCGCACGCCAAGCCGACCCCGGTGAGCTGGCGCCTCATGCCGGGCGAGCGGGCCGAAGTCCGCTTCGCCACGCCCCAGGCGGCGGTCTCGCCTGGACAGTCGCTGGTCCTCTACGATGGGGACCAGGTGGTGGCGGGCGGGGAGATCCAGGTGGAATCCGGGGAGGAGTGCGACTGATGGCCTGGCCGGTGGAGGCCGCCCTTCTGCTCATGGCCTGGGCCGGCTGCCTTGTGGCCTGCGCCTCGCTGCAGCTCGCCTACAGCTGGAGGAGCTGGCCGCTGGCACTCTTGGGGGTGGCCACCGCGCTGGCCCTCCTGGCGGAGGTGGGGGCGCTCAATGGCTCATTCGGGCCCGTGCTGGCAGCTGGCGTCGGGGTCCCGACCCTGATCCTGGCCGGCGTGGCCGTGGCTGCCCTGGCGGTGTACCTGCTGTTGCCCCCTCCGACCCCCCGCCCCGCGGATCGCCATCTTCCCACCGGTCCGGCGGCGAATCCGGACAGCGAAGCCTGATGGTGCTCTCGGCGGTGCTCGGGTTGGTCGTTGCCATCCTGGTGGCGGCCGGGCTGCTGCGCGCTGCACCGCCCGACGCCTCCGTCCGCAGCGCCAGACTGCTGGTGCGCCGGGGCGGTCTTCTGACCTGGGGCTACGCGCCGGCTGCCCTGGTGGTGCTGGCGCTGGCAGTGCTCGGGTACAGGTCGGTGGCGATGCTGGTGGCGGTGGGGGGGCTTCTCGTGCTGGTGGCGCTGGTGAGCACTGTTTTCCTGGTTCGCCATCCCGGAGCCGACGGATGAGTGCCTCGCTCTCGATCGGGGTGCAGGAGCCGCTCCCGCCCGTGCGCGGGAGGCGACGCCGGGAGCTGTGCCGGGCGACGCTGGAGCAGATGGAGGGGCGTCAGTTCGGCGGACCTCTTCGCTCCCCGGAGGAGCTCGGGGTGGCCGCCCTCTGGGCGCTCAGGGCGGGGGACACCACCCCCAGGCTGGCGGCGCCCTCGGTGGCCCAGCTGGCGGGTGCCGTAGAGCTGACCCAGCGGGCTCTGGAGTGGCACTGGACGGCCGCGAGCGGCAGCTCCCCGGTGGGGTTGGGAACCCTGGCGGGCGACTACTGCCTGGCTCAGGCCGCCGCTCTGCTGACCCGCTGCGGCAGCGTGGAGTACGAAGCCGCCCTCGCCGACGGGCTGACCGCAGCCGGGGCGGCCTTCGCCACCGGCGCGGACATCGCCACAGTGGTGCGCCAGCTGCTCCCTCCCGCCGGCTGGAGCGCAGCCCGCGCGGCCGGCGCTTCCGGAGAGGCTCAGGCGAGGTGGTGGCGTGGCGGGAGGCGCCTGGCGGCGGCCGCCGGTGCCGGGGGCACCTCGCTCCCGATTCCTCAGGAGGTCGGGGCGCTCCTTTCCTCCCGCGACCCACTGGAGCGTCAGCTCGGCCGCACCCTCAGCGGGGACCCGGCCGCCGTGGCGGCCCCGATGGCCCGGTTGCTGGGGGCCGGGGGCAAGCGCATCCGAGCCCGACTCTTGCTCATTGCCGCTGAGCTGGGCCCCGCCTACCGGCCGGAGACCGCTTTGAGAGGGGCCGCCGCGATGGAGATCATCCATGCCGCCACCCTCTGCCACGACGACCTTGTGGACGGGGCTGACTCGCGTCGCGGCGCCCCCACGGTGGCCGCCACCCAGGGCCCCCTGGTCGCCCTCGGCGTCGGCGACTTCTACCTGGGGCGGGCCTCGGGCATGGTGGCGAGGCTCGGCGACATGAGGGTTTCGCGGGCCTTCGCCAGGGCACTGGTGGAGATCGCCGACGGGCAGTTGCGGGAGCTGGAGCGGCGCTCCGTATGGTCCGGGGCGCTCACCCCATATGTCCAGGTGGCGCGCCGCAAGACCGGTTCGCTCCTATCCGCCTGCGGATCGATCGGCGCCCTCGTGTCCGGGGCCAGAGCCTCGGAGGTCAGGGCGGTGGCCAGGTTCGCCCGTGATCTGGGGCTGGCCTTCCAGGGGATAGACGACTGCCTGGACTTCAGCGACCCCGGTCGCACCGGCAAGCCGGCGGGAATCGACCTGGCACAGGGAATTTGTGGACTCCCCGTCCTCTGCGCCCTGCGCGGTCCCCACCGCGCTGAGGTGCTCGTTCGCCTGCGCCGAATGGAGCGGGTGTCACCAGAGGCGGCCGCAGCGCTGCGGGAGCAGGTGGTCGTGCTGGTCCACGAGTCCGGAGCCCTGGCCCGTGCCCGAGAGGTCGCCGACGGCTGGAGTGGGGAGGCACTGGCCCACATCGCCGACCTCCCGGCATCGCTCAAGTCGCGTCTTGAGGCCTTCGCCGATCGCCTCACACTACGTGACCGCTGAGCGCCACCCCTCAGAGGTCGATCTCGCTCCCATAAAATGACGGCCCGTGCCACGTGCACGTGGGAGTGTCGCGCCGGGCGCGGCAGCTGTGACCAAGTCGGTCAGGAGGCGCCACGTTAGATGATCGCGGTCGCGGTTGGGGGAGGGGTGGCGATCGGGTCCGGCTTCGCCTTCCTCTGGCGCCACGACCGTGCGAGCCAGCTCCTGGCCTTGCTGTTGCTTTCGCTGGGGCTGGCGGTGGCCATGGCCGGTGCCGGGGCCTGGGTGCCGGCGGTGCTGGAGGCCCTTCTGCTCGGAGGCTCGGGAGTCGCCGTGTTCACCGCCCTGGCTCACGGGTCCCCGGGCGCGGAGGACGGCGGCACCCGGCGGACCGCCCTGTCGGTGACCGTACCGGCGGCGGCGGCCGTGCTCACCTTCGTGCTCTTGGTAGGCGTGGGAGCGGCCACCAAGGCCGGCTTCCCGAGCACCGCACCTGCGCCCGCGCCGGTGCGCGTGGGGACGGCCTTCCTGCTGGGCACCGGGGTGCCGGTGCTGGGCACCCTGGTCCTGGCCACGTTCTTGCTGGTGTCCGCGGCGGTCCTCATCCGCCGCGACCGCCGCGAGGTGGTCGATGAGCAGGCTGAGGCGGCCCGGCGCCGGCGGCTTCTTGAGCAGCGGCGCCGAGCCGAGCAGCGGGCGGCGGCACGCGCCGCCGCTCGGGCGCAGCGCCGCGGAGGGCGCGGGTGAACGGGACGGCCGCCGCACTCCTGGTGACCGCCGCCGCTGTGGCGGCGCTCGGGGTGGCGGCGCTGGTCCACCGCCGGGACTCCCTGGGCGCCGTTGCCGGCCTGGCTCTGCTGCTGGCCGCAGTGACCTCGGCCCTGGTGGGCTTCGCGGCCACCGCGCCGTCCGTGGCCGCGGCGGCCCAACTTCAGGCCGCCGCCGTGGTGGTGGAACTGCTCTCGGCGGTGACGCTGCCCGGCGCGGTCGCGATCGCCCTGGTCCTGCGCCGCCGCACCGGATCCGATCTGTTGGAGTTGGCGGCTCCGCGCAGGGCTGATCGGGAGCTCCCGAGTCCCCAGATCGAGCCACCCCCAGCGGCCGCTGAGCCCGGGCCCCTGCCCGAGGCACCCCAGGACGATCTGGAGCCGGGGTCGTGAAGGTCTTCGTGGTGGGGTGGGTCGTCATCCTCCTCCCTCTGGGCGGCATCGCCTTGAGCTACCTCTCGGAGACCCGCCGGGGGGCGGCCCTGGGCGTGTGGCTCGGCGGCTGGCTCACCCTGGGGGCCGCCCTCGTACTCCTCGCCGCCACCGTCCTCCACCACCAGCACGTGACCGAGTCCACCATCACCTTCTGGAGCTTCTCGGTCACCCAGAGCCCCTTCAATGCAGCCACCACCACCCTGCTGCCGGCCAACTTCCAGCTGGGGGTGGGGTACGCCGCCACCTCTTACGGGGTGATCCTGGCCTCCCTCGTGGCGGCTGCGGTGGTCCTCGGCCAGGCCCAGTTCTTGGCCCAGCTGCGCACCAGCTCCCAGCTCCCCTCGGTCATGCGCCTCTCAGCGCTCCTGGGCCTCTCGGCCGAGCTGGTGGCACTCGCGCCGGGGCTCTTCCAGCTGCTCCTCGGTTTCGGCCTTACCGGTCTGATGGCGGCCCTGCTTGCCGGTACCGCCTCCGGGCGGGCGGCCCGGCGGATCTACCTCGTCTGGAGCGGGTCGGGGGCACTTCTCCTTCTGGCCGTCGTCTTCGTCTACGTCAAGTTCGCCGGCCAGGTGGCGCTGGCAGCCACCACCGGGAAGCACCCCAGCACCCAGACTCCCTACGGGTTGAACCTCGAGGCCCTCTACCCCATCTGGACGGCCGCCCACCACGGGTTGGTGCGGGGAGTGGGAGGGCGGACCCTGACGATCTCGGGCGTGCTCTTCCTGGTGGCAGCTGCCGGAGGGGCAGGCCAGGCTCCCCTGCAGGGGCTCTGGCGGGCGCTGGCCGGCGCTCGCTCCGGTGCCGGAGCCCTGCTCCAGGGGGTGGCCGGCGGGGTCGTCCCGGTGGCCGTGCTCCTGGCCGTATACCCGTTGCTGCACCTGGCATCGGGCACCCAGCCGGCGCTGGTGGGTCTGGGGGCGGTCACCGCCCTGCTGGGCGCCGTCCTGGCAGTCGGGGAAGGCCAGCTGCGCCCCTTTGCCGGCTGGGTCGGCCTCAGCCAGACGGGGATGGCGGTGATGGCCGTGGGCCTGGCGGCGCCGGCGGCGGCGACCGCCATGACCGTGGCCACCGTGCTGGTGGTGGCGGCACTCTCCGCCACCGCCGCTCGTCTGGAGCACGACCTCCGAGTCCGCTCCGTGGACCGGCTGGGCGCCGTCTGGCGGCAGGCTCGGCCTGCGGCCCTCACGTTCCTCTGCGCCCTGGCCGCCGGGGCCGGGGTCCTGGGGGTAGGAGCGTTCTTCGCTCGGGCCGAGGTCCTGGCGGCGGCGCTCACCGCCGGCTCCGCGCCGGCGCCCCTGCGGGTGCTCGCCATCGTCGCTGGAGTGGCCGCCTCCCTGTTGCTCGCCGCCGCCTGCGCCAGGGTGGGCTGGCATCTTGTCCACGGTGCCGAGCCGAAGGACGTTCGCGAGGCCCGGGCGGTGCGTCGTCAGCTGGCCCAGGGCGCGCGCCAGCCAGGGGCTTTGGTCCCCGTGGTCGCCACCACGCTCGCCTGGCTGGCGGGGGCGTTCTCGTGGGCGCTCGGCCGGATGCTGCCCCAGGCCGGATCGGTTCCCGGCCTGGGCGGTTCGGGTGGCGGGCTGCTCCTAGTCCTGGGCGCCGGCCTCGTGGGGCTCGGCCTGGTCTGGTTAGCCGGAGACCGACTGAGCCTGGGCTCCGTGCCGATACTGGGCGGCGGGGCCACCCTGGAGGCCGCGGACCGATGGGTTCTGCTGGGGGTCGGGCGGGCGGTGGCCACCTTGAGTGCGCGGGTGCTGGACCCAGCCGGGGACATGGCCGCCCAAGGGCTGTCCGACCTCTCCGAAAGCCCGCTGCCCGGGCGACTTTGGTGGGAGCCGCGGGCCGCGGGGGTGGTGGTCGCTGTGCTGGCGCTGGCGGCCGCTGCGGCGACCTGGTGGGGGTCGGCCTGAGTGCCCAGTGACGTCAGCCTGACCCTGATCGTGTTTGTCCCCTTGATCGGGGCGATGGTGATCGCCCTGCTCCCAGTGCGGACCGACCTGGAGCGCTTCAGGGTTCGCACCGGCGCCCTGCTGGCCACCGGCCTTCCGCTGGCGATCGCCATCTTCGACTTGCTCGGCGAGGTGGGCAACCCTGCCCAGGGGGCCATAGCCCAGCCCAGCATCGACGCACCCTGGCTGCGTGGCTTCTACTTCCAACTGGACTACCACCTGGGGGTGGATGGGCTGAGCCTCATGCTGCTCTTCGCGGTCACCGCAGTCTTCCCGGCCCTGGTGCTCGCCAGCTGGCGGATGCGGGAGCGCACCCGCTCCCACTTCGCCCTCATGCTGATCTCGGAGACCAGCCTGGCAGGGTTCTTCGCCACCCAGGACCTCATGCTCTTGGTGCTGTTTTTCTGGCTGCCGGTCTTTCCCCTGGCGCTCCTTGTCGGCTCCGGTTCGAGGCCCGGGGCTCGTGAGGCGGCGCGGCGCCTCCTGCTGACCCAGTCCCTGGGGGCCGCGGCCCTGCTCGTCGCCGTCCTGCTGATGTTGCTGCAGACCGGCAACACCACCTTCAACTTCGTGACCCTCTCCACGGTCGGGCCCCTCAAGGGGGCTCCCGGGTTGATAGTGGCTGGGTTGCTGCTCTTCGCCTTCGGCGCGCGGATGGCGATCGTCCCGCTGCAGCGGTGGCTTCTCGACGGGGTGGCCGTGGCGCCGACCCCGGTGGGCATGCTGCTGGTGGTCTCATCCCTCCCGGTGGGCACCTACGGGCTGGTCCGGGTACTGCTGGGGATGGACCCGAGGGGAGGCCTGCAGCTGGTGGTTCCCGTGCTCCTGCTGGCGGTGGTCACCCTCTACTGGTCGGCGCTGCGGGCGCTGGGGGAGCGGGACCTGAGGCGGGCGACCGCCGCTCTGTTGGCAGGCGTCTCGGGCCCTGTGTTGCTGGGGATCATCTCCTTCTCTGAGACCTCGCTCTCCGGCGCCCTGTGGCTGGCTTTCGCCCTCACCTTCGTGTCCCCGCTCCTGGTCATGGCCATCGGTGCGGTGGCCGACCGGGGCGGCGGCGCCGAGGTCGCCTCGATCACGGGACGGGCCGCGGGCGCGGCGCGTCTCAAGCTGATGTTCATTGTGGGTGCGGCGTCCCTCGGAGGCGTGCCCTTCCTGGTTGGCTTCCCCGGAGTGTTCCAGGTGGTCGTGGGGAGCTTCGCCGAGCACCGCTTCATCACCGCCGCAGTGATCGTGGGGATGGGCCTCCTGGCCTATGCCGCGTGGCGGGTCGGCACCGGGCCATTCTGGGCGCCCGCTGCTGAGACGGAACTCGCCGACCAGGTACCGGACTCCCGGGGATCGGAGTTCTACGCCGGGTGGTGGCTGGCCGCCGCCGCCGTGGTGTTCGGGATCACCGCCGGCTACTTCGTTCCCTACACGGTGCACGGCACCGACCTGGTGGCGGCCCGGGTCTCCAGCATGGCCCCGGCCAAGGTGCCCGGCAAGTGAATCTCGCCTTTCTTCAGGACTTCGGCCCGCTGGGAGTGCTGCTCCTGGGAGCCGTCGTGTGCCTCGGTGTGGAGGGCGGCCTCTACGGCTCCCGGGGTGACCGCGCCACTCTCAGCCGTTGGATCGCTGTCGCCTTCACCGCCCTGGCCTTCCTGGCGGCGGTGGGATTCTGGCGCAGCTCCCTGGGACCGGCGCCACCGGACGTCGAGCACGGCAGCTTCCTGGTGGACCGCTTCGCCCTCTTCTTCTACGCTGCCGCCCCGGCCGCCGCCGCCGCCATCCTCCTCACCGGCTCCGACCTGGAGGAGCAGCTCGACCCCCACCAGCCCCTCTACCACGCGCTGGTCCTGGTGTCCACCTCCGGGGTCATGCTCACCGCCTCGGGCGCCGACCTGCTCACGCTCCTGGTGGGGCTTGCCACCGTGAGCCTTCCCCTCGTCCTGGGATCCGCGCTGCGGAAGGTGGACCCCGGGACGGTGAGGTCAGCGACCCGCTCCTTCGTGGTATGCGCGGCCCTTTTGGCGACCTTCGCGGCGGGGGAGGCCATCTTGGCCGGCCTCGGCCACGCCACCCAGCTCAGCCTCCTCGAAGCGCTGCCGCCGAGCCCGCTCCTGGGGTTGGCGGTGCTCCTCGTCACCGTGGGAGTGGCCGGGCCCCTGGGGGCTTTCCCCCTCACATGGTGGAGGGCGGGAGCCGCCAAGGCGGCTCCCCTCGGCCCGTCGCTGGCGGGTCTCGCGCTGGGTGCCCTGGCTGCGGCCGCGGCTCTCCTCCGCTTGCTGCCGGGCGCCCTCGGCGCGGCGACACCCGGCTGGAACGTGGCCGTCGGGGTGGTGGCGGCCCTGACCATCCTCATCGCCCCGGCGCTCGCCTGGCGCCAGCGCTCGCTGCTGGCCGCGGTGGGCTACCTCTTCGTGGGGGACGCCGCACTGGTGCTGGTCGGGCTCTCCTGGTCCAGCCGACCGGCCACGGCCGCTGTTCTCTACCTGGCTCTGGGCCTCGTGCCGTTGGCCACGGCGAGCCTTGGGCTTCTCGGCACCGTCCAGCTCTCGGGCGCCGGGGACGGGATCGCCCAGCTCCGCGGTCTGGCCTCCCGCTCCCCCCTGCACGCCGGCCTGCTGGCCCTGCTGCTGGCAGCCGTGGCGGGGTTGCCTCCCCTGACCGGCTTCTTCGCCCGCATCATGGTGGTGGAGTCCAGCCTGCAGGCCGGGCTGGGGTGGTTGGCGGTCGCCGTCGTCTTGGGGGCCATCCTCTCCGCCGCCGTGGCCATGCGCTGGACACTGGCACTCGTTGACCCCCAGGCCGAGGGTCAGCCGCTCGAGCTCCCCAGTCGGGCCACCCTGGTCGGCCTCGGCCTGAGCCTGGCGGCTATCGCCGGGTTCACGGTGACCCTGGGCCCCCTGATGGGGATCGCCGCCCGCGCCGCCCTGGCCCCGCTCGCCGGACCCTGAGTCTCAGCCGGCCCCGTACTGGGCGAGGATCTGGTGTACCCGCTCGGTCATGGCCAGGGCTTCGTCCATCGGGCGCTGCCACATGTTCCGGCCGAAGATGAAGCCTGTCCCGCCGGCGGCCATGCAGTCCTCTATCCGTCCCAGGAGCTCCTGATCGCCGATCTTGCTGCCGCCGGCGAAGATCACCAGCGACCTTCCCGCTGACCGGATCACCCGAGCCAGCATCTGGCGCCGGTCCTCCGCCAGGCTGTCGTAGGGCGCCGGTGAAGCCAGGTCGGCCTCCCCGTGGGCGCGTGGGATGTTGATCTTGATGACATCCGCGCCCATCTCCGAAGCCACCCGCGCCGCGTAGTCCACGGCGTACAGGCCGTCCTGCCCCCCCCTCTTGGAGATGGCCGACCCCCGGGGGTACGACCAGCAGATGAGCGGCATCCCGTAGCGCTCGCAATCCCGGCGCACCTCGTTCATCTGCCGCAGGTCCCGGTCCTGGGCTGGTGAGCCGACGTAACAGGTGTAGCCCACCGCCGAGGCCCCCAGCCGGACGGCGTCTTCCACCGAGGAGGTGAGGGGCGAGAAGGCCTCATCGGAACTGGGCACGTTGGTGCGGCCGTTGACCTTCAGCACCAGCGGCAGGCGGCCGGCGTAGCGAGCCTGGTAGCGCTCCGCAAGCCCGATCTGGAGGGCGATGCCGGAGTATCGCCCGCGCAAGGCCAGCTGGCACTGGAAGTCAGGGTCGAGTGCCGGCGGATTGGCGAAGAAGTCCACCGGGCCGTGCTCCAAGCCCTGGTCCACGGGCAGGAGCAGCAGGGTGCCGTTGCCCGGACCGTGGTCGTAGAGCAGGTTGTGCAGCCGGGCACGCTTGCCCGGTGAGAGTGACATGTCGTCCAGGGAGGTCCGGGAGGGGGGCTTGCTGCTCATGCCCTGAGGTTACAACGTCGCATCGGAGGGCGGGGTGGATCAGGACCGGGTGATAATCCCCGCGTGTTGGAGCGGGCACCGGCGCCGCTGCGGTTCGAGGCGGTGAGCAAGGAGTTCGAGGGCCGCATCGCCGTCTCGGCTCTGGACTTGGAAGTGGGGGCTGGTGAACTCTTCGGGCTCATCGGCCCCAACGGCGCCGGCAAGACGACCACAATCAAGCTGGCGGTCGGGCTGCTGCGGCCGAGCAGCGGCAGGATCACGGTGTGCGGCCACGACGTGCAGGCGGACGGCGGCAGCGCCAGGCGCCATCTGGGGTACGTGCCGGACAGCGCTCCCCTGTACGAGAAGCTCACTGGCGCCGAGTTTCTGCAGCTCGCCGGTGACCTCCATGGGGTGAGCCGCCGCCGCCGGGAACGCCGCATCCCGGCCCTCCTGGACGCTCTCGAGCTCTCCCAGGCAGCCCCCCAGCTGGTCCAGTCCTACTCCCGGGGGATGCGGCAGAAGCTGGCCCTCTGCGCGGCCCTGATCCACGATCCCGAGGTGGTGCTCTTGGACGAGCCCACGGTGGGCCTGGATCCCAGGGCCGCCCGCCAGCTGCGCTCCATCCTGAAGGCGCTCTGCGCCACCGGCCACGCGGTCTTCCTCAGCACTCACGCCCTCGACGTGGCCAGTGCACTCTGTGACCGGGTAGGGATCTTCTCCGCCGGGCGGCTGGCCGCCCTGGGCACCGTGGAGGAGCTGGCCGGCCAGGGAGGGGGAGGGGAGGGGTTGGAGGCCGCCTTCATGCAGGCCACCGGGGCGGAGGACGCAGACTCCGACCGCCTCATCGACGCGCTCTCCGCCTGACGTGGCGGCTCCAGCCTGGTCCGGACCGTGGCAGCGGGCCCTCCCCCATCCTCGAGGGCAGCTCCTCGGCCTGTTCCGGGCCTCGCTTCTGGCCACCTGGAACTCCTGGTGGCGCTCGGGCCCCGGGAGGCGCCTGGCCGCCACCCTCGCGGTGCCGGTGGTGGCGGCGTTGTGGGCCGCCACCGTGCCGGCGGCCGAGCGCCTGCTGGGACAGCTGTCCCCCGGCCAGCTCGAGGCGCCCCTGGCCACCCTCGCCGCCCTACTCTGGCTCTTCACCTTGGCCAGCTCGGTCAGCTTCGCCCTGGCCTCGGTGTACTTCGCACGCGACGTCGAGTGGCTGCTCTCCTCGCCGCTCAGCGCCACCGTGTTCCTCGCCCACCGGCTCGCCAACCAGCTGGCCATCGGCCTCACCATCGGGGTTTTGGTGGGCGGCCCCGCGGTTCTCGCAGCCGCTCTCCGCTTTCATGCGCCTCTCCTCCTTCCCCTGGTGGCCCTGGCGCTGCCCGCCCTGCTTCTGGTTCCCATGTCCCTGGCCCTCATGGGGGTGGTGCTGGTGGTACGGCTGGTCCCTGCGTCCCGGGTCCGTGACACCGCGGCCATCCTGGTCGCCGGGGTCGGCTTCGGGGCGGCGGCGGTCGACCTGGCGGCGACGTTCAGCGGCCATGGGTCGGGCGGGCTGGGCCTCAACCGGTTCGACCACGCGGTTGCCTCTGCCGCCTGGCTCCCCACCTCCTGGGTGGCGAGGAGCCTGGTGGCCGTGGCGAGAGGGCAGTCTGCCACGGCCCTCCCGCTGGTGGCCTCCACCGCTCTCCTCGCCGCCGTGGTGACCCCGCTGGGGGTCCTGGTCGCCGGCCGCTTCCTCCGGGAGGGTTGGTACCGCTCCCAGTTCACCCCGGCCAGGACGCGGAGGTCGCGATTCGCTCGAGCGCTCCCGGCCCCCCTGGCCATCCTCAGCAAGGACGGGCGCATCCTCCGTCGGGATCCGGGGCAGCTGATCCAGCTGCTGCTCCCCGTGGGGCTGTTCGCCGTCTACCTGCTTTCCCCTCGTGGGGGCTCGGGCGTCTTCAGGGATTTCCCGCCCTGGTACGGGCCGCTCACCACGGCGTCCTTCGCCGCCCTATTCGCCGCCAGCGGTCTCGGTCTGCGAGCCATCGGGGCCGAGGGGCAGCACGCCTGGTGCCTCTTCAGCGCTCCCCTCAGCCCGCGGGCCCTCCTCCTCAGCAAGGCCCAGCTGCCGGCCCTGGTAGCTACCGGAGCCAGCCTGGCGCTCCTCCTGGTCACCGAGGCGACCCAGGGACTGCCCGGGAACGAGGTGGCCATCTCCGCCGCCCAGCTGACCATGCTGGTCCTGGGGCTGGTGGGTTTGGCGACCGGCATGGGGGCGGCCTGGCCCCGGCTGGACTGGAACGACCCCCGGCGGGCCGTGGGCATCTGGCTGGTCATGGCCTTCATGCTCCTGGGGTCCGCCTACGTAGCCGTGTCCATCGTGGCCTTCACCCTCCCACTGCTGCTCACCTGGATGCCCTTCTGGGAGCGGGAGGCGCTCTCTCTGTTCGTCTGCGCACTCTGCGCGGCCACCGCGGGAGGGGCCGCCCTCCGCGCGGGGATCCGGCGGCTGTCCGCTCTGGACCTCTGAGCTGGTACCGAGCCGTCCATTCGCGGCCGGTCATTCCCCGGCTGTCCACGGGCGAGGCCCGGATCGGGCGGAGAGCCCGGGAGAGGAGCGACCAACCGGCCTGGGGCTCGTGCCGGCGCGCTACAATCGCCTCGATCGCGCTAGACGGGGAGTTAGCGGTGCCCTGTACCCGCAATCCGCTACAGCGGGGTCGAACTCCCCTCCTAGGGGGGGCGTTTCCGGGTCAGCTCCGATCATCCGGGTGCCGACGGTCGGGTCCGACGCGGCCGGTCACCGCCAACCCCGTCAGGTCCGGAAGGAAGCAGCGGCACGCGGAGCGACCGGGGCGCCGTCGGGCACCCCGGCCTGAGCCCGGTGGGCGGTAGGCGCCGGGGGCGGTCCCACGAAGAGGGGTGCGCGATCATCATCAGCCCTTGTGAAAACGGTTAGACCGACCCTCTACCTCAAATACCGGCCCCGGCGGTTCTCGGAACTGGTGGGTCAGGAGGTGATCGCGCGCGCCCTCCGCCACGCCGTCCGAGAGGGCCGGATCGGCCACGCCTACCTCTTCACCGGTGTCCGCGGCACTGGCAAGACCAGCGCCGCCCGGATCCTGGCCCGGGCCATCAACTGCTTGAGCCCGGAGGACGGGGAGCCGTGCCTCGCGTGCGGCCCCTGTGTCTCCATCGGGGAAGGGCGAAGCCTCGACGTGATCGAGATCGACGCCGCGACCAATCGGGGAATCGACGAGATCAGGGACCTTCGCGAGCGGGCCCAGTTCCTGCCCAGCGAATTGCGCACCAAGGTCTACATCATCGATGAGGCCCACATGCTCACCAACGAGGCGGGGAATGCCTTCCTCAAGACCCTTGAGGAGCCACCTCCCCACGCCTGCTTCATCCTCGCCACCACAGAGCCCCAGCGGCTGAGCGAGACCATTCTCTCCCGCTGTCAGCGCTTCGACTTCCGCAGGATCCCGGCGGGGGCCATGGCCGAGCATCTGCAGAGCATCTGCGACCAGGAGGGGGTGACGACCTCCCGGCCGGTCATGGACCTGGTCGCGGAGGCGGGGGCGGGGTCGCTGCGCGACGCCGAGTCTCTCCTGGAGCGCCTCATGGGACTGGACGACGGGGTCCTCGAACTGGACACGGTGCGCTCGGCGCTGGGCATGGCGGACCCGGCGGCGGTCGCCGGCCTTGCCGAGTCCCTGGTCGAGCGTCGACCCCGGGCGGTCCTCGAGCGGCTCGGTCAGCTCCAGGAGTACGGTGTCGAGCCGCGCCAGCTCCTGCGGGCGCTGGGGGTGCGCGCTCGGGACAGCTACTGGCGGCTGGCTGAGAAGGGGGAAGGGGCAGGACCGTGGCTCGAGCTGATGGACGCGTGCACCCGGGGGGCCTCTGAGCTTCGGCGTGCCGACGACCCCTGGATGACCATGGAGGTCGTGCTTCTCCAGGTGGCGTCGGTCTCGGCATCGGCGCGGCCGGAGGGACCCGTGTCCAGAGCCGAAGCTGCCCCTGCCCCGCACCGGAGGGCGGGGATCCAGTCGGAGCGGCCGCTGCCGCCAGCCTCCCCTTCCAAGGCGGGCGATGGCCCGCCCGCCTCCTCCCCGCCCCCCGCCACGGCCTCCCGGCGGGAGCTGGACACCATGGCGGGAGAGCTATCCCGTGAGAGTTCCGGGTCCCCCGTGCCCGACCCCGGCCCGCGCCCTTCGGCAGGTCCGGAGCCCGACTGGCGGGCGCTCTGGATGCGGGTGGTCGAGTGGGCGCGGGAGCACCACAAGCCCTTTCACGCCCTGGTCCTGGACACCACCCCCACCGGGGTTTCCAACGGCTCCCTGATCGTAGAGGTGAACTACGAGTGGCACCTCGGGCAGCTCAACTCCCCGGCCAATCGCGAACTCTTGAGCCAGGCCCTGCAGACGGCGGCGGGCCGGGAGATCCCGGTGACCCTGGTCCTGCGCGGGTCTGCGGGTCCCACCCCGGGGTCGGGAGGTGGCTCCCGGGGAGGACAAGGGCTGGCCGCTGCCCTCAAGCACTTTCCCGGCAGCACTGTGAGGAAGGTGGACTTCCTCGACCCGCGGCCCCGGTGACTCCGCCCTAGAATGAGCTTTCTCATGAGGCTAGCCGCCGGTGCCCGCGCCTAACCCCCGGCAGCTGCGCCAGCTGCAGCAGAATCTGGCACGCCAGTGGGAACAGGCTCAGGATGCCCTGGCCAACCAGGAGGTGGAGGGTTCCGCCGGCGGCGGGGCTGTGACCGTGCGCTGCAACGGCCAGCAGCGCCTCACTTCCGTCTTGCTGGACCCGGCGGTTCTCGAGGAGGGGGCGGAGCTGGTCGGGGACCTGATCCAGGCCGCGGTCAACGACGCTCTGGACAGATCCCGCGAGCTGGCCGCCCGCTCCATGGAGTCCCTGCTCCCGCCGGGGATGCTCTCCCCAGGAGGGCGCTGACCGCGGCCTCCCGGCTCGGAATCTGATCGGTGGGGCTCCTGCCCTCCCCGGTGGAGCGGCTGACCGAGGAGTTCGCCCGCTTTCCCGGGATCGGTCCCAAGACCGCCCAGCGGCTCGCCTTCCACGCCGCCTCCCGCCTGCCGGCTCCCCAGCTCCAGCAGCTGGCCGCCGCCATCTCCGCCACCGCCACCAGTGTCACCCCCTGTCCAACCTGCTTCTTTCTCAGCGAAGGCGGGGCGGAGTGCGCCATCTGCCGGCAGAGCAACCGGGACCTCCGGCTGATCTGTGTCGTGGAGGAGGCCGGGGACGTCCTGGCGATCGAGCGCACCGGTGAGTTCCGCGGCCTCTACCACGTGTTGGGAGCGGCACTGTCACCCCTCGATGGCGTGGGGCCAAATGACATCCATGCCCAGGAGCTTCTGACCAGGGTGCGGGCCGGGGAGGTGTCCGAGGTCATCCTGGCCACCGACTCGGACCTCGAGGGCGAGGCCACCGCCAGCTACCTGCTGCGGCGGCTCGAGGACACCGGTGTCCGGGTCACCCGCCTCGCCCACGGCCTCCCGGTGGGCGGGGAGCTGGCCTATGCCGACGAGCGCACGGTGGCCCGGGCCTTCTCCGGTCGCCGCGACCTCTGATCTTCCCCCCGGCCCGCCAGAGGCACCTCCGGCCCATCTCCTTCCCCGCCCGCTGCCGCCCGGGCGCCCCGACCGGAGGGATCTCGTGATCAGGCTTGACGCCACCAGCCCACTGGGATATACTCCGAAGTCCGCGCCAGGGACCTCCCTGGTGTTCGGCCGCCCTTGGGCGATGCCGGTCGCAGCTTGACAATTGAAGAGTGGAGACGATTCTGCGTCCACATGCCCCTTCGCAAGGGGCCCCAAATTCTTTGCCACCTATTCGGCTTCGGCCGGATTGGTAATGACGGAGAGTTTGATCCTGGCTCAGGATTAACGCTGGCGGCGTGCCTGACACATGCAAGTCGAACGAGGTCGCAAGACCTAGTGGCGGACGGGTGAGTAACACGTGACCAACCAACCCCGAAGTTGGGAATAGCTCTGCGAAAGCAGGGGTAATACCGAATGTGGCCCAGGGCGGACATCCGCCCTGGTCTAAAGATTTATCGCTTCGGGACGGGGTCGCGGCCTATTAGCTTGTTGGTGGGGTAACGGCTCACCAAGGCGATGATGGGTAGCTGGTCTGAGAGGACGACCAGCCACACTGGGACTGAGACACGGCCCAGACTCCTACGGGAGGCAGCAGTGAGGAATCTTCCGCAATGGGCGAAAGCCTGACGGAGCA
>JAJYWQ010000081.1 GCA_021791415.1 bacterium | reverse complement strand
GGCCCGCGCCGACACCCCCTGGACAATGGGAACCTTGCCGTAACCCGCGGTGACGCCCTCAGCCGACAGCACGCTCATCGAGACCTCCTCCGAGGTATGCCCTGACGACCTCAGGGTTCTGCCGGAGTTCCGCCATGCTGCCTTCGGCCAGGGTCCGGCCGGAAGCCATGACCACCACTTGGTCGCAGATCCTCTCCACCACATCCAGGTTGTGCTCGACCAGGAGGAAGGTGATCCCCGACTGGTCGCGCAGCCGCCGTATGTGGCCGTCGAGCCGTGCGATGAGCGCCGGGTTGATCCCCGCCATGGGCTCGTCCAGAAGCATGAACTTGGGGTTGGCCATCTCCGCCCGGGCCAGCTCCAGCAGCCGCTTCTCCCCGCCGCTAAGATTGCCCGCGTACTCGTCACGGAGTGGGAGAAGCCCATAGGTCTCGAGAACGTCCACGGCGCGACTCGCCAGAGCGGCGTCCTGGCGACGCCCCACCGAGGGTCGGAAAAGGGCGTTCAGAAGGCTCTCCCCGCGCTGATCCGGGGGCGGAACCAAAAGGTTCTCCATGACCGTGAGCAGCGGAAACTCCCGCGACACCTGATATGTCCGCAGGAGGCCGCGGCGAGCCATCTTGTAGGCCGGAAGCCGAGTCACTTCCTGCCCGTCGAAGAAGACCCGGCCCGACTGCACCTTGAGGGCCCCGGCGATCAGCCCGACGGCGGTGCTCTTGCCGGCGCCGTTGGGCCCGATGAGAGCCGAGATGGAGCCCCTGGCGATCTCAAACGTGCAGTCGTCTACCGCCTTGAAGCCCCCGAAGGAGTGGCTCAGGTGTTCCACCCGCAGGAAGGCGTCAGCTCCCGGCACTTCCCATCCCCTCGGCCGGAGTCCGCCGGCCGGGCAGCAGCGGCAGCTGGTAGAAGCGGCGTCTGGCCTCCGGGATGATCCCCTCGGGCCGCAGCCAGAGGACGGCGATCAAGGAGGCGCCAATCAGCATGTTGCGCACCGTCGGGATGAGGGTGGCGTTGCCGGGGATCGGCGGGATGTAGCGCGTCGCCTCGTTGACAAGAACCGCCACCACGAAGGACCCGACCACCCCACCCCAGTTGTTGCCCCGCCCCCCCACGATGAGGGCGGCCCAGACCACGAACGTCTCCCCGGACGTCCACCCTGCGGGGTTGAACGCCCCGATGAACCCCATGAGCAGTGCCCCGCCGACGCCCGCCAGCACCGCTCCCATGGACATGGCGATGAGCCGCACACGGAATGAGTCCTTGCCGAAGGCCTCGGCTGCCTCCTGGTCCTCGCGGATGGCCCGCATGGTCCGGCCGAGCGGGGAGTTGAGGATGCGCTGGGCGATGAACCAGCAGATGACCATGACCACCGCGCAGAAGCCCACCCACAGGTAGGTGAACTGGTTGTAGTTGATGTTCAGCCATTGGCTGAAGGGGGTCTGCAGGCCAGCCAGCCCGTCGAAGCCGTCGAAGAGGGGCGTGTAGTTGCTCACCAGCCCGTAGATCACCGTCCCCGTGGCCAAGGTGACGATGGCCATGTAGTCGCTGCGGAGCCGGTTGACGGCGATGAGACCGATCACGATCCCCAGCAAGCCGGCCGCCAACGCCCCCATGACCAGGGCGATGGGGAAGGGCCAGCTCAACCCCAGGATCCATTCGAACCCGGTGGACTTCTGGCCCGGGCCGAGCGCGAACACCCCCGAGAAGTAGGCGCCGCAGGCCACGAAGGTGATGAATGTGAAGTCCAGGACCCCGGCATAGCCGAACTGGATGTTCAGCCCCCAGGTGAGGATGTTGTAGACGAAGAAGAAGATGGCCAGGGTGGCGATGTAGGGCAGTATCAGGTCCATGTTCAGGCCTTCCCCCGAGTGGCGATGAGGCCCTGGGGGCGGAGCAGGAGGACGACCACCAGGGCCACGAAGGCGATGTCATCCTTGTAGGTGGAGCTGACCACGACCGCCGACACCTCGGTGACGATGCCCAGGATCGCGGCGGCGGCCATGGCCCCGTAGGGCCGGCCGATACCCCCGAGGATCACGGCGGCGAAGATCACGAAGAGGAAGCTGTCAGCGCTGGCCGGGTTGAAGCTCACAGTGGTCACGGTGAGCGCGATCCCGGCCAGACCGGCCAGGCAGCCGGTGATGAACCACGTCCACGTGGTGATGCGCTCGGTGTCGATCCCGCTCACCTGAGCGAGGTCCTTGTTGTCCGACATCGCCCGCATGGCCTTTCCCAGGCTGGTCCGGCTGAGCATCAGGTGGATGGCCACCATGGCCACCACCGCGAGACCGATGATGATCAGCTGGATTGGCGTGAGCGAGAAGGGCCCCAGGTTGAGCGGGCTGCCGACCGCAATGTTGTAGGTCTGGAAACCCGGCCCCCAGATTGCCTGCACCAGGTTCTCGATGATCAGCGAGAGCCCAAAGGTCACGATAAGGAGATAGAAGAGCGGCGCCTGCCGGGACACAAAGTGTTGCATGACCCCCTTGGCGATCCCCACCGCGACCACCCCCATGGCCAGGCAGGCCAGCACCGCCGCCAGCAGGAACGGGAGGTGCGCCCGGGTGCTGAGGGCCATCGTGAAGTAGGCCGCGAGCACCAGGTAGGTGCCGTAAGCGAAGTTGATGTAGTTGGTGACGCCGAACTGGAGGGTGAGCCCCACCGAGGCCAGCGCCAAGACCGAGGCCGTGACCAGCCCGAACCCCACCGACTGGACAACCAGATTCACGCCGCTTGGCTCCTGGTCGGGTCTGCCCGCCGGCCCGAGCATAGGCCCATCGAGGATCCCCCGCGGCCGATCATTGGGCCTCGCCCAGAGCGGGCCGCAGCTGGCGGCGCCGGGAGGGACGGGCCCGACCGGGGGCCATCTCCGGTGACAGCGCGGCCACCAGGTAGGCGCTCTCACGGCGGACATGGACCGCCATCGCCCTCTCCGCCGCCGCCGGGTTGCCATCCAGGATGGCCTCGGCAACGCGCCGGTGTTCCTGGCGAGCCCCATCCTGACGCTCCCGACTCTCCACCGCGGTGGCCAGCCGATAGCGCACGATGTGGTCGTGGAGCTTGTCCAGGAGCTCCGCCGCCCGCCGGTTGTCGGCCACCTCGGCGATCCGGCGGTGGAACCGCTCGCCGAGCTCCCTGAGCGCAGCCGGCTCATCCGAGCGTCGATCGGCGTGGTCCAGGATCGACACCAGCTCGCGCGCGTCGTGCATGGTGGCCCGCTGCGCGGCTTGGTGCGCCGCCAGGCCCTCCAGAGCCCGGCGGACCTCGTACAACTCCGCCACATCGCGGGCGTCCACCTCGGCCACCATGAGGCCGCCGTTGGGCAGGCGCTTCACGAACCCATCGGCCTCAAGCGCCCGTAGGGCTTCCCGCACCGGCGTGCGGCTCACCGAGAGATGCACCGCGAGCTCGGGCTCGTGGAGCCGAGTCGAAGGGGCGAGATCATGGTTGATCATCGCCTCGCGCAGGAGCCGGTAGACCACCTGGGCCGCGGACTCCCGCCGCACCTGAGGACTCTCCAACCAGAAGCCGGGACGTCGGATGCTCACTCGCTCCACTCCCTGCAATGGATGACCCGACCGCCGATGGCTCTGGCGGTCCACCCGAAACTTGGTGTGCATGTATACCACAACACCGCCAGCGCGGGAAGGGTCGGCGAAGGTCGAGTCAGGCGGAGAGCAGCCTCTTCACTTCACCGGCGGCGTGGATCAGCTCCCGGTCAAAGAGATTGGCGTTGCCGAAGGTGAATCCGCCGATGCCGGCGTCCAAGAAGGTCTGGAGCTTGTCGGCGGCCTGATCGGGTGGGAGCGGCGGCCCGACCAGCCTGCGCCTCTCCTCGGGGATGCGCGCCTCCAGCCGCCGGGAATCCTCCGGTCCGGTGGAGATCATGAGGGGGGCGTTGGCGGTGCGCAGGATGGTGGAGGGATCCCTGCCCTCCTCAGCACAGTAGCGCTCCAGGATCTCCCCCTTTCGCCTCATCTCCTCGATCCCCCCGAACCAGTTGGAGATGTCGGCGTAGCGGGCGACCAGCCGGAGGGTGCGCTGCTCGCCGCCGCCCCCCACCAGGATGCGCGGTCCCCCGGGCTGAAGTGGCCGGGGAACGTTGAGCGCTCGCTCGATCCTGAAGTAGCGCCCTTCGAAGGTCGGTCGATCCTCGGTGAACATCGCCCGGGCGATGCGGAGCGCCTCCTCGAGCCTGTCCATCCGGCGACCCACCCTGGGGAAGTCGAAGCCGTAGCCCCGGTGCTCGTCCTCGTTCCAGGCGGCGCCCAGGCCGAGGACGGCCCGTCCCCGGGAGAGGACGTCGAGCGTCGTGACCTGCTTGACCAGAAGGGCCGGGTTGCGGTAGGTGACCCCGGTAACCAGCGTCCCCAGCAGGACTTTGCTGGTGCGCTGGGAGAGGGCGCCCAGGGTGGTGTAGGCCTCGAGCATCGGCTCGGTCTCCTCTCCCACCCCCCGTATCTGATAGAAGTGGTCCATCACCGACACCATGTCGAAGCCGGCCTCCTCGGCCGTCTGGGCGAGGCTGGCGACGTGGGAGAAGAGTTCAGCCGGCTCCACCCCTTCGAAGGTGAAGTTGGGCATGTGGTATCCGAAGAAGGGCGCGCTCACTTGTTCACCTCCCGCTGGGCTCCCGGTAACGGAGCGAGTTCTCGTTGGTCACCCCACCTGCACCGACCGCTTGGCGAGGCCATACCAGAATCCATCGATGACCGTCCGGCGTTCCTCCCCCTGCGCACTGGCGGCCCCGAGCGTCACGAACAGAGGGGCAAAGTGTTCCGTCCGAGGGTGGGCCAGATGCCCAGCCGGAGCCTTGTTCTGGAAATCCATCAGGGAATCGAGGTCCCACCGGGCGAGCGCCTCTCCTCCCCACTGGTCGAACTCCGCCGACCAGGACGGGGGCGCCGCTTCCGGGGTCGGTGACAGGCGCATCGCCTGGAGGTTGTGAGTGAAGAACCCGCTCCCCATAATCAGGACCCCCTCGTCACGCAGGGGAGCGAGCCGGGCGCCGGTTACCAGCAGCCGCTCGGGGTCCAGGGTGGGCAGCGAGAGCTGCAGCACCGGCACGTCCGCGTGGGGATACATCTCCACCAAGGGCACGTAGGCACCATGGTCGAGGCCCCGAGACGGGTCGTTGCGCACCGGCTCGCCTGGAGCGGCCAGGAGGCCAGCTACCCTCTCCGCCAACCAGGGCGCGCCCGGTGCGGGGTACTGCACCTGGTAGTAGCGCTCCGGGAATCCCCAGAAGTCGTACACCAAGGGCACCGTCGAGGTGGCACCAACGGTGGCCGGTGCCGATTCCCAGTGCGCCGAAACCACCAGGATGGCACGGGGCTTGGGCATCGCCCTCGCCCAGTCGGCAAGCTGCGCCTTCCACTCGCGGTCGTCAGCCAGGGGAGGCGCCCCGTGGCTTAGATAAACGACCGGCATCCGGTCTTCCCCGGCGGTCCGGCTCTTCTCATCCATCTCACTTCCTCCGCTGTCTGGGGCGACCCGGACTTTAGTTGTGTCAGCAACTACATCGATGGTACCACGTCGCTGGGGCGCCAACTTGGCACCGGCCCAGATAGCTGGTCAGGCCGGCTGGAACTCCGACCAGGGAATGTTCCAGTCCCCCTCTCCGTCGGCCTCGCTGGCCTGCAGGGTGGTCCCGGTGATCACCACCACGTCCCCCGGTATGGACCAGTTGTAGAACCACGCGGCGTCGCTGGGGTTCTGCTCCACGCACCCATGGGAGACGTTGTAACGGCCGTGGTCGTAGATGTCCCAGTTCGCCGAGTGGATGTAGTACCCATCGGTGCTGATGGCCACGTCGTCGTAGACGTTCTGCGCGTAGAGGCCGGGATAGCCGATGGTGGCCGAGTTCATGAAGACCACCGGCGCCTTGTACAGGACCACCAGGGTCCCGGAGATGGTGGGGAACCCAGGACGCCCCAGGCTGACCGGCTCGGTGCGGACCAGCTGGTTTCCGTTGTACACCAGCATCTCGTGGGTGATGGCGCTGACTTTGGCGATGTGCTGGTTGATCACCGTGAAGCTGCTCGAGGCCGAGGAGTCGACCAACCGCTCCCCATCGATCGCCAGTCCGTTCAGGTTCACCGTGAGCGTGGCCTGCTCGTTCAGCGGCCAGAACTGCTCCGGCCTGCCATCCACCTCGGTGGGCGACCACCAGTGCCACCCCAGCGGATCGGAGAGGGACTCGCCCGCGGAGAGCCGCTTCAGGACCGCCGGCTGCTCCGCGGCGGAGATGGGTCGGCTGAACTGGACCACCCACGTGGCCCCCATGCCGACCTGCTCACCCGGGCTCGGGGAGATCGATATGCCGATCGTCCCGGCCGGCAGAGGTTGCTGGGGTGTGGTCCAACTCACCACCCGGGTCAGCGTCTTGGCCGGACGACCCCCACGCGCCGTGGCCACCATCCGGAAGGTGGTCGCCCAGGGCATTGGGGCGGTTGGCTTCCAAACTCCGTGGGCCACGCTGCCGCCGATCAGCAGGCCTGCCGAGGTGCGGACTGACACCGCCTCAAGGTGAGCGTGCCGCACCGACAGGATGATGGAAGCCGTGGGAGCCACGGTGCCCGAGCTCGCGGGAACCGTCACCGCCAGCTCGGGATGGACGATCGCCAGGGGCCGTGCGGCGGCGGCGATCCCGGTCGCGGCTCCCCCCAGCACCGCCACCGCCCCAAGGCTCAGCCCGACCCGCCGCCAGAGGCGGTGGCCGGAGCCCGAAAGAGATGGCATCACGGCAAATATAACCTTCCCCAGGGCATTTCGTTCCGCTGGATCACCCGCGTCGCCCGCGCCCTCGGCCCTTGCCTGACCTCCGAAGCCGGCGCCTCGCCTCGGCCGTATAGTTGGTTTGTGCCAACCAACCAGTAGTCGGAGGTGTCCGTGTCCTCTGCCCACCCGGCATCCCCAAACGCTTCCAGTGGTCGTATTGCCTACAAGTGGATCGCCCTCTCCAACACCACCCTCGGCATCCTCATGGCGACCATCAACTCCTCAATCGTGCTGATCGCCCTGCCGGACATCTTCCGAGGCATCCACCTCAACCCCCTGGCCCCCGGGAACACCCCCTACTTCCTCTGGATGCTGATGGGCTACATGGTGGTGACGGCCGTCCTGGTGGTGAGCCTGGGAAGGATCGGGGACATGTTCGGCCGGGTCCGCATGTACAACCTCGGCTTCGCGGTGTTCACCATCTTCTCCATCCTCCTCTCACTCACCTTCGGTACCGGCCCCGGCCCGGCCCTCTACCTCATCGTCATGCGGGTGCTGCAGGGGATCGGAGGTGCCTTCCTCTGGGCCAATTCGTCGGCCATCCTGACCGACGCCTTTCCGGCCACCCAGCGCGGACTGGCGCTGGGCACCAACATGGTGGCGGCCATCGCCGGGTCCTTCATCGGTCTGGTATTGGGCGGGATCCTGGGCCCCATCGAGTGGCACCTGGTCTTCCTGGTCTCGGTGCCGTTCGGCCTCTTCGGCACCGTCTGGGCTTACCTCAAGCTCAAGGACACCGGACAGCGGACGCACTCCACCATCGACTGGTGGGGCAACGCCACGTTCGCCATCGGACTGATCGCGGTCCTAGTGGGGATCACCTATGGGATCCTCCCCTACCAGGGTCAGTCCATGGGCTGGGCTAACCCCCTGGTGCTGGCCGCCCTGATCGGCGGGGTGGCCTTCCTGGCGCTCTTCACCTGGGTCGAGCTGCGTGTCGACCAGCCGATGTTCCGGATGCCGCTCTTCCGGATCCGGGCCTTCGCCGCCGGCAACCTGGCGGCTCTTCTGGCGGCCCTGGCCCGGGGAGGGCTGATGTTCATCCTGATCATCTGGCTGCAGGGAATCTGGCTGCCCCTCCACGGGTACAGCTTCGCCTCCACCCCTCTTTGGGCGGGGATCTACCTCCTGCCACTCACAGCTGGCTTCTTGGTCGCCGGACCGCTGGCCGGAGCGCTGTCAGACCGCTACGGCTCGCGCACCTTCGCCACGGCCGGGGTACTGATATCGGCGGTCACCTTCGGGGGGATGCAACTGCTCCCTGCCGACTTCAGCTACCCAGCTTTCGCTGCTCTGCTCTTCATATATGGGCTCTCCAGCGGACTCTTCGCCTCCCCCAATCAGGCCGGGATCATGAACAGCCTGCCCCCCGGGCAGCGCGGGGCCGGGGCGGGGATGGCCGCCACCTTCCAGAACTCCGCCTCCGTGCTGTCCATCGGGATCTTCTTCACCCTGATCATCGTGGGGCTGTCCGCCTCCCTCCCCCACGCCCTGTACAGCGGGCTGGTGGCCCAGGGAGTCCCCTCGGCGGCGGCCGCCCGGGTGGCCCACCTGCCCGCCGTCGGCAGCCTCTTCGCCGCTTTCCTCGGCTTCAACCCTGTGGCCACCTTGCTCGGGCCGATCCTTCCCCACCTGGCCCCAGCCCATGCCGCCTACCTCACCGGGCGGGCCTTCTTCCCGCGCTTGATCGCCCCGGCATTCATGTCCGGGCTTAGGGCCGCTCTTGACTTCGCCGCCCTGGCTTGCGTTCTGGCCGCACTGGCGAGCGCGCTGCGCGGCGGAAGGTATGTCCATCCGGAGCTCGCCGCCGACGGGGTCAAGACGGCGGCCAGAGAGCGGCCAACCTCTCCACCGGTGCCCAGCCTGTCCCAAATCGAAGGCGGGAGCGGGGAGGGATGAGCGCTCCGGCCGAGGACCGGGTCCGCGGCGACCTCGAGGGAGGTCTGACCACCCTGGCCAACTGGGTGGTGCGTCACGACGTGCAGATGGAGGTGAGCCGCCGGGCACGCTGTCCGGTCCCCACTTCGCATGTCTGGGTGGTGAACCGGATCGCCGCCACTGGTCCTTGCCGGCCCAGCGAGCTGGCCGACTACTTCGGGGTGGACAACTCGACCGTGACGCCCAAGCTGCGCCGGCTCTTGCTGGAGGGCCTGGTGTACCGCCAGGAGGATCCCGCCGACCGGCGGGCAGTCCTCTTGGCGGTCAGTCCCGGTGGGACGCGGCTGCTGGCCCGGTTGCGGCGTGCCCGGGCGGAGATGCTGGAGGAGAAGCTTCACGGCCTTCCTCCCGACCGGCGAGCCGCGCTGGCCGCCTCTCTCCAGGAGCTGGCGGGGCTCCTCCAGGACGAGGACGGGTAGCGGAGTCCTCCCCGTCCTCTGGGCCTAAGAAGGACCGGTAGACTCCGCACGTGTGCAAGGTGTGCCAGCGCCGCCCCGAGGTGGCCGGTGACCCATACGGACGCTGTGAGTCATGCGCCAAGGCCGGACGGCGCGCGTACCAGTTCCGCCTACGGTCTGTGGGATCCGAGCTCCAGGTGGCGGCCGGGGAGCTGTCCCCGAGAGCCCTGAACAAGGCGGCCGGCGCGGCGCTGTCGCTCCATTCCGCCCGTCCCTCGGTGCGCCCCCACCTTCTCGGTAACAGCTGCGAGCTGGTCATGGCGGGCAAGCGGCTGGAGACCATTCGAGCGGCACCGGCGCTCTCCTCCCGACTCGATCAGGTGCTGGAGGCGCTCCGGGCTGCTGCCCGCCGCACCGACGCGAGTTGGTGAGCGCTCACCCCAGAACCTCAACCTCTGCGTCCACCACCTCAGGCTCAGCTTCCGTCCCAGCCCCTCCCTCCCGGTGCAGGACGAGCCCCGAGGCGTCGGCATTCACCGTGATGACGTCGCCCTCGGCAAAGGTCCCGTCAAGGACGCCCACCGCCACACGATCTGCCAGTTGGCGCTGGATGAGCCGCCGCAGGGGGCGGGCGCCGTACACCGGGTCGTAACCTTTCTCGGCCAGCCAGCGCACCGCCGCCGGCAGGGGCCGCAGCTCCAGGTGGCGGTCGGCCAGCCGTGCGCGCATCTCCTCCAGCTGCAGCGCCACTATGCGCTCGATCTGGGCCAGGTCCAGCCGCTGGAAGACGATGATGTCGTCAACGCGGTTGAGAAACTCGGGCCGAAACTGCGACCGCAGCTCGGCCAGAACCGCGTCGCGGGCCGCCTCCTGGACCTCCGGACTGGGGTGGTCGGGGAGGGCGGCGATGACCGGACTGCCCAGGTTGCTGGTCATGATGACGACGCAATTGCGGAAGTCGACCGTGTGTCCCTTGCCGTCGGTGAGCCGACCGTCGTCAAGCAGCTGGAGGAGCACGTTGAAGACATCAGGGTGAGCCTTCTCGATCTCGTCCAGCAGG
Organism: bacterium; assembly: GCA_021791415.1. GTDB lineage: Bacteria > Chloroflexota > Dormibacteria > Aeolococcales > Bog-877 > JAJYXT01. The sequence continues at coordinate 44,830 of JAJYWQ010000081.1, read as the reverse complement.
AGCACCGCATAGGGCCGGCGACGCACAGCCTCGGTGAGGTGCCCCCCCTCCTCGTAGCCGACGTAGCCGGGGGGAGCGCCCACGAGGCGGGCCACCGAGTGCTTCTCCATGTACTCCGACATGTCCAGGCGTACCATCGCCTCCTCGCTGTCGAAGAGGAATTCCGCCAGCGCCCTTGCCACCTCGGTCTTGCCCACCCCGGTCGGACCGAGGAAGATGAACGAGCCGAGCGGACGCCTGGGATCCTGAAGTCCGGCCCGCGCCCGCCGCACGGCGCTGGCCACGGCCGAGATCGCCTCCTCCTGGCCGACCACCCTCTGGTGCAGGCGCGACTCCATCTCCACCAGCTTGTGGACCTCCCCCTCCAGCATCCGCTGCACCGGGATCCCGGTCCAGCGTGAGACCACTTCGGCGATGTCCTCCTCCCCCACCTCCTCCTTGAGCAGCGGCTCGCCATCCGGGATCTGGTCCAGGCGGGCCTGCTGCTCGGCCAGCTGGGAGCGAAGCTCCGCCAGCCGGCCGTAGCGGAGCTCCGCCGCCCGACCGAAGTCGGCCATGCGCTCGGCCCGCTCTGCCTCGAAGGTGACCCGCTCGATCTCCTCCTTGATGGCACGCGTGCGGGCGATCTGCGCCTTCTCGCGCTCCCAGCGCTGGCGCAGGCCGACCGCCTGCTCCTGCAGGTCGGCGAGCTCGCGCTCAAGCGCCTGCAGCCGCTCCGCCGAGGCCCGGTCGGTCTCCTTGCGCAGGGCCTGGCGCTCGATCTCGAGTTGGCGGATGCCCCGCTCCACCTGGTCCAGCTCCACCGGCATGGAGTCGATCTCCATGCGCAACCGTGAGGCCGCCTCGTCCACCAGGTCGATGGCCTTGTCGGGGAGAAACCGGCCGCTGATGTAGCGGGACGACAGCACCGCGGCCGCCACTAGAGCCGAGTCCTTGATCCGCACCCCATGGTGGACCTCGTAGCGCTCCTTCAGCCCGCGAAGGATGCTGACCGTGTCCTCGACCGACGGCTCCCCCACGTACACCGGCTGGAAGCGGCGCTCCAGCGCCGGATCCTTCTCGATGTGCTTGCGGTATTCGTCGTAGGTGGTGGCACCGATCGCTCTCAGCTCTCCCCGAGCCAGGGCCGGCTTGAGCATGTTGCTGGCGTCCATCGCCCCCTCCGCCGCCCCGGCCCCGATCAGGGTGTGAAGCTCGTCGATGAACAGCACCACCTGCCCGGCGGAGTCCGTCACCTCCTTTAGAAGCGCCTTGAGGCGCTCCTCGAACTCACCCCGGAACTTGGTGCCGGCGACCAGGGTGCCCAGATCCAGTGCCACCACCCGCCGATTCTTGAGCGTCTCGGGCACGTCCCCGGCGGCGATGCGCTGGGCCAGGCCCTCCACGATGGCGGTCTTTCCCACCCCCGGATCGCCGATGAGCACCGGATTGTTCTTGGTGCGGCGGGCCAGCACCTGCATGGTCCGGCGAATCTCCTCGTCGCGCCCGATGACCGGGTCCAGTTTCCCCTCGCGCGCCAGCTGGGTGAGATCCCGCGCGTACTTCTCCAGGACCTCCTGCTTGCTCTCCGGATTGGGGTCGGTGACCCGCTGGCCCTGCCGGAGCCCCTCCAGCGCTCTCATGAGCCGCTCCCTGGTCACCCCGGCGCTACGCAGGACCCCGGCAGCAGGACCGCCGGGCATCGCCGCCAGCGCCAGCAGAAGGTGCTCGGTGGAGCAGTACTCGTCCTGGAGCCTCTCCATCTCCTCCCACGCCGAGCGCAGCAGCTGCTCCAGCTCGCGGGAGGCCGTGGGCTGCGCTCCCTCCTGCCGGGGCCGCCCGGCCAGGTCCGAACTGACCCGCTGCGCGATCAAGGCGGGGTCCACCTCCAACTGCCGCAGGAGCGCCGGCACCGAGCCGTCCGTCTGGCGGAGCAACGCCAGGAGCAGGTGTTCGGGATCTACCTGTGGATGGGAAGCCGAGGTGGCCAGCTGGGTGGCGTCCTCCAGGGCTTCCTGACTCCGCTGGGTGAACCGGTCGAGTCGCATGCAACACCTCCAAGGCGACGGTATCGCCCACGAACAGGTATACCCGGCGGCTTCTGCCCCTAATCCAGCGGTGCCATCGCTGGCCCATGCGCCCCCCCGCCGCGCTCAGGGTCTGCGCGCCTCTTGCCCTGGACTCGATGCGGGGAGGTCGGGTGGGGATAGGACCAGAGCCCGCACCAACTGCGCTCCCTCGGCGGACAGGATGAGCGGCCGGAGGCGACGGTCGGCCGCGAAGGCGCTGCGCTCCACGAGTCCTCGGCGCAGCAGGGGCGCGGCGGCCCGGCTGGCGCCGCTCGTGGAAAGGCCCAGGGCCGCGGCCAGCTGCACCGCGCCGACTCCCTCCGGCCCGGCCGCGGCCACCAGGAACAGCAAGCGGACCGATGTGGGACCGAGCCGACACCTGAGACGGACGGCTCGGGCCAGAGCTCTCTCTCGACTCCGGAGGTCCCGGCCAGCCCAGAGGTCCCCGAAGAGGACACCCGAATTGGCCAAGCTCGGCCTACCCACCTGCGCCGCCGGCAGAGTCCGGCCTTCCCATTAGATCGGACCCGAAGGCGGTCGCCAGCGGCGCTCCCGGCAGGAGGCGGTAGGTGCGCTGCCCGTCGGGAAGGCGCTCGGCGCGCAGAAAGACCGCGGGCCGGGGAGGAGAGGCCAGGAGCCCGCCCGCCAGCTCGAAGAAGTGAGTCACGATCGCCACCCGCACTTCGCTCTCCAGGAGCGCGGTGATCACCTGGCGAGCGATCTCCGACCCCTCCAGCTCGTTGGTGGATGAGAAGGACTCGTTCATCACCAGCAGGGCGCCCGCGCCCACCTTGTCCACAGTCCTGCTCATCCGCTCCAGCTCATCCGCCAGCCTGCCGCGGGACATCGAGGCGTCCTCGGGCCGGACGAAGTGGGTGTGAATGCTGGTGGCGAGGCTCGCCTCGAACCCTCGAGCGCCAACGAACATGCCCGCCTGAGCCAGCAGCTGGGCCAGCGCCAGGCTTCTGAGGAAGGTGCTCTTTCCTCCGGAGTTTGCTCCGGTGATCACCAACAAGGGACAGCCGTCCGCCTGCAGATCGTTGCCCACGGGCCGGGTCCCCTCACGCAACGGCAGCGTGGGGTCGTACAGCCCCAGGGCAGACCACCGCAGTTCGTGCGCCGGGGCCGGCCGGGGCCAGCAGACAGGCAGCTGCTGGGCCGCCAGGGCCCGGTGGAGATTCAGGCAGCCCAGGTAGAAGCCGAGCTCAAACCGGAGCGAGCGGAAGAAGGCCAGCACGTGGTCTGCCGCCTCGGCCACTGAGCTGGCCACGGCGACCAGGCCTCGGTCGGTGAGGTTGCCCAGAGCCCTCAGCCCCGTCTCATCGCGGGGGTCCACGGTGAACGAGTGCTGGGAACGTTCCCGGACTCCGAGACGCTCGCCGAGGGGCACCCTTCGTGCCGATGGCCGTAGCAGCCGGTATCCGCTCCCGCCGCCGCCGCTTCCCAGGCTGCTCCTGAAGAGAGCTCCCGACTCCAGCCGCAGGGCATTCAGCAGGGATTCAGCCCGGTCAAGGTACTCATCGTCCAGCTCCCGGCCGAGGCTCCTCGCAAATTCGGTCAGCCCTCTGGAACTCCAGCTTGCCCTCATGCCTTCACCGAGGTTGCGCAGGCGTCGAGCGGCAGGCATGAGGACCGAGAGCACCTCCACGCCGTGATGCAGGGCTCCCGCCGGGTGGCGCCCGCTGAGGCCCCAGATCCGTCTCTCCGACTCCACAGCATCAACGGCCACCTGGTAAAGCTGCTCCAGAGCCTCCGGCTGACCCAGGAAGTCCCGGGCCACTTCCTGGCGATAGCCAACCTCCTCCGTGGTCTTAAGGCTTTCCAGGGTGACCCGTCGGGCCGCGTCCCAGATGAAACGGTCACCCCCACTCATGGCGCTCCAGATGGTCTCCAGGCCCAGGTCCTGGCTAAGATCCTCCATCCCGCCCGGGACGTCGCCCTGGCGGTTGAAGTCCCGATCGGAAAAGAGAAGGTGGGGCTTCAAGCGCGCAGCCGCTCCAAGAGCTGGTCGCGGGTCAGCCCGTACTTGTGGGCGATGGCCAGTGCATAGGCGAGGCCGTCGGGCGGCCTGCGCTGCAGTTTGAAGGTGCGCTCGGCGGGATCTTCGGGGTCAACCGTGCTCACCATGCTGACCATGGCGGGCCCCATCTCGGCGAGCTCGTCGATGAAGGTGACGTAGACACCACGGACCCCGATCGCCACCAGCCGCTCCAGGGTCCTCCGTCCCAGGGATCGAGCATCCTGGAGGCTGGCAGAGCCGAATGTCTCGTTCAAAATGACGATGCTCCGGTCAGTCGCCCGGGAAAAGATCTGGGCCAGGGCGGCGAGGTCGGCCTCCAGCCGCCCCTGCAGGTCCCCCAGCTCCTCGGTGCGGCCAAAGTGGGTCAGGACGGCGTCGCAGACGGGAATCCGGGCCCTGGCGCCCGCCACGGGAAGGCCCAGCGCCGCCAGGTGAAAAACCTGTCCCACGGTGACCGCGAAGGTGGTCTTGCCACCCTGGTTGGGGCCCGAGACGACCAGGATGCGCTCGGGCCCGGTGAAGCCCAAGTCATTGACGACAATCGGCTGGTCCAGGTCGACCAGCTTGCGGGCCAAGACCAGGTCGTAGGTCGACTCCGCCATGATCGGAGCACCGGGGCCCACCATCTCGGGATAGCAAGTGGGCAGACCCGCCTCCCTCAGGGGAGCGAGAAAATCCAGGTAGGCCAGGTAGAACTGCGCCTCCCGGTCCAGCTCGACGATGACCGGATGGCGGAACTGAGGCGCCCGCGCACAGAACTGTTCGAGGTGGGTGAAGGGCTCGGGGAACAGCCGGGCCACGCGATCCAGGATTCTTAGCTCCACGGGGTCGAGCCACTCGGGGCGGATGAGGTCGAACTCTCGTCCCTCTGAGGCGTCCTGCTGGAACCTCCGGAACGCCTCAGTGACCTCCTCACTGAGGTCCGGCTCTCCCACTAAGCGCCCCACGGAGACCCGGTTGCCGGCGACCTTGACCGAGTAGCGGATAGCACCCAATTCGGCCGCGGCTCCACGACCCTCTCGGGCCAGGCCCGAGAACTCGGACGACTCCTGATAGGCACGCAGGTAGTCCTGAACGGCCAGCAGACCGGCCGAAGAGAACCCCGAGGGGTGGAGCGCCACACTCAGCCCCTCCACCGCCTGAACGTAGTGGAGGACCGCCTCCAGATGCCACAGCGCGCGCTCCCACTTGTGCCGCGTCCTGTCGGCCCGGTCCAGGCGTGCTCGCGTCGCGGCCAGCTGGTGCCCGAATGTCCTCCAGGCGTCCGCCACCTCCGACCTCTCGAAGTCACGGCAGACCTCCTGTCGATAGCGAACCGCTCCGGGAGTTGGGAGCCGGCTGCGCAGCAGCGGCGTCAGCTGATAGGAGTCTCGGCCGCTGGTGACCTGCGAGATCAGCTGATCGAGACGCAGGTCGACCAGCCAATCGCCGTCCGAGGTCCCGGGCTGCTCCGGGGCCGGGCCCGCGAAGAGGAGACTCACGCCCCGGGACCGGTCCTGGGGCGACTCGTCACCGCCTCCGATCGGTCCAAAGGCATATGGGATCACAGCAGCGCCCCTCCTAAGGCGCTGGGGATGGCGACGAACACGTAGAGCAAGTAGGTGTTCACGTTGCCCGACTGCAGCCGGTTGGCGGCAGCGCCAACTCGGCCGACGAGACAGGCCACCGATGGGTACAGACCCCTCTCGAACACCGGGGTCACCCGGAAGCCGTGGCGCACCGGCCCAGATTGGCCAGCCGGGCCATCGGAGGCACGAGCCACCTCTGCGGAAGACTGCCGGTGCTACCCAGATCCCACGAAAGCACGGACGCCTTCGTGACGACGCAGGAGAGAATGGTGGACATCATCCGGCTTCCGCACTTGACGAGGGCATGGTCCCGGCCTGAGTAATCCCGAAGCCGAGACCCTGAGATAATCGAGCTCTCCGCAGTCCCGGCTGGTGCTTCGACGGGCATGTGCGCGGTCCCAGCCCGGATGAGCAGAAAGGAGGTGACTGACCCGAGCGGATGGGTGGGGAGAAGAACCGCGGCTCGAGAACCGGGGATGGAGTGTTTCATGAGGAAGGGGCCGTCCACCGCGGAGAGCACTCCAACGGGAAAGAAAACGAGAATGAGCGCCGCCACCGCCAGGATGCAAGACGTTCGGCCCGTGCTTGAACCGTAGAATCGCGGCCCCCTGGCGACCACGCCGACGCAGTGCGGAGAAATACCGGGAGCAGCAGGGCCTGCAGCAGATCCGGCAACGCGAACCCTCCGTGAGGTGGGCCGACAGCTTTCTAGAAGCCATTAGCCGGAAGCTCCGGCATACGCGGGCCTCATCGCGTCGCCCCGCCATTCTGCCACAGCGCAACCGCCGGCTGTCCAGAGGAGTAGACGGATCCGCAAATCGGTGGTCCGGGCAGCCATCGGCTGGTGCCCACGCATCCGAACGAAGGCCACTGGAGATCGAGACCACTGCGTCAGGCCGAGCCAGAAGAGGCTCGGGCGTCCCGCCCGGCGTCGTGTCGTCAGGGCCCGCCAGATGGGCGGCCCGTGAACTTCCGGCGAGTACCATCGGCCCATGGAGAACACCTTCCACACCATCATCGAGCCCTTCCGCATTCACTCGGTCGAGCCGCTGCACCTCACCACACCCGAGGAGAGGCGGCGCGCGATCGCCGACGCGGGTTACAACCTCTTCAACCTCCCCGCCGAACTGGTCCTGATCGACCTCCTCACGGACTCCGGCACTGGGGCGATGTCACGCGACCAGTGGGCCGCGATCCAGCACGGCGACGAGAGCTATGCGGGCTCCCCCTCCTGGTTCAGGTTCCTGGACGCGGTGCAGGAACTATTCCCCTTCCGGCACGTCATCCCCACCCACCAAGGTCGGGCCGCAGAGAAGATCCTGTTCTCCGTCCTGGGTGGACCGGGCAAGGTGATCCCCAACAACACCCACTTCGACACCACCCGGGCCAACGTGGAGTTCACAGGCGCCGAGGCCGTGGACCTGGTGATCCGGGAAGGTCTTGAGCCCTCCCTTCTTCACCCCTTCAAGGGCAACATGGACACCGCCGCCCTGGACGAGCTGCTCCAGCGGCGGGGAGGGGACGTGCCGGTCGCCTTCGTCACCATCACCAACAACTCGGGCGGAGGGCAGCCGGTGTCCCTGGCCAACCTCAAAGAGGCCAGTTCGATCTGCCATCGCCACGGGGTTCCGCTCTTCCTGGACGCCTGCCGGTTCGCCGAGAACGCCTGGTTCATCCACGAGCGGGAGGAGGGCCAGCGAGAGCGGGACATCGCCGAAATCGTTCGGGAGATGGCCAGTTGCGCCGACGGCATGACCATGAGCGCCAAGAAGGACCCTTTCGGGAACATCGGAGGCTGGCTGGCCATGAACGACGACCGGCTGGCGGAGCGTTGCCGGAACCTGCTCATCCTCACTGAGGGGTTTCCCACCTACGGGGGGCTGGCCGGCCGAGACCTGGAAGCGATAGCCCAGGGGCTCAAGGAAGCCGTGGATCCCGACTACCTGCGCTATCGCATCCGCTCCACCGCCTACCTCGGGGAGGCGGTGGCGGCCGCTGGAGTGCCAGTGGTGCAGCCGATAGGCGGCCACGCTGTCTACCTGGACGCGCGAGCCCTGCTCGCACACATACCCCCACTCCAGTACCCGGGCCAGGCCCTGGCCGTGGGGCTGTACGAGGAGGGGGGAATCCGAAGTGTGGAGATCGGGACTGTCATGTTCGGCCGGCAGCCCGACGGCTCGGAGCAGGCGGGCCCGATGGACCTGGTCCGGCTCGCCATCCCCCGGCGGACCTACACGCAGAGCCACATCGACTACGTAATCGAGGTGGTGCAGCGGGTGGCGCAAAGGGCCGGCGAGCTCCCGGGGTACCGCATCGTGGAGGAGCCGCCCGCTCTCCGTCACTTCACCGCCCGCTTCGCACCGATACCCAAGACGGGGCTCCGCGCCTGAGGCTGGCGGCTTACCTCAGGCGGCGTCCAGCCATCGTCTGATGGCCTGAGCGACCTCCGTGGGATGGTCAAACGGCGCCAGGTGCCCGGCGCCCGGCAGCACCTCCAGGGGAAGTGCCGGGTAGGAAAGCAGCTCTCGCTGAGCCGCCTCCAGGGACAGCTGCTGATCCTGGTCTCCCCAGATGAGGAGAACCCTGCCCTGAAGCAGGCCCAGCTCCGGCAGGAGGAGGGTCTCCGCGCGGAACCTTCGGGGCCGGATCAGCTTGGCGACGGAGTCGAGGTCGGAGGCGCTCCACCAGCGGTCCGCGGCCAGCTGGCACGGGTCCTGGCCGGCCCGGCCCCCCCGCGCGCCCGTTAGGAAGCGCCCGGAGGCGAAAACCGCGGCGATGTCGAGGGCGCCGGGGAGAAGTGCCGGGGACCACGTCCAGGGATGCTCGCACGCCACTCCAAGGGGGCTCACGAGCACCACCTTGCGGATCAGCTCCGGACGCTCCACGGCCAGCGCGCCCGCCACCATCCCCCCAAGCGAGTGGCCGACCAGATCCACCGGGGCCAGACCGAGCGAGGCCACCACCGCCTCGATCTGGGCGACCCACGACTTCCGAGGGTGCCCCGGGCCCCGAAGCCCTGTGCTGAGCCCGGTACCGAACCGGTCGACGGCAACCACCCGCCGATCCCCGGCAAGCTCCTGCAGGAGGGCGTGGTAGCCGGCGGCGCATCCGCCCATACCGGAGAGGAACACCAGAGCTGTCTGCGCCCCCCCGCCGATGTCGATGAGGTGGGTCCGGCCGCCGGCGGACGCCACGTAGCGGTGCCTGGGCGCGGCACCCTGGAACTGGCGGTCCATAGCCGCCTCCACCTCGGCCTCGCTGGGGCCGGGGCGCCTGGGACGCCGAGCCCACGCGACCGTCCCCGCGTAGGCGAGGGCCAGCAGCCCGGCCCCCGCCCCAGCCCGGAGGCCTCGGCTCAAACTTCCTTGAACTCGGCGTCCACCACGTCGCCGTCGCCGCCCCCAGCCCCTCCTGCCGCGCCCGCGGGCGGGATGTCATCGGCCGGAGCTGTCCCGTCCGGAGCCGATCCGGAAGGGCTTTGGGAGTAGATCGCCTCACCGATCTTCTGCAGCGCCTGAGTGAGCTCCTGCTCCCGCGACTGCATGTCCACGGCGTTGTTGGCGGCCACCGCGGACTTCAGGCTCTCCACCTTCTGGTTGACATCGTCCCGGATCTCCGAGCTGACCTTCTCGCCGTGCTCGCGAAGGGTCTTCTCCGCCTGGTAGATGAGGGTTTCACAGCGGTTCTTGAGAGCCACCTCCTCAGCCCGCCGCTTGTCCTCGTCGGCGTGGGCTTCGGCCTCCTTGACCATGCGCTCGACCTCCTCCTTCTGGAGGGTGGTCGAGCCGGTGATGGTGACCTTCTGCTCGCGCCCGGTGCCCCGGTCCTTGGCGGTCACGTTGAGGATCCCGTTGGCGTCGATGTCGAAGGTGACCTCGATCTGGGGCAGCCCTCGGGGAGCGGGAGGGATCCCATCCAGCATGAAACGCCCCAGGGTGCGGTTGTCCCGCGCCAGCGGGCGTTCTCCCTGGAGGACCACAATCTCTACCGACGGCTGGTTGTCAGCGGCCGTTGAGAAGACCTGGCTCTTGCTGGTGGGAATGGTGGTGTTGCGCTCGATGAGACGGGTGTTGACCTCACCCTCGGTCATGATCCCCAGGGAGAGCGGGGTCACGTCCAGAAGCAGGACATCCTTGACCTCGCCCTTGAGGACCCCGGCCTGGATGGCCGCGCCCACAGCCACGACCTCGTCGGGGTTGACGCCGCGGTGCGGCTCCTTGCCGGCCATCTGCTTGACAAGCTCCTGGATCACCGGCATCCGGGTGGACCCACCGACGAGGATCACCTCGTCCAGGTCGGAAACCGTCATGTTGGCGTCCTTCAGAGCGGACTCGAACGGGGCCCGGCAGCGCGCGGTCAGGTCCTCTGTCAGCTGCTCGAACTTGGCCCGCGTGAGCTTGAGGTCAAGGTGCTTGGGACCGTTCTGGTCAGCGGTGATGAAGGGAAGATTGATCTGGGTCTCCTGTCGCTGCGAAAGTTCGATCTTGGCCTTCTCGGCGGCCTCGGTGAGCCGCTGCAGAGCCTGGCGGTCACCCTTGAGATCGATTCCCTGGTCACGCCGGAACTCCTCCGCCATCCAATCGACGATCCGCCGGTCGTAGTCGTCACCGCCCAGGTGGGTGTCCCCGTTGGTCGACTTGACCTCGAAAACCCCTTCTCCGACCTCCAGAATGGAGACGTCGAAGGTGCCACCACCGAGGTCGAAGACCAGGATCTTCTCCGACTCCTTGCGCTCCAGCCCGTAGGCCAGGGAGGCGGCGGTCGGCTCGTTGATGATCCGCAGGACGTTGAGGCCAGCTATCTGCCCGGCGTTCTTGGTGGCCTGCCTCTGGGCGTCGTTGAAGTAGGCGGGTACGGTGATGACGGCGTCGGTGACCTTCTCCCCCAAGTAGGCCTCGGCGTCAGCCTTTAGCTTCTGCAGCACCATGGCCGAGATCTGCTCTGGGGTGTAGCTCTTCCCCTCCACCTGCACCTCGGCCCGGCCATCCTTGCCGGCCACCACCTGGTAGGGGACGATCTTGCGCTCGGCCTCGACCTCGTTGAAGAGGCGGCCCATGAAACGCTTGATGGAGTAGACGGTGTTCTCGGGGTTCACAGCGGCCTGACGCCGAGCCAGCTGGCCCACCAGCCGCTCCCCGTCCTTGGTGAAAGCCACCACCGAGGGGGTCGTCCGGCCGCCCTCACTGTTGGGGATGACCACCGGCTCGCCGCCCTCCATGACGGCCACCACCGAGTTGGTCGTGCCGAGGTCGATTCCTACGGTCTTGGCCATGAAGTTGAGTTACCTCCGTCAGTTGGGGTCGGGGGCCGCGGGGCGGCCCGCCCGCCACCATTACCCTACCGCAGAGTGGGCGGCCCCAAACCGAAGCTCCGGTTCCCGGCTTCGCGCACCATCCGCGTTGCCGGATGATGAGGGGCCATGGGCCCCAAGGAAGGACGTCGCCTGGCGTCCCCCGCCACCCTTTTGATCTTGCTGCTTCTGGTCTGGGTCGTGGTCCTCACTGTTACCGGGCCCACCGGCCCGGTCCAGACGAACGGGCTGGGCATCACCCCCTCCACGGTCCTCCTCCTGAACCAGAGCGGGCTCAGTCTCGCCACCCCCCAGGGTCGAGCGCTGGTGGGTGAGGGCCGGGCCCTCCAGGTGGCCCGGAGGCAGGGACCCCAGGATCTGCCCCAGTCCGCGTTCCTGGCACTGGCCAGCCAACCCCAGGGGGGCACCGTGGGGTCGCGGCCCCGCCTTTGCTGGGTGGTCCTTCTCCAGGCGGGTGCGGGCCCGTTCGGCAACCTGCCGGCTCCCGGTCAGATAAGCCTCTATGCGGTGGTGATAGACGCGCGCAGCGGACGCTTCCTGACCGGGGTCATAGCCTTCAGGGGCCCAGCCCACTCCGGGGTGGGCTCGGAGTAGCCACGCCCGTCCGGTCCACTCGCCGAGCGCGCCCCCCAAGGGAGAGCGCGGGCGGGATGAGTGCAGGTCTATGGCTGGTGCTGGCAACCGTGGCGCTGGGCACGATCGTGCTCTCACCACTCCCCACCTTGACGGCCTCGTTCCAACCGCAGCGCCCCCCCGCCGGCACCCTCCCCTGGCTCAGCGTGCGCGCCGGCCGGATCGTCAACAGCCAAGGGGATTCGGTCATCCTCCGCGGCTTCAACGACGACGCCCTGCTCCAGAGCGGCAGCGCGCCGCTTCCCCCTCCGCTCACCATCCAGGACGCCCTCCTGATGCGCGCCCAGGGGTTCGACGTGGTCCGGATCCCGGTGTCCTGGTCCCTGCTGGAGCCGCAGCCGCGGTCCTTCAGCCGGAGCTACCTGAGGCAGGTCGAGGCGATGGTGGCGCTTTGCGCGCGTGCCGGGCTGTATACGGTCCTCGACCTGCACACCGAGGACTTCGGCGTCGCCTTCGGCGGAAGTGGCGCCCCCAGCTGGCTCACCCTTCCGGCTCTCCCCAACTGGCAGTTGCCCGGGGTTTCTAGCGCCTGGCAGCGGCACCTCTCCCCGGCGGTGAATGCCGACCTGGCGTTCTTCTGGCTCTACCCCAACTGGCAGCGCCTCTACTGGCAGGCCTGGCAGGTGCTGGCAAGGGCGCTCGCCGGCAATTCGGCAGTTGCCGGCTTCGACCTCTACAACGAGCCCCACCCGCTGCCCGTGCCCCCGGGCATCTTCGCGCCCCGGATCCTGTTTCCGTTCTACGCCACAGGGATCCGGGAGATCGCTCGGGTGGACCCCAACCACCTCTTCATCATCGAGGGCAACCTCTTCGGCGATCTGCCGACACGGGTGGACCCCCTGCGAGCCCCCGATCTGGTGTACTCCACCCACCTCTACGCCGGCAGTCTCATCGGAAATTCCTTCCGCGGCCAATCTTCCCCACTCCGATCCGAACTCGTCCAGGGCCTCTCTGAGGCTGCCCAGATTCCAGCCCCCTACTGGACAGGTGAGCTGGGAATCGACCACCAGCTGCGCGGGGCCGCCGCCTGGGCCCTGGCCGAGATAGCGCTCTCCGATCGGTACCGCACCGGGTGGGCCTGGTGGCAGTGGGACGACCCCTCCGGTTGGGGGGTGCGCACAGGCCAGGGGCCGGTTGACCGAGCCTGGCTGGACACACTCTCACAGCCGTACGTCCAAGCGGCCCCCGGCCGACTCGCGTCCATGGCCTACTCCACCTCCCGGCACGTCCTCACCGTGAGGTTCTCGGGGGTCCCGAGCCCAGCCGTGGCCGAAGTCGCCTGGCCCGCGACCCTGCCGCCGCCCCACCTGGATGGAGGTTGCGCCCAGCTGGTCGGCGCCTACCCCGGTGGGGTGCGAGTCCTGATCTCGACGCCGGATTGCACGGTCACCGTGGCGGCATGATCACTGACTCCGCCGACCCGCTCTCCATGCTGCTCCGGCAGGCGTCCAGCACCGCCAGGTTGGCGGCCGCCTCCTGGGCTGAGGTGAGCGGCTGCTCCAGGGACCGGACTTTCCGCATGAAGTGGTCGGCCATCTCCCGGTAGGGGTCCGCCGCCGGGGTCTCGATCCCCTCCCGGGCGCCCCCCGGGGATCGCTCGAGGTACAGCGGGACCTGCTGTCCCGTCCAGGCGGTGAACGGTAGTGGGATCAGCAGGGCGCCCTCCTCCCCCTCCACGCGGAGCCACTGGCTCTCGCCGCGCTCGAAGGAGCACCCCACGGCCGCCGACCCCCGCTCTCCGAAGTCCAGCAGCAGATCGCAGCGGACGTCCACGCCGTGCCGGCTCCGGGCCAGGGCCAGCGCCCGGAGTGGCTCGGCACCGAAGACCTGGCGGCTGGCGCTGACGAGATAGGAGCCCACGTCATACAACGCACCACCTCCCAGATCAGCCCGCCAGCGGTAGTCGTTCCCCGGGGCCAGGTGGAAGGCGAAGCTGCCCCCAACATGCCGCGGCTCCCCGATCACCCCGGAACGGAGAAGACGGAGAGCCTCCTGCCAACGAGGGTGGTAGCGGTACATCAGGGCCTCTGCGAGGACGCGGCCGTGGAGACGCGCCGCCCGGCCCATGGCCAGAGCCTCCTCGGCGCTGAGTGCGAGTGGCTTCTCGCACAGGACATGCTTGCCGGCGGCCAATGCGCGCTCCGCCCAGGTGAGGTGCAGGGAGTTGGGAAGCGGCAGGTAGATGCAGTCGACGGGGCCGGCCAGGACCGCCTCGTAGGTGGGATGGGCCTGCGGGATCGCCAGTTCCCCAGCCATTTTCTCAGCCCGCTCCAGGTCGCGGCTACCGAGAGCGACCACCTCCCCGCCGGCGGCCCGGATCGCGGGCACGACCGCGGCTCGGGCAATCCTGGCCGCGCCCAGGATCCCCCAGCGCAAGGGGAGGGTCAGATTCTGACCCGCTGCGGACCGCAGCTGGCCGCGCGCATCGCCGCCTCCATGATGGCGATGTTGCGCCGCGCTGCCCCCGGCGAGACGGCCAGCGGCTCCCGGGCCAAAAGGTGTCCGGCCAGGTTCCGGTAGAACGCCTGGGGTGGCGCCAGAGGAAGGGCCACCCTCTGGTCATGGCTGCGCCCGGCCGGGCCCGGCCGCAGCAGGTGCAGTTCGCAGGGCAGGTCGGCAACCGGCACCTGGACCTCGGACACCCCGGTGGGCGTGGCCACCAGCCGGCTCTCTTCCCGCCACAGCCCCACCGCGGCCCCCTCGGTTCCCAAGAGGTACCACTTCGGCTTGCGGGCGGCCGCGATGTCGGAGTGGATGAACTCAGCGCTGGCCCCGTCCTCGAAGGTCATCCGCAGCACGAAGTGGTCGTCGTTGGTGACGTCCAACCAGATCAGCTTCTGGCTCGAGGCACTCACCTCGACCACCCGTCCCGGGAGCAGCTGGAGGATCCAGTCTAGGTAGTGCGCGCCCCAGTCGAAGATCACGCCTCCGCTCACGCCGGCATCTGAGTGCCAGAAGTGGCAGGGGTGCTCGAAACCGCCGACGAATGCCTCGAGGTGGAACACCCTTCCCAGCTGGCCGGTCTCCACCAGCCCTCTAAGTGCCATGAAGTCCGGGTCCCAGCGACGACTCTGGTAGACGGTGAGTGTGCGGTCAGCCGCCGTCGCGGCGTCCAGGAGCCGGTCAGCCTCGGCCACGGTGAGGCAGAAGGGCTTCTCGACCACCACGTGGCGGCCGGCCTCCAGGGCGCGCAGAGCCAGCGCGAAGTGGGTGTTGGGGGGGGTGGAGATGACCACCGCACCCACTGCAGGGTTGTCCAGCAGCTCACCCAACCCCTGGGCCGGGAGCGCTTGGGGGGCCAGTCCGAGGGCCGCTCCCAACCGCTCTGGAGAGCGGTCGGCGACCGCCGCCACGGTGAGCCCGGGGACCGCCGAGATTGCCGAGAGGTGTTCTGGACCAATGGCCCCGAAACCAACCAGCCCGACCCCTACGGGCGCCCCCTCGGACCGGCCGGCGGCGTGGCGCACCCCGCGGTAGAGGAGATCCTGGACCGCGGGCGACTGGAAGGTGGTGGCCGCGCCACCCAGGCCGAAGTGCAAGACCCGGCCAGAACCGGCACGCCGGACCGAGGCGAGGGGCCTCCGCCCCGACCTCCACGTGGTGCTCAGCAGAACCTCGGCCTCGGAGCCGTCCGCGCCGGTGTCCTCGACCGCAAACCCGGAGTCGAGGACGGTGAACGAGGCCGGCGACCTCCGGGTGATGTCGTGGTCCGAATGCTCCACATCCACGACCAGTTCACCGGCCGGAAGCCGGTCGGCCGCCCGGCCGATCAGGGGTCCCAGCCGGGGCCCTCTACTCCAATTGGCACTGGTGCAGTGCAGCGAAACCAGGCCCCCGCCGGAGGTGAGGAAATCAGCCATCCCGGCTTCGGCGGCCCCCTCAAGGGCCCCAGAGGGGACGTGGGCCACCACGACGTCGGCCCTCTCCAGGCCCGCCAGATCTTCAGGGCTTCCGATGACCCGGGTCTCCACCTCGTGGGTCTCGCGGAGATAGGAGAGCCAGGGCTCCATGGCCTCCAGCTCAGGCCCGGAGGCCATTACCAATGCGCGAATCACCTACCGACTCTCCCGATGGCTGTCCCGCCCCACTCTAACCCACTTAGCCGCTAAGAGAGCGGCCGGACGGCTCAGCCCGGACGGCGCCCCCAGTGGAGCGCCACGATCCCCACGGTCATACGCTCGAAGCCCACCCTCTCGAAGCCCGCCTCCCGCAGCCAGCCCGCGACCACGTCGGGACCGGGAAAGGCGGAGATCGAGGAGGTGAGGTAGTCGTAGGCGCCGGTACGTCCGAGGAGGAGCCTCGCCACTCGGGGGATCACCATCCGGCTGTACTGCCGGTAGAGGGGCCGCATGACCGCTCGAGGGGTGCTGAACTCGAGGATCACCACCCGTCCCCCGGGGCGCAGGACCCGCCAGACCTCTCTCAGGGCGCGCTGGTGATCGGCGATGTTGCGCAGCCCGAAGGCCATGGTCACCGCGTCGAAGGCCCGCTCGGGGACGGGCAGCTCCAGCGCATCCGCGACCCGGAACTCCACCTCCGGGACCGCCCGCGCGGCCAGTGAAAGCATCTCTTCGGTGATATCCACTCCGAGCACCGAGCCCGAAGGACCCACCCGGCGCCAGAGCAGGCGCGCCAGGGCCCCAGTTCCGGTGCACACGTCCAACGCTCTTCCGCCCCGCGCAAGGCGCGTCAGCTGCGCCGCCCGCCGTCGCCAACGGCGATCCTCCCCCAGGCTGAGGACGGCGTTGAGCAGGTCGTAGCGTCGGGCGATCCCGCCGAACATCGCCCGCACGGAAGGGACCTCCGGCCGGCCCGCGGTCGGCAGAACCTCCTCCGCCGCCCCCACTGTCATGCGCTGAGCAGGCCTTCGGCCGTGCTTCCCTCCGGGGTTGAGGGGCGGGCAGCACACAGGCAGGTCCGCTCCGCCGGCAGTGCGGCGAGCGCGTCCAGAGCCACCTTGCCCAATTCCTCGGCCCCCTCACGGACGATCGCCCTGAGCAACTCGAAGTCCCACTCTGGACGGACGCCCTCCGCGTAGTTCAATACCATCTCCACGGTCCCGAAGCAGGCCCCGATTTCCCTGGCCAGGTAGACGTCCGGAGTGACTCCCTGACTGATCACGTCCCCTCCCAGGCGCGCCAGCGCGGCCACCTCGGCGGCCGTCTCGGCCCGGGGCCCCTCCACCGAGGCGTGGATGGCCCGGTTGAAGGCGCGGGTCGCCTTTTCGGCGGCAAAGCGCCTGGAGCGCTGCCAGAGCACCTCCCGGATGTCGGGGCAGAAGGGCTCGCGCATGGAAACCGAGCGGCCCGGGGAGAGCCATCCGGACCGTTGCGGGGTGAAGTCGATGAAGTCATGGGGAATCACCAGATCGCGGGGGTGGAAATGCTGGGTGATGCTGGCCGCGCCGGACTCGGCCACGATGCGCACGACCCCGGCCTCCCGCAAGGCCCAGAAGAGGGCGAGACTCCGGTGCTCCCTGCCTCGCAGCTCGGGCTCCATGGAGGGAGCCAGGGAAGGCGCCGGGCGTACGAAGATCAGCCGGCGAAGCTCGCCTGAATCCGCCCGAAGGGTGAGGAACTCCAGTTCCGGAGTGGACCCGTACGGGGTGGGGAAGGCCGTCGGCTCCAGGAGCACGGAGGCCCTGGGGTCGGTGCCGGGCAGAGCGGCCGGCTCGGTTCCGGAACGACCCAGGAGGGCGTACTCGGCCCGCGGAAGCGGCGCCGCCCGCTTACTGCTCACCACCAGCCGAGTATATGTCGACCGCTCGCGTGCTCCCCGAGGCTCGGGGAGAGCCCCCTTCCATCCCGGTCCCGGTCAGCTGGGTTCCAGACGGAAGTCCGCCATCACCGGGAAGTGGTCGCTGGCCCGCCCCGCCACCTCGGCCAGCGCCCCCTCGGTGCCGACCACCTGGCAGTCGGCCAGCCGCTCGGCCAGGGCAGGAGTCGCGAACAGGTAGTCGATGCGCACGGCCGGGTGGTACGTGGGGCAGGTGAACTCATCGCCGTGAGGGTGAAGCCGGCGCAGGCAGTCGACATACCCGGCGGCCAGCATCTCGCTCACCACCTCCCGAGGCATCATCGCGCCCACCACCAGATCGGTCGCCTCACCCTTGGGTACGAACTCAACCAGCGGCTGGAGCACCCAGGGGAGGCGGGGCATCCCCTCCCTGGCCACAGGTGAGAGCTCCAACTCCGTCCCTCCTCCCGCCCCAACCCCCGCCTGGCGCATGGCCGGCACCGGGCCCAGGGTCCCGTACCGTTCCAGCGCGCCGGATCGGCGCCAGTCAGAGAGGAGGGAGAGGAACCCCGCCGCATCGATTCGCTCGCCCGGTGCTAGGGAGTTGAAGTCGCCCAGGATCAGGTGGCGGTCGGGGCTGCCCTCACTGGCCTGCTCGCGCACCGCCCTCAGTTCCCGCAGACGGTCCGGTTCCGCCCGTCCCCGCCGCTGGAAGGCAGCGGTTAGGTGGACGGTGTGGATGGTGAGCGGGCCGTCTCGGAGCTCGAGGGAGACCTCCAGGGAGTTGCGGGGGAAGGCCCTTGGATCCTGGTGGTTGCGCCACTCCCGCAGCGGCAGGCGGCTGAGCAGCCCCTGGTGCCGGAATCGAGGGGCACGTCCGAACACGGCACGGTAGCCAAGGCGCTCCGCGAGGTCGTACATCGGTCGAGGGTCCTCGATCTCCTGGAGTGCGAGGACGTCGGCGTCCATCGCCTGCACCATCTCGGCGATGGCGCCCCAGCGGGTCCCGCCCCCGGAGAGGATGTTGTAGGTGGCGATCCGCAGCCGGCGCATGAGGTCGAGCATCCCCCGTTCGGATTGGACTGGCCTCGATTCTAGGCGCCCACATTCCCGGGTCACTCCCGTGGATACTGAAGAGAGCATGCGAAAGGGACTGTTCCTGGCACCCTTCGGCGAGTTCTCGGACCCGCGGCGCGTGGCTGAGCTTGCTTCCAGTGCCGAGCTGGCCGGCTGGGACGGGCTCTTTCTCTGGGACCACATACTGGCCGATCCCACCACCCCGGTCGCGGACCCCTGGGTGACGCTGGCGGTGGTAGCGGCGCTCACCGAGCGCCTTCGGCTGGGGACCATGGTCACCCCAGTGGCGCGGCGTCGTCCGTGGGTTCTGGCGCGCCAGACGGCCACCTTGGATCGGCTGTCCGGCGGACGGGTGGTGTTCGGAGTGGGGCTGGGCGACGACGGATGGGGGGAGTTCAGCGCCTTCGGCGACCCTGGTTCCCCGGCCCTCCGCGCCACGGCGCTGGACGAAGGCCTGGCCATAATCCGCTCCCTCTGGGCCAGTGCGCCGGTGCACCGCTCCGGGGTGGTCCACCGCGTCGACTCTCCGGCGTTCCTCCCTCGGCCCCTGCAGGACCCGATCCCCACCTGGGCGGCGTGCCGGTGGCCCCACCGGAGACCGCTGCAGCGCGCTGCTGCCCTCGAAGGCTGCTTCCCGATATTCGGGGGTGGTTGGCCGCCCCCGCCGCCTCCTCCCGACCAGGTCGGCGAGGTTCGTTCGGCCCTCCTGGCCCTCGGCAGCGCGGAAGGCGCCGACCTCGTCGTCACCCACGCCAGCTGGGCCCAGCCCCAAAGCACGCGATCTGCGCTCAGGGGATTCGAGGCGGCCGGGGCCACCTGGTGGCTGGAGTGGTTGGGCCCGGAGGGGATCAGCCCCTCCAGCATCGAGGAGGTGGTGGCTGCCGGCCCACCGTCTTAAGGCGGGCATCGGGCATAGACTCGAGGTGATGGCAGGACTCCGGGCGCGATGGACGGCGTCTCGGATACCGGACGCTAAGGCGCATCTCTGGCAGCTGGTCTCGAGCCGCCTGGGGCTGACGGTCATCGTGGCCCTGGCGCTGGCGATGGCTGTCTCCTGGTCCTCCTTCCTCTTGCAGACTCATTACCAGGCGGTCTTCGCCGCCGGTGGGCGCCTTTCGGGCTGGCAGGAGTTCCTGCGTCTGGGGGCTCCATGGCAGGCACTGCCGCCGGTGCTGGCAGCCACCCTTCTCGCCGCCCTGGGCTGGCTGCGGCTCCGGAGCGTCGCCCCCGAGCCGTCATGGAGCGTGGCGTCCGAGCGCCCGCCCTCAGCCTCCAGGCTCAGGGCAGGACTCCGCCGAGAGCGGTCGGTGGTACTGGCCGCCAGCGATCTGACCCGAGTGCTGGGAGCCGTGGCCGTGGTCCGTCTCTGCCTCTACGCCGGCCTCGGCCTCCGGGGCAGCCAGCTGGCGTCCAGCACGCTCCCTGGGGTGCTGGCCGAGGCGGCGGCTTGGACGCTGTTCGCCGCGGTGGCCGAGGCTTGGCGTCGCCGTTACCTGGGGCTGCTGGAGAGCTGGGGTGTCGGTTGAGCGATCTCTGATCCTCCTCACCCGGCCCGACTGCCATCTCTGTGATGGGATCCGAGGCCCACTGGCCGCACTGGCGGGGCAACATGGCCTTCGTCTCGATGAGCGGAACGTGGAATCAGATCCTCAGAGCGAGGAGCTGTTCGGGCGGCGCATCCCCGTCCTGCTCTGGGCCGGCACGGTCGTGGCGGAGGGCCGGTTCAACCCTGGGACGGCAATCGACCACGTGCTCGCTCGGCTCCCAGACGAACGATTTGGTAACAGCGCCGAGCCCTGACACGCGCATGCCTAGACTCGAGGAGATGCCCCGGCCCCGCAAGCCCGCCACCGAGCCAGCTCTCGAGCTCACCGTCGTGGTCCCGACCCGTGACGAGGCTGGCAACGTCCCACTTCTGATCCAGCGCCTCCGCAACTCCCTCGCGGAGATCCCCTTCGAAGTGCTGTTCGTGGACGACAGCGATGACGCCACCACCAGGGTGCTGCGTGAGGCCACCCGACGGGATCCCCGGATCGGCCTCGTCCACCGCCGCCCCGAGGAGCGGGTCGGCGGACTGAGCACCGCCGTGGTGGTCGGTCTGGCCCGCGCTCGCGGCCGGCTCGCCTGCGTCATGGACGGCGACCTGCAACATCCGCCGGAGCTGATCCCGGAGATGGTGGCCAGGACCCGCGACGGCGCGGATCTGGTGGTCGCGAGCCGCTACCTACCGGGTGCGACCAGACAAGGGCTGGGAAGCTGGAGCCGCCGGCTGGTGTCTCGCGGCGCCACCTTCCTGGCGCGGCTTCTCTTCCAGGAGGCCAGGGCCAGCACCGACCCCCTGGCCGGCTTCTTTCTCTGCCGGACGGACCTGGTCCGCGGTCTGGAGTTCCGGCCCGTGGGCTTCAAGATTCTGCTGGAGCTGCTCGTCTGCACTCCCGGTGCCCGTGTTGCCGAGGTCCCCCTGGACTTTCAACCGCGTGGCGCGGGCGAGAGCAAGGCCACAGTCCAGCAGGGCTGGCTGTACCTGCGTCATCTTTGGTCCCTGGTGCGCGACGTCCCCGGGAGCGCCCGCCGGTGGAAGTTCGCTGCGGTCGGCCTGAGCGGGCTCGGCATACTCCTGGCCACCCTGCAACTCGTGGGTGTCACGCTGGCCTGGCCGGCTCTGCTGGCCTGGGCCACCGCCTTCGCCATCTCTCTTCTCTGGAACGCCGGGCTGAACTTGCGCGTCACCTTCGCCGATTTCCATCGGGAGCGCTCCCCCCTTCTGAGGCGCTACTTGCTCTCAGGGCTCGCGGCGGGCGCCGTGCAACTAGTGGCCTTCCTGGCCCTGCGCCCCACGGGCCTGCCCCTGGTGCTGGAAGGACTGTTGGCGGCGGTGCTGGGCATGGCGGTCAACGCCTGGCTGAGCTTGCGGCTGGTGCGCCGGGGCCGGCGAATTCCGGACACTCCGGTGGGATCCTTGGCCCTGCTCCAGCGGCTAGCCCGCGCGGCACGCGCCGACCACGCCGTGCTCCTCGGCCCGGACATGGCTGTCCTGGCCAGCCACCCCGGGGAGCAGTACCGCCCCACCAGGACTGTCCGGGACCTCTGGCGCCGGGCGGGATCAACAGGCCGGGCGATCATGTGGACCACGCCACCCTCCGGACGGGCCCAGGCCCGGGCCAGCGTCGCCGTCGACTCCATCATCGTCATCCCCGTGGCAGCCGGAGCCCCCGACCAGTCCCGAGTGGTGCTCCTCCGGCACCGCCGGACACCGTTCACCAGCGCCGACCTGGACGCGGCCATGCGCCAGCTGCAGTGGCTGCGCCGGCACTCGGCCGAGCCCCCCTCCACCAGGGTTCCCTCCCCCGCCCCGCGGGTCAGCGCCGACCCCGCCCGCTGAAGCCTCGGGGCGGCATAGTGGCCGCATGAGTCCCTTCAGGCGATGGCGGCTGGCCACCCACCTGCTCCACCCGGTCCGCCACCGACTTCTGCCCTGGGTGGTACTGGCGGTGGGGATAGGCTTGGCACTGCCCACAGCGTCGGGCGCGCTGGTGCCGGTGGTTCCCGTCCTGCTGGCGGGGCAGGTTCTGGGCGTCTCCCTGAACCTCACCCCGGCGGACTTCCGGGCGGCGGCCCGGCGGGCCCACCTGGTGGGAGCGGCGCTGCTCCTCGAGTGGACCGTGCTCCCCGGGCTGGCGGTGCTGGTCAGCAGGGCGATTCCCAGCCGCGAGCTGGCTTCTGGCGTGGTTATCTGCGCCATCGCCCCAGCGGAGATCACCAGCGGGCTGATGGCGGCGGTGGCCGGTGGTGACGCGGCCCTGGCGACCTCGATCATGGCCGGCTCCCTGGCCCTGGCCACCGTTCTGGTGCCGGTCTGGCTGGGCGTGGCCCTGGGTGGGACCGCCCGGTTCAGCCCCCTTTCGTTGGTCGGGGAGCTCGGACTGTCGGTCCTGCTGCCCCTTCTGGCAGGTGTGCTGCTCCGAGTCCGATTCCCCCGGTTGGCTCGGCACCGCCACCTCTACCTGGACCTGAGCGCGGCCTGCCTCGTCCTGGTGGTTCTGGCAGGCATGGGCCCGGCGCGGCCGGCTCTCTTCTCCGCCACTCTCCTCCCCATCGTGCTTCTCGCCGGTGCCGTGCTCGTTGCCGGAGGTGCTCTGGGATGGGGGCTCGGGCGGACGCTCTCCCTCCCCCGTCGCACGGCTGCGGGGGTGGGGTTCCCGGTGGCTATCCGCGAATTCGGGGTGGCGATTGCGGTGGCCGTCGCGGTGCTGCCCCCGGCGGCCGCGGTGGCCGGCGTGTACGGCATCCTGATGGTGGCGGGAGCCGGCACGGTGGCCGCCTGGTTGGGGCGTGGGGCCTTTACCGGTAGTCATGAGACGCGGTAGGGGCCGCGCTGGCCACACCCTCGGGTAGAGCCAGAAGCCGCTCTACCGCCATGCTCACCACCCCGTCCACCGCCCGCATCACCCCCTGAGCGCAGATCAGAGGCCGGTGATGGGCCAGCTGGCGGAACCGACGATGCACCTCAGGCGGGATCACCAGGTCCAGATGCCCGGTCTCGTCCGCCAGGGTGAAGAACCGCATCCCATGCGCCGAGGGGGGAGCCTGCCGGGTGATCACCAGCCCCAGCACAGTGAGCCTGGCCCCCGGCCCAGCGGCCCGCGCTTCCTGTAGCCGGACGGCACCCAGGACGGCCAGCCGGGGACGCAGCAGCTCCACCGGGTGCGGGCCGGTGCTGAGGCCCAGGAAGTGATAGTCGGTCTCCAAGCGCTCCGCCGGCGTCATGGGAGGCAGGGCCGGGGGTGGGGCTGGCAGTGGCAGGAGCCAGGGCTGGCTCGAGGATTCGATCTCATCCTGGCTTCCGCGCAGCCTCCAGAGCAGCTCCCGGCGAGGCACCGCGAAGCCATCCAGGGCCCCCACCAGTACCAGGGCCCCCATCGCCTCCCGGCTGATCCGGGTCCGAAGCCAGAACTCCTCCGGGCTTCGGTACTCTCCGCGCCGGCGCTCGGCATCCAGCCGCTCCCCCCAGACCTCACCCACCCCCTTCACATAGTTGAACCCCAGGCGCACCGCCAGACCACGCCCCTGCCTTTCCACCCGGCAGCGGGAGGCGCTGTGGTTCACATCCACCGGCAGCACCGCGACCCCGTGGCGGCGGGCGTCGTCGACCAGCACCGAGGGATGGTAGAAGCCCATCGGCTGCAGGTTGAGAAGCCCCACCAGGTAGGCCTCCGGATGGTGCAGGCGCAGCCAGGCGGTCTCGTACGCGGTCCGGGCGAAGGCGGCAGCGTGACTGCGGCAGAAGCCGAACTCAGCGAACCCCCGCACCGCGGCGAACAGCTCGGCTCCGATCTCCTCCTCCACTCCCTGGGCCCTGCAGCCGGCAAGGAACTCCGCCTCCAGGGAGTCCATCTCCTCTCTTGAGCGATGCCGGTTCATCGCCCGCCGGAAGCGGTCCGCTCGGGCGGCGCTGAAGCCCGCCAGGCTCATGGCGATCTCGATGATCTGCTCCTGGTAGAGGATCACGCCCAGGGTGTCCCGGAGGATGGGCTCCAACCTCGGGTGCAGGTAACGCACCGGCTCCTTCCCCTGGCGGCGGCGCAGGTAAGGATGGACCGCCTTCCCCTGGATGGGTCCGGGGCGGATGATCGCCACCTCCACCACGAGATCGTTGAACTCCCGAGGACGGGCTCGGGGCAGGGTCTGCTGCTGGGCACGCGACTCGATCTGGAACACCCCCACGGTGTCGGCGCGGGAGCACATCTCGTACACCTCCGGGTCGGTCAGGTCCAGCCGGTCCAGATCGGGGCGCCCCTCCCCCACCCGTTCCAGCTCGCTGAGCGCCTCCTCCACAGCGGAGAGGGTGCGCAGGCCCAGCAGGTCGATCTTGATGAGGCCCAGATCCTCGACGTCATCTTTGTCGAACTGCACCACCACCCGGCCGGCACGGGTGGCCCGCTCCAGGGGAGCGATGTCCCAGAGCGGCTCACCCGTGACCAGCATCCCACCCACATGAATAGAGAGGTGCCGTGGAACCCCGACAACCTGGTCCACCAAGTCCGCGAACTGCCTCCACTCCCGAGCCGACATCGCCTCGGACGGTGCCCGGCTCGCCACCGCCAGAAGCCGCTCGACCAGGGTCGCTCCCCCCTCGCTCTCCACGTCCCGGTCCACGGCCTTGGCCAGCTGCTCCATGAGCCGCTCGGGGATCCCGAGGGCGGCCCCAACCTGGCGCAGCGCCAGGCGTAGGCGGAAGGTGATGACGGTGCAGACCATCCCGGTGCGCTCCTCACCGTAGGTGTCGTAGACGTGCTGGATGAGCCGCTCGCGGTGCGCGGTGGAGACATCGATGTCGATGTCAGGGGTGCTCTCCATGCCCTCGTGGAGGAAGCGCTCGAAGAGGAGGTTGTGGGCCAGGGGGTCGACCCTTGTGATCCCCAGGAGGTAGGCGACCAGGCTGTCCGCCGCCGAACCCCGGCCCTGGGCCGGGATCCCCTCCCGGCGGGCGAAATGCATCAGCTCGGCCACGATGAGGAAGAACTCCGCCAGGTGACAGCCGCCGATCACCTCCAGCTCATGGGCCAGCCGGGCGTCCACGGCCCCCCGCGGGCCGGGGTAGCGGTCTGCGATCCCCTCCTCACAAAGCTGCCTCAGCCGCAGGTCAGGGTCCACTCCCGGCGGCAGCCTTAGACCGGGGAAGCGGCTGTGGCGGAAGTCCAGCTCCAGGTCGGCTCGAGAGGCCAGCTCGGAAGCCCCCGCCATGGCTTCAGGGTGGGGCAGGAGCTCTGTCAGCCCCGCACCATCGCGCATCCAGTACTCATGATTGGGCAGGAGCAGGCCGGAAGCCGCCGCCTCCTCCAGCGTGCAGCCGTGGCGGATGGCGGTGAGCACATCAAGGAGTCGGCCGTCGCCGGGTCGGGCATAGCGGGGCGCGGCGCTGGCCATGACGGCCACCCCCAACTCCGCGGCCAGGGAGGCGGTCTCGGTGGCCAGCCAGTCGTCGCCAGGGTGCAGGTGATGCTGCAGACAGAGGTAGAGGTTCTGGGGCTCCAGCTGCTCATGAAGAGCGGCCAGCGCATCCCTGGCCACCGACCACTCCCCCCGCCTCAGCGCCCGGCTGACCGGGCTGTGCGGCCCCCCGAGCAGGAAGACGCAGCGGTCCAGGTCGGCCGCCCGCACCCGGTGCTCCGCTGCCACCCGAGCGCGGGAGTCGCGGCGAATCCGCTCGCTCAACCCCGCCGGCCGGCGGCCGTCCCGCTGCACATCCCCGGCAGCCCCGGCCGCTCTCCCCAACACATCCTCCAAGCCCTCTAGGCACAATCGCGGGGCCCCCTTGACGCCGGCGAGCTGGGCTCGGCTGACCGCCCGGCAGAGCTGCTGGTAGGCAGGGCGGTCCGGAGCGAGCACCGCCAGACGGCCGCCCCCGTGTAGGTCCAGCTCCGCCCCCACCATGGCCCGCACTCCCGAGCGCCGCGCGGCCCGCACCAGCCGCACAGCCCCATACAGGCCGCCCCGGTCCACCAGCCCGATGGCCGGCATCTCCAGCTCCCGGGCCCGCTCCACCAACGCCTCCGGAGAGCTGGCCCCTTCAAGGAAGGAGAAGTAGGAGCGCGCCCAGCACTCGGAGAACGGGGCAGGAGCCATCCCCGTATGTTAACGAACATTTGTTCTTATGTGGCGCCGAGTCCAGCTGTCAGAATCTCGCCATGGCAGCCCGCGAAGGCCCCCGATCGGCTGCCACCCCGACGCCCACATCGGGGCGATCTCGAACGCCGCTCGAGTTCACCTCCAGAGGACCGATCCCGGCGGCCATCCTCCGTGACCTGCTTCCGCTGTCCGGAGGGGCCCGGGAGGCCGTGGCGGTCATCGATCACCGCTGGGTGGACACCTTTGACAGGCGCCTGCGGCGGGCAGGCGTCACCCTGCAACTCACCTGGGGCCGGAGCCCTGAGAGCGATCGAGCTGAGATCGAGGGAGTGGATGGAGGCTCCTCCTGGAGCGTCCCCTGCCCCCTGCCCCGCTCGCGGCGGAACGAGCATGGGTGGCAGCTGGAGCAGCTGGTCGGGGAGGGGCCCGCAACCTCGGTGCTCGGCCCTCTGATCGGAGGGAGAGCGCTTCTACCGATCGCCCGGATGCGGACCCGGAGGCACACCATCTCTCTCCGCGATACCCGGGGCCGGGCCCTGGGAGAGGCACGCTGGGAGGAACGCCTGGGGGCCAGGCGGGCGATCCCCCGGACCTGGCTGCGGGTGACGATGGTCGGTGAAGGGCAGCGCCTAGCGAAGGAGCTGCGCAGCCGACTGACCCAGAGGGGTGGGCTGCAGCCCAGCTCGGGAGGCTGGCTGGCCTGGCTGGACCAGGCCGGGGGCCCTCGGGTGAGACCGATCGAGCCGGGCGAGCCATCGGCCGAGGCGGTGAGGAGGATCCTGCGCGACCTCCTGGATGTGGTCTCCGCCAACGCGCCCGGTGTCCTCGCCGACCTCGACGCGGAGTTCCTCCATGACCTCCGCGTCGCCGTGCGGCGCGCTCGCTCCGCCGTCAAGCTGGTGGGCGACTGCCTGCCGGGAGCGGGTGTGGCCCGGCTGGCCGTCGATCTCCGCTGGATGGGGGACCTGACCACCCCGACCAGGGACATGGATGTGCTGCTTCAAGCCCTTTCCTCAACCGGAGACGCGGCAGCCGAGCCGCTGCTGCGGCACCTTGCCGGGAGGCGTGCCCAAGCCTGGTCTCTGCTGGCGGCTCAGATCCGGGGCCCTCGCTGGAAGACGGCGCTCCGCCGCTGGGCTGCCGTCACCCACGGCGGCGGTCCCCCCGGCCCCGGCGGCCGAACCGTCGAGGAACTGGCCTGGGAACGGGCCGCAAGGGCGTATCGCCGGGCTTTCCGGATCGCCGCCGGCCTGGGACCGGGGTCGCCCGCCGAGCACTTCCACAGCCTGCGCAAGCGCTGCAAGGAGCTCCGCTACCTCCTGGAGTTCTTCGCCCCCGCCCTGGACGGCGGGGAGTACCGTGAGCTCCTGACGGTCCTGCGCTCCCTCCAGGACTGTCTAGGCGAATTCCAGGACACGCAGGTGCAGGAGTCCGAGCTGTTGAAACTCGCCCCCATGGCCGCAACCGCAGGGCCCGAGGTGGTCCTCGCGCTGGGGCGGCTGGATCACCGGCTGAGGGAGCGCCGCGAGCTGGCGCGGCGAGAGGTCGTCCCGAGGCTTCAGGCGTTCACCCAGCCCAAGCTGAGGCGGTGGACGCGCGCCCTTGCCGACAGTAGAGGGCCCGGATGCTGACAGTTGCCGTCTACAACCTCAAGGGCGGGGTGGGTAAGACCTCGGCAGCCGTCAACCTCGCTTTCCTGGCGGCTCGTGATGGCTATCGGACCCTTCTATGGGACCTCGATCCCCAGGGTGGGGCAACCTATCTTCTGCGCGGCCGCCCCAAGGTGAAGGGAGGGGCCCGGTCCCTGATCAACAGGCCCGGCCAACTTGAGCAACGAGTGAGCGGCACCGAGTTCGACAACCTCGACCTGCTTCCGGCCGATCGCTCCTACCGAGGCATGGACCTGGTCCTGGACCGGACATCCCATTCGACCCGCCGCCTCTTGGACCAACTTCGACCGCTGGAGAGCAGGTACGACCTCGTGCTCCTCGACTGCCCGCCGAGTTCGTCTCTCGTGTCCCAGGCGGCGCTGCGCGCCGCCCGGCTGGTGCTCGTCCCCGTCATCCCGGCGACACTCTCCTGGAGAACGCTCAACCAGGTGACGGGGTTGGTAAAGGAACTCAAGGCGCCGCGCCCTGTCCTGCTTCCGTTCCTGTCCCTGGTGGACCGCCGCCGCCGCTTGCACCGGGAGTTGGCTGAGCAGCTCCGGACCGGGCTGCCGTCCCTGGCCCGCGCCGCCATCCCCATCTCCTCCGCGGTGGAGCAGATGGGCCCCAGGCGCTCCCCGGTGCATACCTTCGCCGCGGGCACTCCTGCGGCCGTCGCCTATCAGGACCTCTGGGCGGAGGTGAGAGAGGCGACGGCCCCCGGCCCCGGCGGCGCCTTTGGGCCCACCCCAGCCCCTCCCGCGTCGGCCTCGGGGAAGGCCGGAGGCGGACGGAGGCCGACCGGCAGGTGACTCGGAGAGCGGGGCACCTGCTTCGATCGCCACATTGGCGCACTCGCGACGTGTGGGCCATCTCACTTTCGGCCTTCTTTGCCGACCTCGGCTACCAGGCGGTGCTGGCCGGCTTCCCCCTGTATCTGGTGCTGGAACTGCATCAGCCGATCGTGCTGTTCGGGGTGGCCAGTGCCCTCAGCTACGGGGGAGGCACCCTCTTCTCCCTGCTGGGGGGAAGGCTGGGAGACCGACTCGGCCACCGCCGAGTCGCCCTCCTGGGCAACTCCCTCATCCCCCTGCTCTCGCTGAGCGCCCTATCCACGAGCCCCGCGGTCTGCATCGGACTGCTCACCGGCGGCTGGTGGTTCCGCAACTTGCGCAGCCCCTCCCGGCGGGTGATGCTGACCGAGGCGGTGCCCGATGGCTCCGCTCGCAATTCGGCCTTCGGGTTCCTGCACGCCCTCGACGTCGGGGGCGGCGCCCTGGCCGGGGTGTGGGTGCTGGCCGCTCTCTCCGCCCATCTCGCCTATCGCTGGATCTTCCTGGCCACCGCCGTACCTCTCCTGGTGTCCACCCTCGCCCTCTCTAGGGCGCGCACCGGGAAGCGGATGCCCCGCCCGTCCCCTGGGCTGGTGCCTGGGCCGACGCGCCCCCCTCTTCCCGGGGCCGGGGCGCTGCTGCTGGCGGCTGCCCTCTACGGGTTCACCTTCTACGCCGTGGGCTTCCCCATCCTCACCGTCGCCCAGGGAGGAGGCGGCGCTGTGGCCGGAATCGGGGCATTCCTCCTGTTCCAGGCGGTCTCCGCCGCCACCGGGTACGCCCTGCCCGGCTTCCTGGGGACCACGCTGGCAAGAAGGTTTCGGGAACTCGCCTGGCTGGGGTATGGCGGAGGCGCGCTCGGCGCCCTCCTGCTCGCCGCTGGGTATGGCCTCCATCTGGGGCTGGCGGCACTCCTTCCAGGTGTCGCCGTGCTCGGCTTCGGCCTCGGGGTGGTCGAGACCCTTGAGCCCAGTCTCATGTCCTTCCTGCGGCCGGGGTCGGCGGCGGGCCGAGGCTTCGGCGCTTTGGCGGCGGCCCGTAGCTGGGGGGTGTTCGTGGGCAACCTGCTCATGGGGCTGCTCTATGGTGTCGCTCCGCAGCTGGCGTACATCTACGCGGCGGTATTAGGGGCTGGCGCCGGGGCCACCATGCTGGCCGCGGTTCCCCGGGCCCGACTCAGCGACCAGCGACTGGCCAAGGACGGCTGAAGGGATCAGCGCGCGGAGGGGAGGCCCCCCTCGTTGATGGTGTCGTGAGCCGTCGCCACTGGCTCCTTCTCCGGTCGGGGCACCGGCTCCGGGCCCACCGGCTTCGGAGGAAGACCGGTTACCCGGAGGATCTGCGCCTCCTCCAAAGACTCCTCACGGAGCAGGGCGGTGGTCAGAGCCTGGAGCTTGTCCCGGTTCTGCTCCAAAAGGTTCACAGCCTCGGCGAAACACTCATCGACGATCCGCCGCACCTCCGAGTCGATCACCTGGGCGGTAGCCTCGCTGTAGGGGCGCTGGGAGATCATCATGGTCTGCTGTTCCGGGTCGTCGGACAGGTTGAGGGGACCGATCTTGGGGCTCATCCCCCAGCGAACCACCATCTGCCTCGCGATGTTGGTGACCTGCTGGAGGTCGCTCTCGGCCCCGGTGGTCACCACTCCGTACACCAGCTGCTCGGCGGCACGCCCGCCCAGAGCCCCGACGATGCGCGCCCGCAAGTATGTCTCGGGGTAGTTCTGGCGGTCGTCCACCGGCGCCTGGACGGTCACGCCAAGGGCCCGCCCGCGGGGAATGATCGACACCCGGCGGACCGGGTCGGCCTCCGGCACCAAAAGACCCAGCAGCGCGTGCCCGGACTCGTGGTAGGCGGTGCGCTCCCGGTCCTCGGTGCTCATGACGATGCGTCGGGCCGCGCCCAGGAGGACCTTCTCCAGCGACTCGGTGAAGTCGTCCATGGTCACGGCGGCGCGGTTGCGGCGGGCGGCGGTCAGCGCCGCCTCATTAACCAGGTTGCGCAGCTCGGCTCCGACCAGGCCCGGGGTCCGGGAGGCCAACGCGTCCAGGTCGACATCCGCCGCCAGCGGCACCCCCTTGGTGTGGATCCTCAGGATCGCGGCCCGACCGACACGATCCGGTGGCTGGACCATGACCCGACGGTCGAAGCGCCCGGGACGCAGCAGGGCCGAGTCGAGCACGTCGGCACGGTTGGTCGCGGCCAGGACTATTACCCCCTCGCGAGAGTCGAAGCCATCCATCTCGGTCAGAATCTGATTCAGGGTCTGCTCCCGCTCGTCGTGGCCCCCGAAGCTGGGGCCCACGCTGCGGCTCCGACCCACAGCGTCCAGTTCGTCGATGAAGATGATGGCCGGGGCCGCCGCCTTGGCCTTGTTGAACAGGTCGCGAACCCGGGAGGCCCCCACCCCGACCACCATCTCTATGAACTCCGACGCCGAGATGCTGAAGAACGGGACCCCGGCCTCCCCCGCCACCGCCCGGGCCAGCAGCGTCTTGCCGGTCCCGGGAAGTCCGACCAGCAGCACCCCCTTGGGAATGCTGCCACCGAGGCGCTGGTACTTTCCCGGCTGGCGCAGAAAGTCGACTATCTCCTCCAGCTCCTCCTTCGCCTCCTCGATCCCGGCGACGTCCGCGAACGTGGTGGCCGGCTTCTCCGGGTCATAGAGGCGCGCCTGGGAGCGGCCCAGGCTGAAGAGTCCTCCGCCCGCCGAGGCGGTGGTGCGGCGCATGAGCCAGACGAAGAACACCAAGAAGAGCAGGGTGGGCCCGAAGCTGTAGAGGATCTCCACCAGGGCAGAGGTCGGGGGGTTGGGATTCTGGGCGTTGATGGTGACGTTGTGGGCGGACAGCAGGGACTCCAGCTGGCCACCGGCAAACGCGGGGACCTGCGTTGTGAAGTGGAGGGCCCTGTTCTTGCTGGAGTCACTGGCCCCGGTGGGCCTCTTGAAGGTGCCCTCGATGCTGTCCCCCGTCGCGGTGATGCTGGTGACGTCGTTGGCCTGGACCTCGGTCACGAAGCGGTTGTAGGGGATGGTTATGGTCTTGGGGCTGGCCGGAGGAAAGAAGACGTTGGCCACCAGGATGTTCAGGGCCAGGAAGATGGCCACCGGCAGCAGGAACTGGAGCGAGCGCCAGGGGGAGGACCGCCGGGGCGGCGGGGAACCGCCCTGCGGAGATTGGGCCATGAGCGAAAGCTAGCAGATGCCGGAGTGGTGGCTCGCGGGGGAGATTTGCCTTGCCCTCAGCCCCACACCCTGGCCGTCCAGCCCACCCCGGGCTCGCGACGGAGATCCAGGCACTCTCCTGATGCCAGCAGCACCCGCCAGTTTCGCAGCCTCCGGTGCCGGGCTGGGGCTGTGCGCCACCAGCCCACCTCCACCACTGACCGCTCAACGACCTCGGCCACCGCCACCCAACCGCTCCCCCGGCGGACGGCGCGCGGCTCCCTCCCCTCTCCGCCACACTCCACCTCCACCGAGGTCATGCCCGATGCCAGGCCAGCCGCTCCTCGGGCACATCCCCGGGATGCTCGGGACGCACCGCAACCTGCCAGACCAGGCCTCCGCCGAACCGCTCACTGAGCCGGGCGGCGGCACGCTCGATCTCCTCCCGTCGATCCCCCCCTGTGGGAAAGAGCTGGCGCTGGCGCACCGGGGGGGCGACCAGATCCAGAGCCTGGATCTCGACCACCTCGACCGGGCGCCGTACCCGGGCCATGAGGCTGAGCACCAGAGGCAGCAGCTCCTCCTTGGTCATGGCGGGAGAGGGTGGAGAGATCAGCTCCCAGGACTCCCCTCCCTCGCCTCCCACCAGCAGCCGCAGGCGTCCCGCGGCCAGGTTCCGCTGGGCCAGCTCCACTGCCAGCTCCGCCGCCAGCTCTGGAGCGCCAAAGCGCAACGCCTCCGTATCTTCGACCGGCCCTGCCAACACCCGCCGAACCCCACAAGGAGGCGGAGCCACCCAGTGATTGACGGTGGCCCCGTCCCGCCCCAGACACAGACGGTTAAGAAGCAGGCCCTCAGGTCCGAACTGTCGTTGCAACAGTGGAAGCGGGATGGCGGCACAGTCGCCACAGGTCGTCAGGCCAAACTCCCGCAACCGCTCCTTGACGGCCCCGGGCAGGGGCAGGACCTCCACCGGAAGCTCGGCCAGGAAGTGCGGCGCCCCGCCCGGAGGCACCAAGCGGGCACGACCGGGATCTGCGGCCAGGGCGGCCGCCCGAGCGGTGAAGCGCGATTGCCCCACGCCCACCTGGGGCGGGACCAAAAGCAGCCGCTGCACCTCCCTTCCCAGCTGGGAGGCCAGGGCCGCCTCCGTGGGCCAGCGCAGGTCGCGAGCCCCGGCATCCAGATAGGCAAGGGTGTCGTCCACCCACTCCACCATGGGGCTGATGTCCTGTAGGGCCAGGCGCAGCTCCCAGCGCAAGTCCGAGATCGCCTCCTCCTCCACCCGGAGACGAGCCGCGTCCGGACAGGAGATCACTGCCTGGCGCCACTCACCGCCGGGGACAGCTCCGCCGGCCACCGCAGCCTCCGAGGCGGCCAGAAGCACTTCCCCACCGCTCGGTCTCCGTTCTGGGCCCACCAGGACCGCCTCTTCCCTCAGCTCAGGATGGGCACGCCAGACCAGGCTGAGTGCGAGATGGGGGAAGATCGCGCAAGCCAGGCGGGAAGGGGAACTCCGGCCGTTCACCCGCTGGCCTCCAGGGGGGCCGTGAGCCCCTCTGTCTCCAGCTCCGTCTCCACCACTCCCGCCCTGGGCGAGTAGGGGCGGGGAAGTGCGATCCGCAGCCGACAGCTCCGCCCGCTCCCCCCCATCCGGCTGCGTCCCACCTGCAGGCGCACCCAGATTCCGGAGATGTCGCGATGGACTCTGGTCCAGGCCAGCCGCTGACACTCGACCTCCATCGCCACCCGAAGGGTGACCTCTCCGGGGAGGGACTGTCCCCCACAGATGAGCGCCACCCCTCCGCCGGACTCCAGCGCCCCGAGCAGGGTCGCCGGGGCTCCCCTGCCCACCGGCTCCCACCTATCGGCCACCATCAGGGTGATGCCCGCCCCCGCCTCGACGAGGGCTCGGGCGGCGGCCCACCCCTGTTCGGGGAGGCGGGGATGAACCAGCCATAGGTTGCGCAGATCACCCCCATAGGCCTCTATGTCGTTGGGGTCGACCCGTCCGGAGAAGTCCACCAGCACCGCCGGTAGAGAGGTGGAGAGACGAGCCAGGATCGCCAGGCCCAGGTCGAACCACCCCTGCCCCAGCTCCCCTGACACCCATGTGAGGCGTCCCCGGGGCAGTCCGTCGCACCCAGTCAGGCCATCAATCCCCCCTATCCCCGTCGGCAACCCGGCCGCCCTCAGCCCTGTCCCCGCCAGGACCGCGTGGGAGCCGTAGCGCTCCCGGAGGGTGGCCAGAGCCGCCCCCAGAGCGGGGGAAGTTCGGTTGCGGAGGTCGTCGCCCGGCAATGTCCCATCTCCTCGACAAGGGGCCAGCGGACACAGGACCATGATACGAACATCTGTTCCCAAAAGGCAAGCGGCCTCCGCGCCCTGCGTGCCTCCCCATAAATTGCCTAGAATCCCTGCAGAAAGTAGTCACGCGACCGTCTACCCAGGTCGCTCTCGGGAGGTACGCCCATGAATCGGCGCGAGCTGGCGAAGACCCTGCAGGCTCAGCTGCTCTACGACAACGACCCGAGCGATCCCGTCTTTCCCAACTTTCGATTCGCCGACGAAACCCTCCAGCTGATCTTCGGCCTCATCGGCCAGAAGCTGGCCAGCGGCGAGGAGGTGAGCATCGCCGGCTTCGGCCACTGGAAGTTGCGCCAGAGCCCGGGCGGGATGCGCCGCAACCCCCAGACCCAGGCCATGGTGCGGGTCGCCCCCACCACCAAGGTGCGCTTCTACCCGGCCAGCTCCCTGAAGGCCCAGGTGGCCGGCAAGCCCACCGCGGCCCGGCGCAACGCCCGGCGCTCCTAGAGCCCCGGAGGACGGAGGTGCGAGTCGCCATCACCGGAGGGACCGGATTCGTCGGCTCGTACCTCGTAACCCAGCTCCTTCACTCCGGCCACGAGCTGAGGGTGGTGGCGCGTGGAAGTGCCCACGCCGACCTGCCCGAGGGGCTGCTGCCCACCTTCGGCGACGTCGTCTCCGGCCGGGGCTTGGAGGAGGCGTTCGAGGGCGCGGAGGTGGTGGTCAACCTGGCGGCGGTGATTCGCAACCGCGGGGTTCAGACCTTCGAGTCGGTCAACGCCGGGGGCAGCGCCCGGATCGCCCGCGCAGCGCGCAGCGCCGGGGTCCGTCGGGTGGTGCAGCTATCCGCCATCGGCGCCGATCCCGACCCCCGTTTCCCGTACCTCTACTCCAAGTGGCAGGGCGAGCAGGCGGTTAGGGGAAGCGGGCTGGAGACGGTCATCCTGCGCTCCTCTGTCGTCTTCGGCAGGGGCGACGGCTTCTTCACCCTCCTGGCTCGGGCGATCGCCATCCCCTCCCCGTTCCTGGTCGTGCCGGGAAACGGGGCCGCAACCTTTCAGCCGATCCACGCCGAGGACTTGGCGCGCTGCCTGGTCGCGGCGGTCGAGGACGACGGCCGGGCCGGCGCCCTCTATGAGCTCGGCGGCCCGGAGCAGCTCACCCTGGACCAGATCACCGAGGTGGTGGCTCGGGTTACCGGCCGCGAGTGGTTCGGGATATCTCGTCGGCGGCTTCTCCACCTCGACCCGCGGCTCATCCGGCCCGGAGCGGTTCTGATGGAGAAGCTGCTCCCCAATCCGCTGGTCACCCCCGAACAGCTGGACATGCTGGTCAAGCCCAACGTGGCCCAAGTGGATGCTGTGCGCAGCAACTTCGGATTCGACCCTCGCCCCCTGGAGCCCAACCTCGGTTACCTGCGGCGCCAGCGCCGCTGGCCGCTGCGGCTGCTGGACCAAGGTGGCGCTAGGCTTGAAAGCCATGGGCCCTCGGCCGCAGGCCGGGGTCGGGAGACGGGGGGCGACGGCTGACTGGCGCCCCCAGGAGGAATCTGCTATGAGCGAAGAGAACCCCACCCCCAAGGAGATCATGGAGCGCATCCCCTCGGCGTTCAAGCCGGAGAAGGCAGCCGGGGTGACCGCCGTCTTCCAATGGGACGTGGGTGGAGAGCAGGGGGGGCACTGGTACGTGACCGTCAAGGACTCGGCCTGCCGTGTGGATGAAGGTCAGGCCGAGGCGCCCAACATCACCCTCACCATCGCCGATGACAACTTTGTGAAGATGCTCACCGGCAAACTGGACGGGACGGTGGCCTTCATGACCGGGAAGCTCAAGGTCAAGGGGGACATGGGGCTGGCCATGCGGCTGCCCCAGCTCTTCAACCTTCGCTGAGGGGTGGCTGGCGGCGGCCAGCGACTCCACTTCGCTCAGGGCAGAACCACTGGTAGGGGCACTCGCCGCACGGCAGCGGTGAGTGCCCCACCGCCGAGAGGGCCTCGGGCTCCGCGGCCCTCCGCGCCAGAGCAACCGCCCAACTGAGGGCGTCCTCGCAGGATGCCGTGGACGAGTCCAACTCCACCACCTCCCCCGAGCGCATCATGACCAGGTTCGGCGCAGCCACCCGGTGGCTGCCGAGGAGACCCCGCTCCACCGCCATCGAGTATAGGAGTAGCTGGCGGCCGTGCCGCTCCCGGGAGGCGGGTGTCAGCATTCGGTCGGTCTTGTAGTCCAGCACCATCGCCTGGCCCCGCTCCGTCAGCGCCACACGGTCGATCGCCCCGACCAGGTCGGGTAGGTCTCCCGTCCCCCACCCCCGCCATCTGAACCTGATCTCCACCCCCAGGGTGGGCAAGGCGGCGACCGGGAGGCTGGCGTAGGTCTCGAGCATCGCCTCCAGCTCACCCGAGCTGACACCTGACCCCCTGGCGATCTCGGCCAGCTCACCGGGGCGGGGCCCGCGATCTGGATTGCGACGGTGGAAGCGCTCGAGTACCCGGTGGACGGCGATCCCCGTCCGCGGGGCATCTCCCGCCTCCCCGTCCTGCAGCCCTCCCACCCGGAACTGGGCCACCTGCTCGAACCAGTACCACCTGGGGCATCGCTCCAGCGTCTCCAGTGCGCTGTAGCTGACCTCGGGGCGGGGGCGCTGGCCCTGGTCCCAAGCCACTTCTTCCAGCCGCTCCACCTGCCGCCACCTCGCGACCGCCGCCTGCCGGCTCATGGGCGGTCGGCTCAGGGGGGTTGCGGAGGCCCTCCTCGTGGCAGGCTCCCAGGGCAGGGCCACCTGCTCGGGGAAGCCGGGGAGTCGCCCCACCCACGGAGCACCCGCGGCCAGCCCGGCTACCAGCTCTCCGAACTCTCCCGCTCCCCTCTTCCCCTGCCAGGCCTCGGCGACCAGGTCGTCCAGGTTGGCTCCCTTGCTGCCAAGCCAGGCCCGGGTGGTCGTCACCACGAGCAGGTCCTGGGCCCTGGTCATCCCCACGTAGATCAGCCGGGTCCGCTCCTCCCTGTCCACCCGCGCCGCCCGCGTCCCCCCCCAGCGGGCCTTGGCAGCCGTTGGTGCACCCCCAGCGCTGGTGACCACCACGGCGCTCGCCTCCTCGTCCCAGAGCACCGGGCCCGAACGGCCCTGGGAGTGGAACGGCCGGCAGTCAGCCAGCACCACCACCGGCCACTCCAAGCCCTTGGCTCCGTGGATGGTGCTGATGGTTACCTGGTCCCCCTCGGTGGGCGCCGGCTCCCGACGCCCACCGCGCTCCTCCAGTCCGGCGATCCTGGCCACCAGCTCCCGGGCGGACACGAACCTCCCCCCTCGTTCAGCCTCCAGTGCCACGCGATTGAGCGCTTCCAGGGATGCCAGGGCTCGCGCGCCGTCCGCATCCCCCCGGCGCCGACGGGCGTCGTGGTAAGCCCTCATCCCCGACCGTTCCATCAGAAGGGACAAAACCTCGCTGCCAGAGCGGAGCTCTGCCGCGGCCGCCCCCGCGGCGAGCAAGTCGATGGCCACCTCTGTCCGGCGTCGCAGCACGTGGCTGGCCGAGGACGTGGCCAGGCCGCGGCGAAGTCGGACCGGCACCGGCACATCCTCCCCTGGGGGATGGCCCATCACAAGGGCCAGCTCATGATCGCGGACGCGAAAGAGTGGCCCCTGGAGGACGCGCACCCAGGCCTGACCGTCGAGGGGGTTGACGGCGGCCCGGAGCAGAGCCACGGCGTCCTTCACCTCCGGTCGTCCCAGCAGGCCGCCGGCCGCGGCCGCGAACGGAATGCCCCTTGCCCTCAAGGCGTCCTCCAGGTGGGGGCCGATCCTCCCCAGGGTGCGGGCAAGGATGGCCACGTCCTGGTAGCGGACCTCCTGCGCACTGCCATCCGGGTGGACCAGCCCACCATCGTGGAGCCTTCCGATCAGGGCAGCGATCCCCTCCGCCTCCAGCCGTGGATCGGTGGCCACACCGAGGAGCACCGGGTGCCCATCTGGAGTTGGCCTCCCCACCCCCATCGGACGGTCGTTGGCGAATTGGGGCTCGGTGCGAAGCACCGCCTCGGCTGCCGACAAGATTGGAGCCAGGGACCGGTAGTTGTGGGCGAGGGGGTAGAGGCGGCCGGGATGCTCCTCCATCACGCCGGGCTGGGCGTCCCGAAAGGCGTAGATGGACTGTCTGGGGTCGCCCACGACGTAGCTGCGCTCCTGGCGGTGGCCCCAGAGCTCGGACAGCAGACCCACCTGAAGAGGGCTGGTGTCCTGGTACTCGTCCACGATCACCAGGCGGAAGTTCTGCTGGGTCCAGCTCCGGAGGGACGGGGCTGATCGCAGCGCCCGGAGCGCCGTCCTCAGAAGGCCGTCGAAGTCGGTGGCGTTGAGCGCTTCCAGGCGCCTCTCGTACTCGATCCAGATCTCCCGGGTGAGGCGAAGGCCGAGTCGGTGGACGGCCACCTCATCCTCCGGATCGGTGTCGAAGGGGGGCGCCGCGTAGGCCGAGGTGGAGAGCCTGCGGCAGTCCTGGGGGCTGAGCGGTGTCGAACGCAGGCGCCTCACCGCATCCTCGGCGGAGCTGGCGATCTGGAGTAGGTCCCTGCCATTCACCAGCCGGGGCACGGGGCCCAGTTCGCCATCGGCCAACTTCCTGCGAACGGCCTGGCCGGCTGCCCGCAGGAGCTGATGGGCCTCGATGTCATCCAACTGCTCGAGCTCCGGGCCAACGCCAGCCTCATGCCAATGCTCTGCCAGGAGCCGGTGCATGAGCTGATGGAAGGTGCCGATCCAGGCGAAGTCTAGGTCGGGCGGCGAGGGGAAGGTGGCGACCGTCCGGGCCACTCTGTCCCGCAGCTCGGCGGCACCCTTCTTGGTGAAGGTCACGGCCAGGATCTGCCCGGGGTTCATCCCGTCCAGCAAGCCGACCGCGTACAACGCCGCCATGGTCCTGGTCTTGCCGCTTCCGGCGGCAGCCACCACCTTCACCGGCCCGTGATGAAGCTGGGACACGACCTCCCGTTGCGCCGGGCTCAGCTCCTCCAGGATCCGCTCCAAGATCTCGCGGTTCACCAAAGCGACCCAGCTCCCGAACCGACGCTGCCCTCCCCGTCGCAGCAGGTTGCGAAGGGGCATCCCCCCTCGCTGAGACAGGTCCCGACCTCGTGCCTGGGAGCGGCGGGGAAGTGGCCCTTCTGTATCGATCGTGCCTCCTCATCCAGCCGGTCACCGAACTGGCGGCGAAGTTCAGGGGTGAGCAGGGCATCGTGCCAGGCGACCCGGTCCGACTCGTCACCCACGGCAAACCCGCGCACCACCAGACCGGTCTTGAACTTGGAACTCGGCTCAATGGCGAGGTACCAGTTGCGGACGAAGCGGGGACGGACACCCTGGGCGGCCGAGTCCAGGGCCCCTGAGCTCGCCGCCAGTTCATAGATGGGCAGCTGCCAGTCGACCGCCGGCTTGCCATCGGCGCCGGACACGTAGCTGGCCAAAACCGCGCTGCTCGGCTCCTTCCTGGACGTCTTGTAGTCGACCAGCTCCAGCTCACCGGAGGGGCGCCGCCAGAGCGCATCCACCCGGCCGGCGAGGAGATAGCCCGGCCGCTCAAGGGTGAAGGGGACCTCCAGCGCAACCGGGCTGCCCACGATGTCAGCACCCGCGGCCACGACGCGATCCGCCCACCGGGACAAGATGCCGCGCAGAGAGAGGTCTACGGAGGCTGCGGCCAAGGGATCGCAGAGGGACTCCCGGACCTCCGGCATCAACCCTTCCCGGATCAGCATCCGGCCCCGGGCCAGGAACTGGTCGGGGTCCCCGTCCCAGCTGGTCGGGTCCTCGTAGAGGAGCTGCAGGAGTCGGTGCGCCATGTCCCCCGTGACCGATGGAACGCTGCTCTCCTCGAAGAGGCGAAGCCGGTGGTAGTGGTACTGCCTGGGGCAGGCAAGCCAGCTCTTCAAGGTGGTGGCGCTGAGGCGGGGCAGGTCGCGGGCCGGCCAGGCCTCCGTCGGGTCCCATGGCCGCAGAAGTTCGAGCAGCTCGTGTGCCTCCTGGGGGACATCGGTACCCACCTCGTCCTCTGCTCCCTGGATGGCTGCCGCCAGCTGAGCCAGGCAGTCGGCCCGGGTCACGCTCCTGGCCAGGGGCGCGGGGCCAGCCGTTACCCCCACCGCCTCCAAGGCGGCGGCGAAGCGCGAGCTCCCCACCTCGTCCTCGCCGTACCGGGCAGCCCAGGTGACGGTCAACTGGACATCCGCACGGGAGATTCCCATGAGGAACCGTCGACGTTCCTGTGTGCTCCGCTCCCCCGGCGCCAGTACCTCCTCCATCTCGGGCACCAGCTCCGCGAGTCGCTGCCTGTCCTCCCCGGTAAGCAGCTCACTGGAGGGACCGGGACCGCGCAGGTACCGGTCGGCGACCCCCACCAGGAACACCCGTTGCCAGCGACGCCCCTTGGCCTGCCCCAGCGTTACCACCGTCACCTCGGGTCGGTCCGGCCTGGCGACCCGATCCACATCCCACCCCGACCGACGGGCTGCCACCTTCAGGATCTGCCCCCACTCCCGGAGTTCGGCCGGCCCCAAGGACAGCAGCTCGCGCGCGCCGCCGGCATCCTGGATCGACAGGTTTACGCGGGCCAGCGCGGAGGCCGAGGCGAACTCGTGGAGCGCGAGTTCGGAGAGGCCGAGCTCCACCTCGAGGGTGCCCAGCAGGCTGAGGAACTCCGCCAGGGTGAGCCGCCGGTCGGCAAGTCCGGGGTCGCCGCCTCCCAGCCGATTCCACAACCCGCGCCTCAGCCCCAGAGCGCCCGCGCTGGACCCAATCTCGACGCTCCGGAGCGCCCCAGCCACGCCGGTCCGCCTCCGCGCCGCCCATCGCCGCAGGCGGCGGATGTCCGCCTCACCCGCTCCGCCCGGCCCCGCCTGCAAGGCCGCCAGCACCCGCCCGTCGTCTTGGGGATTGCAGAGGGCGTCGAGCCATGCGGAGAGCTGGCTGAGGACGGGGCTGCCCGACCAGGGACTCATCTCCAGGCGAACCGGGACCCCTACGGAGCGGAGGGCCTGCACCATCGAGGGCAGCAGGACCGCCCCGCCGGCCGACACCACGGCGATCTGGTCATAGGGCACCCCCTCCTCCAGCCGCAGCCGGCGGACCTCTCGCGCCACGGAGTAGGCCTCCTCGGTCTCGTCTGCGGCCCGCCAGATCCGCACCGATGCGCCAGGGCCGGCGGCTGCCACCGCCCCCGGGGGCACTATCTCCGCGGCGATGCCCCACCTCTTCGCCAGCTGGACCGCCGGGCCGGTGCCGGGCAGCACCAGCTCCCCTGGATGCATCTCTCGGGGGAAGAACTCCTCGAAGCAGCGCACCGAGGGCCCGTGGCGCTCAGCTCCGGCCACCGTGCCGTCACCTGCAAGCACAAATCGCTTGGGAGGGGTCAGCAGGTATGCGAGTTCACGTAACAGGTACCACTGCGCCGGGCTGAGCTGCTCGGCTTGGTCGACCACCAGGAGATCGGCGAACCCGGCCCACTCTTCGGCGCGGGATTGCAGAGAGGAGAGGGCAGCTCCGGCCAGCTGCTTGGTGTCCACCGCCCCCATGCGGTCCAGGGTCAGATGGTAGTTGGCGGCCACCACCGTGACCTGGGCGAGAATGCCGCCATCGGCGCGGACCCTGGAGGCGAGCAGCGCGGGGGGCACCAAAGCCTGGCTGAAGCTCCCACAGAGGTCGAGCAACCCCTCGACGAACCCGGGGACGTCGACCAGGCGCCCCAGCTCCCCCAGCAGGGGGCGGGATTGCTCCACAGCCACCCGCATGGCGATCCACTCCGCCATCGGTCCGAGGACCGGCTGGGGCTCTGCGACTGAGCGCTCCAGGACCCAGCGGGCCAGCCGCTCATGGGTCATCACCAGTGGGGACCGGGTCACCCCGGGCCGCCCACCTTCCAGTTGCCGGGAGAAGTCCCGGGCTGCCGCCCGGCTGGGGACCACGACTATCACCCGCGACGGGTCTGCCCCCCCCTCCAGATCCCGGCCAACGAGGTGAACCAGTGCCCTCGTCTTACCGGAGCCCGGCGGCCCACTGAGACGCGTCGGCCCGACCGGCTCCAGCAGCCCCGGGTCGCTCTGAACCGCGCTCAAACTCCGGGTGGGAAGAGGGTGTCGGTCAACTCCGGGACCTTCCGGGACGCGTCGGACATCGCTCCCAGTATCCAGGTGGGGTCGAGAAGCTTACGCAGGGCCAGTGCCCTGCTGGCGGCGTCGTCGCCGTCGCGGAGAGATCCCCCAACTCCCTCCAGGATCGATAGCAGAAGGGTCCCCACCCCGGATTCCC
Source organism: bacterium (assembly GCA_021791415.1). GTDB lineage: Bacteria > Chloroflexota > Dormibacteria > Aeolococcales > Bog-877 > JAJYXT01. The sequence goes on along the minus strand of JAJYWQ010000081.1, from coordinate 2,557 downwards.
GAGCGGCCTCACCGAGATCGGGGCTAGCTCCAGCCTCGCGCAGCACCGCCCCCAACACCGCCTCCTCCAGAACCGTCCTCAGGGCCTGGACCCGGCGTCGGGCCGCGCCCGGACTGCCGTTCACCACCTGGAAGAGGAACCGGAATCCCGCCGGGGAGGTCTCGGCATAGTGGAGGTATGACTCGATCAGCTGGGCCAGGCTGGGTCCGGACTCGAGGGCCACGGATGCCAGCAACTTGTCCACCTGATCGTTGACGACCGCCAGAAGTGCCTCGAAGCGGTTGGGGAAGTGGCGGTAGACCAAGGGCTTGCTGACCCCGGCCTGAGCCGCGATGGTGTCCATGGTTGTCAGGTCGAGACCGTGCGAGACGAAAGCCGCCAGGCTGGCATCCAGCAGCTGGCGGCGCCGACCACCGAAGGTGAGCCGTGAGCGCTTGCGCGACTTCGGCGGCTGGCGCTCGGCCACCTTCCCCACGGCCTCGATCGCGGGGCTCCCCAGCCACGGTGCAAGTTGGCGTGGCGCTCTCATCTCAACAGCGCTTCGGGAGAGAGGACACCCGCACCAAAGCGCCCGCGTTCGCGAGCTCGGCGTCGTCCGGGTCGGGTCCCAGGAGCCTCGGCATCACCTTCTGCCTCCCCGCTTTCGGCCATTCTACGGGGAGCTGACCGCTCCGAGGGGACTGCTACACTTCCCCGCGGCTCAGACGGGTTCAGTGCGGCCATCTCCCGGGCCCCGGGACCTCAAGTTCGGGCCGCCGCCCGGCTGCGAGGAGGGATTCTGGTTGTGGCAGCAAGAGTAGAGGACCAGCGAGCCCGCCGCGGCTACATCAGCGGTGAGTTCGTCGAGCTGGAGGGGCAGGAGCGCATCCCCGTCTTCGAAGCCTCCAGCGGCGAGGTTTTGGCCGAGGTCACCGAGGCCGCTCCGAGCGACGTCGATCGCGCGGTCCGAGCCGCGCAGGAGGCGCTGCCGGAGTGGTCGGCCACCCCACCAGCTGAGCGAGCCGCCGCCCTCAGCCGCTGGCACCAGGTGATCGAGGGGCGTGCGGAGGAGTTCGCCACTTCGATCAGCCGGGAGGTGGGTACGCCGATCCGTCACTCCCGCTCCATCCAGGTGGGCAACCCTCTGGCGATCCTCGCCCACACGGCAGACGCGCTCACCTCCATGTCCCTCACCGAACAGGTGGGGAACTGCCTAGTGGCCCTCGAACCGGTCGGCGTGGTGGGGGCCATCACCCCCTGGAACTACCCCCTCCAGCAGGTGGTGGCCAAGGTCGCCCCGGCGCTGGCCGCGGGGTGCTCGGTGGTTCTCAAGGCCAGCGAGGTGGCGCCGCTCACAGCCTTCATCCTGGCGGAGACCGCTGGGGCCGCCGGACTTCCTCCGGGGACGCTCAATGTGCTCGTAGGGCGAGGGGGGACAACCGGGGAAGCGCTGGTCACCCACCCGCTGGTCGACAAGCTGTCCTTCACGGGCTCCACCAGGGCTGGGCGGAGGATCGCCGAGCTGGCCGGGTCACTGGTTCGCCCGGTGACTCTCGAGCTGGGCGGCAAGTCGGCGAGTCTCGTCCTGGACGATGCCGACCTGGCCACCGCGGCCAAGTTCGCTGTCTACAACGCCTTTTTGAACTCGGGACAGACGTGCACCGCGCTCACCCGTCTGGTGGTGCCGCGCGCCCGGATCGAGGAGGCGGAGGAGGTGGCCGCAGCCACGGCCGCCAAGTTGGTGCCAGGAGATCCACTGGACGAGACGACTAGGCTCGGGCCGCTGGCCTCCGAGAGCCAGCTCGAGCGCGTTCGCGGCTACATCCGCCTGGGCCTCGCGGAGGGCGCCCGGCTGGTCTGCGGGGGGGCCGAGCCGCCCGCGGGCCGGGACCGGGGGTACTACGTCCAGCCGACCATCTTCGGCGACGTCGACCCGGTCATGACCATCGCCCAGGAGGAGATCTTCGGTCCTGTCCTCTGCATCATCGGCCACGACGGGGACGACCACGCGGTGGAGATCGCCAACGGGACCCCGTACGGGCTGGCCGGAGCGGTCTGGTCGTCGGACCAGCAGCGAGCGCTGGCCGTGGCCCGACGACTGCGGGCAGGGACCGTGGAGGTGAACGGCGGGGCCTTCAGCACCGAAGCTCCCTTCGGTGGGGTCCGCCAGTCCGGGTACGGCCGGGAGTTCGGCAGGCACGGGATCGCGGAGTTCCTGGCGCCCAAGTCACTTCAGCTCTGACCCCAGCGGCGAACCAGCCCTCAAGGTGGAGCTGAGTCACGGCTTGTCGGGCAGCCGTTGCAGGGATTGGATGCGCCAGCGTCAGTGCCGGCACATCCGGAAACCGGCCCCAGCCCCCCGCGCCATGCCGATCCAGCGCGCGCGGTTGAGAACCTCCTTGCCATGCATCGCGGGCTGGGGCGGTCTACCGTTGCTAGTGGTCCGTCGTGGAAATAGCTGAACCCGGTAAGCTGGCAGTATGAAGATGATGCCAGCTGCGGAGCCGTTGCCGGTGCGAGGGGAAGAACGAGCGGCGTTGGAGAGGATTGCGAAGTCCACTTCGCGAAGTCATCGTGC
>JAJYWQ010000064.1 GCA_021791415.1 bacterium | reverse complement strand
ACCTGCTCACAGTCGACCTCCCCGCGGTGACCGGCTCCTTCACCGTGCGGGTCGACTTCAGCTGAGCTCAGGGCCCAGGTGGGCGCCGGGCTCCGACGCGGGTCACGGGTATTGGCCCGACGGGCAGGGCTGGCTCCGGGTCGGACGGCCGCACTCGTAAATGCGGGGCGAGGCGGGACCGCATTTCTGAGAGGCCAACGTGGCGGATTCCATCCCCTGCGCCGCCGCCGGTTCAGCCGCTCTGGCTGACCACCTCACCCGCCGCTCCCCGGCGGCGAGCTCAGCCTCAGCTCTGGCCCGAGACCAGGGGGAGGATCTCGCTGAGGCTGGTGACCGCCTCACCGGACCAGCTCTGATCCGGGTCATAGCGCATGTGCTCCAGCGCCAGGTGGTTCCCATACAGGATCCGGCGAGCGGCAATCCCCACGGCCTCGGCGCCGCTCAGCTCCTGGCTGCCGCCGTCGCCAACGTATAGGCAATCCTCGGGGAGGAGGTGCAGCAGGCGCAGCGCCTTGAGGTACAGCTCCGGGTCGGGCTTCCGGCGTCCCTCGACCCAGGAGAAGAGCGGGGCCTCCACCGGCAGGTTCCAGCCCAGCTCCGGCCAAAGGCGGGGGGTCTCGGCGGAGCAGTCGGTGATGAGGCCCACGCGCACCCCCCGGTCCCTCAGGGTGGCGAGCAGCGACGGCACCTCCGGTCGGGGGCTCCGGAGCACCTCCCGGAACTGGGCGACCCGCAGCTCCGCGGCCCTGGAGAGGGTCTCATCGTCGGGCCGGTGGCCGACCTTCAGGCAGAGCTCTCTGAGCATGGGGAGGACGTCCCCCAGCTGCCCGGTGGCGCGCTCGGTGTAGGTGGACTCCATCAGCTCCAGGAACGGCTTCAGCGGGGCTCCCAGCGCCTCCGCCAGGTCGCGGACCCGCCGGTCCGCCTCCTCGAAGGTCCAGCCGTCTATGAGCGTGCCGTAGAGATCGAAGATGACGCCCCGGTACGGCACGCCTCCAGTCTACCGGGGAGCCGCGGCACCTCCACGGTGGCCCAGATCGGTGCTGGCCGAGGGCAGGCCGGCCACCATCTCCAGGGCGTGGGGAAGGGCGGGCCAGACCGCGTCCAGGCTCTCCTGGGCAGCCTTGAGCGCCCCGGGCAGCGCGAGGATCAGGGTGGGGCCGAGGACGACGGCCACCTGGCGGGAGAGCATGGCGTGGGGCGTGTGGGCGGCTCCCTCGCGGCGCATCGCCTCGGCCATCCCCGGCACCTGGTACTCGCCGACTCGCAGGACCGCCTCGGGGGTGCGGTCCCGGGGATGCAGGCCGGTGCCTCCGGTGCAGAGGATGAGAGCCGGGGCCCGCTCCAGGACCACCTGACGCAGCCAGCCTTCGATCTCCGCCGGCTCGTCCGGCAGAAGGTGCCGGAGCACCACCTCTGCCGGCAGCTCCTGGATCCGGCTGGCTAGGAAGTCCCCGCTCCGGTCCTCCCGCAGGCCCTGTGACCCCAGGTCGCTGACGGTGAGGACGGCGACCCGCCACCTGCCCTGGACCTGCGGGGGCTCGCAGCGGTCGGGGCCGCTCATCTGGGAACCTCCCCGCGCATCACCGCCAGCATACGGGAGAGCCGGGAGGGGTCGAGGCGCAAGTGGGAGAACTCCTGGAACCGGGAACGGAGGTTGGCGTACTGACTGGCCAGGGCGGGGTCCTCCTCCGACCCTGCGGCCGCCCACTCCTCCAGGTAGTGCACCGCGACCACCCCTGCCTGCAGGCTCTCCTTGAGGCAGCCGAAGCAGGGGCGCATGGTCGTGTAAAGGGTGGCCCCCAGGGTTGGCTGTCCGAAGCGGGCGGCTGCCAGCAGCGCGTTCTGCTCAGCGTGCACGCAGATGCAGAGGTCGTAGGCGCGCCCGGGGGAGAATTCCGGTTCGTCCCGGTGCAGGCAGCGGTAGCACCCGCCCTCCGAGCAGTTGGGCATCCCGATGGGGGTGCCGTTGTACCCGGTGCTCAGCACTCTGTCGTCCCGGACCACCACCGCCCCCACCCGCCGCCCCAGGCAGTCGGCGCGAGCCCTGGCCGCCAGGGCCAGGAGGGCGAAGTACTCCTGCTTGTCGGGGCGGTCGCGAGGGTCCCAGCTCACCACGGCGGGGGAAGGGTCGAGTGGCTGACAGGGGCAGTCCGCCAGCGCTCCGCGGGCGGGCCGGCCACTCAGCCCAGCTCGGCGAGGAGCTGATCGGTGGAGACCACCCGGCAGAACTCCTCGTGCAGGGAGGCTGCGGTGCGCTGGGCCACGTCCTCGGCGGAGATCGAGGCGCCCTCGGGGGTGCGGCGGTCGAACGCACGGGTGGCGTCCAGCACCAGGTCGGCGTCGTACCCCAGGTCACCGGCCATCCGGGCAGTGGTCTCGCAGCAGTGGTCGGTGGCGATCCCGCAGATGGCGAGGTGGGTGATCCCCCGCTCCTGCAGCCAGCGATCCAGGTCCGGCCGGCCGTAGAAGGCCGAGTGGACCTTCTTGGTCACCAGGAGGTCGGGCTCCCCGGCCACCTTCAACCGGTTCCCCGCGCTTCCCGCCGCCAGCGGGGAGCCCTCCTCGTCGGAGTCGTGACGGACGAAGACGACGGGCAGCCCCAGCCTTCTCCAGGTTCCCAGGAGCCGGTCGATGTTCCCCTCCATCTCCGGATTGCCGGCACGGCCCCAGCTGGGGTCGTCGAACCCGGCCTGCACGTCGATGACGATGAGGGCCCGGCCGGCCGGAGCGGCCTCCACCCGCCTACCCCCCGACCACGCCGGCGATGAGCTCAGGGTCCAGCCCGGGGAATCCGCCGAGGTACTCGCGGCGCTCCCGGCGCAGCCTCTCCACTATCGCCCGGTACTCCTCCAGCCGGCCCTGGCGCTGGTAGAGCAGGCGGGGCTGGAGCAACTCCTCGTCGTCGATGCCGGGCAAAGAGCTCGCCACCTCGTAGCCGAAGTCGGGGTCCGTCTCCCAGGTGATGGTCCCCTCGGCGATCGCCTTGACCACCGCGGAGGAGTGGGGGATGCGGACCTTCTTCGCCCCGGGCTGGCCCGCGTCCCCTCCCACCGACCCGGTGTTGAGGAGGTAGACCTGGAACCCGCCACCGGCGTGGAGCTCCTTGAAGCGATTTCCCTGTTGGGCGTGCAGCAGGGGGAAGAAGGGATTGGTCCCGGGCACACGCAGCGCCCGGCCGGCCTCGGCGGCGCCCCCGGCGGCGGTTCCCTTGGTCTCCCCCAGCATGAAGTAGCCGGCGGCCTGCTCCAAGGGCAGCCGGGCCACCGCCGGGATGATCCCGTCGTTGCGGTTGAGGATCAGCAGGCTGCTCACCGGGGGGGCGGTGCGCGCATCCTGGGACCATCCCAGGGCGGACATGGGGAAGACCGCTCGCCCGTTCTGGGTGTACGTCTCGTCGAAGAAGTCCACCGGCCCCCCGACCTCCTTCTGTGAGACGTTCTCCAGGTAGGCCACGTGGGAGGTGACGGCGCCGTAGATGGTGGGCTCGTCCTCCTTGGAGAGCGCGTAGGTCTTGGCGAAGCAGCCGTTCTCGGTGCCGTAGACCCGCCCGTCAGGCATCAGGGCCACGAAGTCGTCCTGCACCGGCTTGCTGTCGTTCTGGCGGGTGAAGGTGGTGGTGGTCTTACCCGTCCCGGAGAGCCCCACGATCAGCAGGGTGCGCTCCCCCTGGGCGGTGGGGACCACCTTGCAACCCGCGTGGAGGGCCAGGCCGCCGCGCTCATAGACCAGCCGATTCCACATGCGCAGCAGCCCCTTCTTGGACTCCCCGAAGTAGTCGGAGTTCATGACCCGGGTCAGCCCCCCCTCCAGGTCCACGGCGATGAGCCGGTTCTGGGGGTAGCCATCCGCCTCCAGCCCCGGTGTGTACACCAGCGTGAACCAGGGCTCGAAGTCGGCCCCGGTCTCACCGTCCCTGAAGAGGAGGTGGTCCTGCATCCCCGCGATGTTGGCGTAGGCCTGGTCCATCACCAACCGGGCCGGGCAGCGGAACTGCTGGTCATTGCCGATGTAGCCGTCGATGACCAGCACCTCGCGCTGGCGCAGGTAGCGGTCCTGAAGTTCGCTGACCCGCTCCCACTCCGTCCGGGAGATGGTCTTGCTGGAGGTGATCGAGGGATCGTCGGTGACGATGTAGGTGGACTCGGTGCTCCGGGCGAGAACCTTGGTCTGGACGTTGTAGTTGTCGTAGGCGGTGAGCCGGGCGGTGGGCATGGCTGCTGTCAGCCGGCGCAGCTCCGCCTGGGGGGGGTTGTAGGTCACCTTCCTCGCCGTGGGGACGTACCGGCTGGCAAGCTGGCTCATGGGCGCCTTGGCCTCCTCATCTCCTCGCGAACTCTCGGCCGGCAGGTTACCGCAGCCGGCCCGGGGCCCGGGCTGGAGGATCACAGATCGCTCTCCCCGGCCGGGGGCGCCGTGTACGATGCTGCCACGCAGGACCCAGGAGGTGTGCATGGCGCGAGCAGCCGCGGACGGAATCGGTGCCACCGTGGGGGCGGTCATGACCCGGGCGGTCATCACCACCACCCCCGAGGCCACCATCGAGGAGGTGGCGGAGATGCTCAGCCGCCACCACATCACCGGGGTGCCGGTGGTGGACGACCACCAGCGGGTGGCCGGGGTGGTCAGCGAGATGGACGTGGTCACCAAGTCCGGCCGGCTGGTCAAGGACATCATGACCCCCGACCCGGCCACCGTGGGGGAGGATGTCCCGCTACACGAGGTGGCCGACCTCCTGATGGGGCGCCGGATCCGCCGACTCCCCGTGGTCCGTCATGGCAAGCTGGTGGGCCTCATCTCCCGAACCGACCTGGTCCTCTTCTTCGCCCGCCATCAGTGGGCCTGCTCCGCCTGCGGGGCCACCCAGCGCGGCCTCCAGCCCCCGGCGGCCTGCCCGGCCTGCGGGCGGGAGGAGTTCACCCTGGAGACCGCGCCTCACGGGATGTGACCGCTCAGGGTTAGGAGCGGTGCAGGAGCTTGGGCAGATCGTGGACCGCATCCACCCAGCGGATGGTTCCGCTGCGCGAGCGCATCACCACCGAGTGAGTCGTGACCTTGTCGCCGGCGAAGCGCACACCCCCCAGCATCTCCCCATCGGTGATCCCGGTGGCCGCGAAGAAGATGTTCTCTCCGCCGGCCAGCTCGGCGGCTGAGAAGACGTGGGTCTCGTCGTACCCCTCGGCGCGCACCAGTCTGCGCTCGTCGTCGTTGCGGGGCCAGAGCCTGCACTGCATGTCGCCGTCGATGCAGCGCACGGCGCAGGCCGTGAGGACCGCCTCGGTGGCTCCGCCGACCCCCATCAGGACGTCGATCCCGGTGCGCTCCGGCAGCGCCGCCATGATCCCAGCGGCCACGTCGCCGTCGCTGATCAGCATCACCCGCGCCCCTGCCGCCCGGATCTCGGCCAGCAGGCCCTCATGCCGGGGCCGGTCCAGCACCACCACGGTGAGGTCCTCCAGGTGGCGTTCCTCGGCCTCCGCCACCCGGGCCAGGTTCTCCGCCACCGACAGGCGAAGGTCGATGGCCCCCTTGGCGCGCGGACCGACCACCAGCTTCTCCATGTAGAAGCAGTGGGTGCGAAGAAGGGTGTCGCGCTCCGACAGGGCCACGGTGGCGATCCCCCCCGGCAGCCCCCGCGCCACCAGGCGGGTCCCGTCGATGGGATCCACGGCCACGTCGACCAGGGGCGGATTGCCGTTGCCGACCTCCTCCCCGATGTAGAGCATGGGCGCCTCGTCCTTCTCGCCCTCCCCGATCTTCACCACCCCCGCCATGTCGACGTAGGCGAGGCTGCGCCGCATCGACTCGACGGCGGCCCGGTCGGCGGCGATCTTGTCGTCGCGGCCCATGAAGCGGGCTGCCGACATCGCCGCCCCCTCCGTCACCCGGACCAGATCCATGGCCAGGTTGCGGTCGGTGGGGCTGCCCGGGTCGGTGGTCAGGATGTGGATGTCGCTCAGATGATCCTTTGCCACGGCGCGGCCAGGATAGCGGCTGGGGGCGCTGCCAGGGGTGATGAGATCATGAGAAGGTGAAGGAACTGCCGACCCCCACCCGGTTCGCCTATGACGAGGAAGGCCGGGCGCTGGTGGTCGAGTGGCGGGACGGCAGGCGGCAGGTGATCGCCTTCGGAGAACTCAGGCGCGCCTGCCCCTGCGCCTCCTGCCGCGGCGAGCTGGGGGCCCCGGGGCGCTTCGAGGTGGATCCCGAGCTCCACCCCGGGGAGGACGAGCTGGCCGACATGGCCCTCGTGGGCAACTATGGGCTCAAGGTGATCTGGGCCGACGGCCACGACACCGGCATCTACCGGTTCGAACAGCTGCGCGGGCTGGGGCAGCTCAACTAGGGCCGGGAGCCACCCGCCCAGCGGCCTCCAGCAGCGCCCGCAGCCGGGCGGCCACGATGGTGGGCTTGAAGGGCTTTATCACCACCTCCCGAGCGCCGGCCGCCCGGGCCATCTCCTCCCCCCTGGGGTCCCGCTGCTCCGGCATCAGGACCACCCCGGCTGACGGCTCGGAGCCGGAGGCCAGCAGCCGTCGGCAGAGGTCCCGGCCATCCTCCTCCAGGGTGACATCGCAGAGCAAGAGATCGACGTCCCCCTCCCGGCACAGGGCCTCGGCCTCGGCCGCCGAGCGGACCCAGGTCACCCGATGGCCCTCCTGGGTGAGCTTGAACTCCAGAATGCGGCCGATCATCGGCTCGTCCTCCGCCAGCACGATGTGGGCGCTCTCCACACGCCGAGTTTAGGCGGCCCGGCCCGCGTCCCCGGGCAACGATGTCGGCCATCGGTGCCACCATGGGGAGCGGCGAAACAACCCGGCCGCCGGCAGCGTTGCAGCGGGTGAGGGGTGCGGGGAGGCTTACCCCTGCCCAACCCGGACGCTACCCACGCAGCCCTCTGACGGATGCCCTCCATGCCCCGTGGCCGCCACCGCCTCATGAGCCGCCCTCGCCGGAGCCCTCTGGCCCCGGTGTCGAGGCTCGGCCCGGCGATCGCCCAGGCGGCCCCGGGCGTCGATCCCGTGATGATTGCGGCGATCGGGGTGCTGGCCACCCTGGGGGTGATGAACCTGGTGGCGGTGGGGGACGCCTCCCTCGCCCTCCACCAGAGCGTGTCGGTGGTCCTTGGGCTGCTGGTGATGCTCTGGGCCTGGCGCACCCCCGGCCGCTGGTGGCCCTGGCTCGGGAGGCTGGCGTACGCCGGCTCGGTCCTCCTCCTCCTCGGCGTGGCCGCCCACGGGGTCGAGGCGTACGGGGCCAAGCGATGGCTGGACGTCGGTTCCTTCGTGCTCCAACCGTCGGAGCTGGCGGAGCTGGGGCTGGCACTTGTCCTGGCCGAGGTGATGTCGCGGCGGGACTGGCGCGAGCGCACCCGGGTGGGAGCTGCTCTCCTGCTCACGGGGATCCCCGTGGGCCTGACCCTCCTCGAGCCCGACCTCAGCACCTCGGCCCTTTTGGTCCTGATCGCGGTCGCCGCGCTGGTCCTGGGCCGGGTGCGCTGGCGGGTGATCGGGGGGCTCGGAGCTCTGGGGTTGGTCCTCCTGCCGCTGGGGCTGCACCTCCTGAGGCCCTATCAGCTGGCCCGGCTGCACAGCTTCCTGTCCGGGGCGGGCGGCTCGGGCGGGGGCTTCACCCTGGAGCAGGCCCACATCGCCATCGCCTCCGGCGGGCTCCTCGGGATCGGCCACTCCACCATCGCCCAGCTGCTCGCCTCCTACCTGCCGGCCCGGGAGACCGACCTCGCCTTCGCCAGCCTGATCGAGCAGTACGGGCTGGTGGCCGGGGTGGTGGCGCTGGGCGCAGCCGCGCTGCTCACCTGGCGACTGGCGTCGGCGGCGGCCTCGGCTCGAACCCCCCAGGTGGCCCTCATGGCGGGGATCATGGCGGTGCTGGTCGGCGGCGAGGTGGTCCTCTCCGTGGGCGGCAACCTGGGACTCCTCCCGCTCGCCGGTGTCCCCATCCCCTTCCTGGCATACGGCGGCACCGTGACGGTGGCCCACCTGGCGGCCTTCGGGGTGATCCTCGGCGGGCGAGTGGACGCCGAGCGCCGCCGGCTCTGGAGGCTTCCCCCGCGCCTCCGCCAGAGCCCCCGGCTCGCCAGGACCGCGGCCTCCTTCCTGGCGGCCGGCCTCCTGCTCATGGGGGGAGTCGCCTATCACTTCCAGCAGGCCGACGGCAGCCAGGCCCGGCAGGCGGCCCTCACCGAGGTGACCAGGTGGATCCCCCTCAACCCGGAGCGCGGCCTCATAGAGGACCGTCACGGCACCGTGCTGGCCGCCGACCCCGCCGCCGACCAGGTGGTGGCGGTCCCTCAGCTGGTGCCCCAGGACCGCTGGTCCCAGCTGGCGGCGCTCCTCGGCCAGCCGCTCAGCCAGCTGCGCTCGGAGATGGCCCAGCCCACCCAGGGCGGGTGGGTGGTGACCCTGGCCGCCCAGCTGCCCACTGTGCGTGCGGTGATGCTCCAGGCCGCCTCCGTTCCCGGGGTGATCGTGGAGCCCGCGCTGGGTCGCGTCTACCCTTACGGCGCCTTGCTGGGCCCAATCCTCGGCTACACCGGGGTCGAGACCCCGCAGCAGGTCAAACAGATCGGTCTTCTCCCGTACGGGGCCCAGCTGGGCCAGGCGGGGCTGGAGGCCCAGTACGACTCCGTCCTGCGGGGCACGTACGGGTGGCAGGGGATCCTGGTCAACGCCCAGGGGGTGCCGGTCGGCTGGGGGCGCACCGTCCCGCCGGTGAACGGCCGGACGCTGGTCACGTCACTGGACCTGCCGCTGCAAGAGCTGGCTACCCAACTACTGCAGAAGGCCATCTCCGGTGCCTACCCGGGCTCCCAGCGGGGGGACGAGGGGGCCCTGGTGGTCCTCGACCCCAGGAACGGGCAGGTGCTGGCGATGGCCAGCTGGCCGGCGTACAACGACCAGATCTTCGAGGCGCCCCGGGACTCCGCCGCCATCGAGCAGCTCCTGAGCGCCCCCGGGAGCCCGCTCCTGGAGCACGCCACCCAGACGGCGATGCCCCCGGGCTCCAACTTCAAGCTGGTGGTCTCCTCGGCGGACGTCTACCACGGAGCCATCCCCCCCTCCGAGGTGATCCCCACCGGCTACACCTTCACCTACGACGGGCACACCTTCGACAACTGGGAGGCCCTCCCTCCCCAGGACCTGCCGGAGGCCATCGCCTGGTCCAACGACGTCTACTTCTACAAGCTGGCGGTGGCTCTGGGGGCCCAGAACCTCATCAGCACGGCCCAGACCATGGGGGTCGGCCAGCCCACCGGAATCGACCTCCCCGGGGAGAGCCCGGGATACCTGGGAACCCCCAGCTCGGTGGCCAGCCTGGGCCAGACCTGGTACCCCGGCTCCACCGTGATCCTGGGCATCGGGCAGGGATACGTGACGGCCACCCCCATCCAGGACGCGGTCTGGACCGCCGAGGTGGGGACCGGAGCCAAGGTCACTCCGCGGCTGGGCATGGCGCTGGAGAGCGACTCCTCCCTCACCCCGCTCCGTGCTCCGGCGCCCCGGCCGCTGCCCTGGGCCTCAGAGCTGGGGCCGGTGCGCCAGGGGCTCCGGCTGGCGGTGACCCAGGGGACGGCCGACATGCTCAATCCCCTGAACGTGGACGCCGGGGGCAAGACGGGAACCGCCCAGGACCCCACAGCCCCCAACGGCGGGCCTGACGCCTGGTTCACCGCCATGGCCCCGATGTCCACCCCGCAGGTGGTGGCGAGCATGCTGGTGCGGGGAGGCGGCCAGGGCTACTACACCGACCAGCCCGCGGTCGCCCAGCTTCTCAAGTACTACTTCGCCCACCAGGCGGCGATCACCTCCACCACCCCCGGGCCCATCGCCGGCCCCCCTCCGGCCTCCCCACCGGTCGCGCCTCCACCGAAGGGGCACCCGGCGCTGGCGGTGGCTCCCGGGGCCGCCCATGCGGCCCGCCTTTGGGCCGCCACCGGCCACCTGTGAGCGGTGCTGCTCAGGCCTGGGGAGGGGCTCCCTTGAACGCCGCCAGGACCCGGGGCTGCGAGAGGGCCTTCGCCGCCCCCTCCGCGACGCAGGTGAGCGGTCGCTCCGCCAGCGTCACGGAGAAGCCCAGGGCGTCCTCCAGATGGCGTTGGAACCCCTCCAGCAGCGATCCGCCGCCGAACGCCAGCACCCCTCCTTGCATGATGTCGCCCACCGCCTGGGGCGGCAGGCGGTCCAGGACCTCGGCCAGCGCCTCCACGATCCCGTCCACGGTGGGGCGGATGGCGAGCGCCGCCTCGTCCGGGTCCAGGGTCTGCATCCGGGGCTTTCCGCTGAACACGTCGCGCCCCTCGACCACTATGGGGCTGGGGGCGGAGTCCACCTTGCGCAGCCGGATCTTGATGTCCTCGGCGGTCAGCTCCCCGACGATCAGGTGGTGCTCCTGGCGGAGGTACTGGTTGAGGGCAGCGGTCATCTCGTCGCCCGCCACCCGGCATGAGCTGGCCGCCAGGATGCCCCCGAAGCAGATGGCGGTCACCTCGGCGGTCCCTCCGCCCACGTCCACCACCATGTGCGCCCGCGCCTCCAGGGGGTCGATGCCACAGCCGATCGCCCCCGCCACGGGCTCGGGGATGAGGTCAGCGTGCCCGATCCCCGCCTCCTCCAGCGCCTCCACCAGGGCTTGCCTCTCCAACCCGGTCGCTCCGGCCGGGACCCCGCAGATCGCCCGGGGGCGGAAGCGCTCCCAGGGGCGGCGGGTGACCTGGTGGATCACCACGTTGATGAACCCCTTGGCTGACTGCAGGTCGGTGACCACGCCGTCCCGGATCGGTCGAACCGTGGCCATGCCCACCGGCGTCCGTCCGGTGAGCTCGCGGGCCTGGCGGCCGACCAGGATGGGGCGACGGTTGCCGTCCGCCCCCACCGTCACCAGCATGACCGAGGGCTCGTTCAGAAGGATGGTGCCGTCGCGGCGGCAGACCACCGTGTTGGCGGTCCCCAGGTCGATGCCCAACTCTGCCGACAGCAAGCTCATCTCCGTCACCCGCCAACCGGACCCTGCATGCGCGCCCGCGTCAACTGTAACCCTCGCCTGTCATCAGCAACGATGGCTGAACTGATCTCGTTTCGGGACGGGTCGACGGTCCCGCTGGTCGACCTACCCGAGCAGCCGGTGGGGACCTGCCCCACGGTGGGGGGGAGGAGTTGCGAGCTGCGCCGCCGCCAGCTCGGCTCCCCCCGCGAGGCGAAGGAGCTGGTGGAGCGGCTACGAGCGGCGGCGCGCCTCCCCGGCGCCCTGACTCTGCCCCCGGAGGCCGCCGTGGCAGAGGGACGGGACGTGATCTGTGCCTTCCGGTCGCGACAGGGAGCGGAGCTGCGCGCCGTCCTCCGCTTGGTACCGCTCACCCTGGAGCAGGCGGCGCTTCTCGGCGACGGGATGCTGGCCGCGCTGGCCGCACTGCACCGGCGGGGGCTGGTGCAGCAGCGCCTGGATGCGGAGCGGTTGCTCGTCGGCCCGGACGGCCGCATTCGGTTGGCGGAGCCGGGGCTCTGGGCCTCGCTCGGGGCCGAGCCTCCGGGCATTGACCTGGGGCGTGCCGGGCAGCTCCTTGAGCGGGTGCTGGATTCGGTCACGGGCGCCGCCCGAAGGGACGGGTCGGCCCTCTCCCTGCTGCGCTCGGTGGCCATGGGGCTAGGGGCCGCCGCGGAGGAGGCGGACGCCGGGCTGGCGCTCGCCGCCTGGCGGTGGGCCATGCCCCTGGATGCGCGCCAGCGCCGCCGAGTGCGGAGCCAGCTGGGTGCCCTGGGCGCCAGCCTGCCCCAGGCCCTCCCGGCGACCGGGCACGCTCCTGCGGTCGCGACCGTGAGAGAGGTGCCCACCCTGGCCGGGGACCCTCCGCCGGACGCTGCGGCGATGCCTGCCGGCGCCGTCCCCGCCGGGCCGCTCCGGGCCGCTCTCCAGCCGCCCACGCGCTCGGGTGCTGGCGTGCGGCCGGCACTGGGCAGATCGCCCGCCCTCGCCCTGCTGGGAGCGGCGGTGGTCCTGATCTCGGCAGGGGTGCTTGCGGCGGCCTTGGGCGGCCATCCGCCGGCTCCGGTCCGCGCCCCCCATGCCACCGCGTCCACGCCGGCGCCGCCGGCCTTCACCCCCACTCCGGCCGGCCCGCCCGCAACGCCGACATCGCCTCCGCCTTCCGCTCCGCCATCCGGGCCGCCCGAGGAGATACCCCTGCTCGGGCCGCCCTCCGCCCCCCCGGTCCAGCAGGTCGCTCTGACCGCCTCGTGTTCCCCGGGCGGTGGCGCCTGCCAGTTCAACGTCACCGCCCAGCTCGGCTCCCACCCCTCCGACTCGGTGCGCTGGGAGCTGGAAGAGGTGGATCGGTGCACGGGGGGTGTGGCCACCGTGGCCAGCGGGGTGGTGAACGCCCCCGCCTTCTACACGTACGTCGAGGCCCAGCCCACGGTCAGCGTCCCGGCGGGTGGTGCGGTGGCGATGGTCGCGCTGGCGGGGGCGGGTGAGATGGCAGCGTCACCACCCCTGAGCCTGGGCCCGGCCCCGGCCGGCTGCCCCAGCTGATCCGCGATCTCCCGTCACAGACCGGAATCGGCCCTGCTACGAAGGGCTCGGATCTCCGGGCCCGCGGCCAGAATCTGGCCCCGTGGAAGGGAAACCCAGGATCTGGAGGTCGCTGGCTGCCCTGCTGGCGGCGGGGGCGATGGCGGTTCTGGCGGTCTCGGCTGCCCCGGGCAGCGGCGCGCGAGCTGCCACCCCCACCTCCTCCCGGGTCACCTCGCTCGCGGCGCTGGTCGCCCAGGCCCGGGCCAAGGAGCAAACCCTGCTGGCGCAGGTGCAGACGCTGCGGGGACGCCTGGCCCGGGAAGGGACCGAGATCGGACGGGCTCGGTCCCAACTGGCGGCCCTCGTCGCCGCCGAGTACACCGGGAGTTCCGGGGGAATGCTCGACGTCATCGGCAGCTCCTCCCTCAACAGCGCCCTGGACTCCCAGATAGTGCTGTCCCGGCTCACCCAGGGGGAGCAGGCGGCGATCGCCCAGCTCAGGGTGGAGATGCGCCGGCAGCAGGCCGACGAGGCCACCCTCGTCGCCCGCCAGGCCCAGGCCCGGGTGACCGCGGCCCGCCTGATGGCCGAAGAGATCGCGGCCGCCTACCTGGCCGCCAATCCCCCCGCGCCGCCGGCCAGCGCCCAGTCCAGCCGCCAGCCCTCGGCCTCTCCCACGGTGGCGACCCAGCCGGGCACCCCAGCAACGCCGGTCCCACCGACCCCGCCGACCCCCACCCCGCCTCCGCCACCGACCCCCACCCCGCCTCCGCCACCGACTCCCACCCCGGCCTCAGGACCCTTCTCCACGACCACCAACTTGACCCTGCCCAGCAGCGTCACCCTCCAGCAGATCCAGGAGTTCCTGCAGGGCACCCCGCTGGAGGCGGATTCGAGCTACTTCCTCCAGGCTGAGGCCGCCAACCATGTGTCGGCCGTCTACCTGGTCGCGGATGCGGTTCTGGAGACCGGGTTCGGGACCTCGCAGCTGTACCTCCAGAAGCACAACCTCTTCGGATTCGAGGCCTACGACGCCAACCCCTTCGGCGATGGGGCCACCTTCCCCTCGGACCAGGCGTGCATCTCCTTCGTCTCCTGGTACGTCTCCGTGTACTACCTCACACCCCCAGGGTCCCAGGTCCCCAACTACCCCGGGCAGCCGGGGACCGTGCCCACCGGGAAGTACTACAACGGACCAACCCCTGCCGGGATGAACGTCGACTACGCCTCTGACCCTCTCTGGGCCAGCAAGATCGCCGGCATCGGAGACCAGCTGCAGCAGATGCCCAGCTGACCATCCGCCAAGGGCCTCGCACGGCCCGGGTGGGCGCAGATACCCTCTGCGGATGCCTCCCCCGTCGGCCCCCCGGCTGCGCTCCCTCTTCTGCCTCTCGGACGGGCTGGGGGCGGCGCTCGTGGACGGTTGGGGAAGGTGCTGGTTCTGGAGCCCGCCCGGCTTCGACGGGCCCTTGCGCCTGGCTCGTCTCCTTGACCCCCAGGGGGTGTCAGTCGCCATCCGTCCCCGCCTTCGGGGTGCCCCCGAGGTCCGCTGGCTGGCACCGGGCCGGGTGATGGTGGCCAGGTGGGGGGAGAGGGCCCGGCTCGAGGTGGCCGTGGCCGGCGGTGAGCCGGGGGGGCCGGCCGTGCGCTGGCACCTCTCCGGCCAGCCCGGCCTGGAGGCGGTGCTGGAGCTCCAGGACCCCTCGGCGGGAGCCGGCTGGCGCCCGGCGCCCTTCGGCGCCATCCTGCCCTCCGGACCCTGGCCCTCCGGCCCCGGCGGACCGCTCCGGCTGGACATCCACCCGGCCAGCCCCCAACCGGGGGCAGCGCTCCAGGTCCCCGCTGAGGGTCTGAAAGCGACACTTCGCCTGGGCACGGATCTGGAGCCGCTTTTCAGCGACCAGGTTCCCTCCCTTATTGAGGAGGCGGCGCGATGGCAGCGGGCCGTGCTCCCCTCGGCCAGCGCTCGGCTGGCGCTGGCTCCCAGCTGGGCCCGCGAGGCGGTGGCGGCCTCGCTGGAGCAGCTGCATGCCCTCCAGCATCGGGAGAGCGGCTTGCTGGTGGCCGCCCCGGTGACCTCGATTCCCCAATGGCCGGGCAGCCCGCGCGCGTGGGACTATCGCTACGCCTGGCTGCGCGACAACGCCGACGCCGGGACCGCGCTAGCCCTCGGGGGCGACCTGGAGGGAGCGCGCCACCTGGCCCGAGGGCTGGCGGAGCTGTTGCGCCAGGGAACCCAGCCGGTGCGGCGGTTGGACGGCGGCCCGCTTCCCCCCGAGCGCTCGCTGCCCCACCTGCGCGGGTACCTCGGAGCGCTGGTGAGGGTGGGCAACGGGGCTGCTCAGCAGGCCCAGGTGGACACCCTGGGCGAGGTCTGCCGCTTCGCCCACCTGCTGGAGCAGGTGGGGGGGTGTCCGCCCCAGCTGCTGGACCAGGTCCCTCGGTTGGCGGACGCGGCGGCGATCGGTTGGCCCGAGCCGGACCATGGCATCTGGGAGGTGCGCGGCCGCCGTCGCCACTACCTGCACAGCAAGATCCTGGCCTGGGTGGCTCTGGACCGTGCCCTGGACCTGGCCGGCCACGGCAAGATCGAGGCCTCGGGCGCCGCCAGCTGGGCGGCGGCCCGCGGTGAGCTGGAGGAGGCGGTGGCGCGACGCGGCACGGGGCCGTCGGGGGAGCTGACCATGGCCTTCGGCGAGCCCTCCGCGGACTCCGCGACGCTGGCCGCCTACCTGGTCGGCTACCCCCTACCGGAGGGGGGCCGCAGGGCGGGCACCCTGGACCACGTGCTCGGCCAGCTGGGCACCTTCCCTCTGGTCGCCCGCCACCGGCCGGAGCGGGACGGGATCCCCTATCCCTGCCTGCCCTTCATCTTTCCATCCTTTTGGGCGGCGGCGGCGGAGGCGGCCTGCGGCCGCAGGGAGGCCGCCGTGGCCCGCTTCCGCTCCCTGATACGCCTTGCGGGCCCCTCTCGCCAGCTCTCCGAGGTGGCCGAACCGGCAAGCCGGAGGATGCTGGGCAACTATCCCCAGGTTCAGAGCCACGCGGCCCTGGTGGAGGCCGCCCTGGTCATCTGGGGGCCGGCGGCGCCGCCGGGTCCCGCCGCCGGGACGCGCGAGCGGCCGGGGATACCGCGGGGAGCTTAGACTAGCCATCGAGCGACCGCTGCCCCGTTCGTCTAGTGGCCCAGGACACCGCCCTCTCAAGGCGGAGATCAGCGGTTCGAATCCGCTACGGGGTACCAGCTCCCCAGAGGGCAGCAGCAGATGGCAGACCCACCGCGTCCCCTCGGCTCGGTCCCTGTGGCCGGCCACGGGCACCAGATCGCCGCCGGCCGTCGCACGGTTCTACCTCCGGAGAGTCAGGAGGCGGAGCGGGAGCTGGCCGGGTGTGCGCCCGGCGATCTCTCGGCGCTGCGGTCGGTGTGCGCCCGACACCCCGAGTTCCTGGACGGGTGGGCACGGTTGGGCCAGGCGGAGTACCTTGCGGGAGACCCGGTGCTCGGCTACGCCTGCGCCCGGGTCGGATACCACCGGGGCCTGGACCGCCTCCGTCGGCACGGGTGGGGCGGAAGTGGAGAGGTCAGGTGGGAGGACGAGACCAACCGTGGCTTCCTGCGCTCCCTCCACCTGCTGATGGTCTGCGCCGCCGCTCTCGGCGAGTCGGACGAGCGGGATAGGTGCCGCTCCTTCCTCCTCGACCTGGACCCCCTGGACGGGATCGGGGTTGGAGGACAGCCCGAGCTCACGTCGGGGCAGCTGGTGCCCGCCGACCTCCTGCCCTGAGAAGACCTGCCTCAAGGTGCCCTTGGCCTTGGGCTCGGAGAGAGACCTGGCCTCCATCTGGGCCAGGCTGCGAGAAGGGCCGGTCTGGATCCTGGTGCGGGCGCGCCCCGGTCTGGGGCGGCTCACCGAGGCGCTGGCCCTTCTGGGGTTGTTGGAGGCCGCCGGCGCCCCCGTCCGACTCCTGACCTCTCCCGAGGCGGCCTCCTACGCCCGCCGCATCTCCCGCCACCCAGTCGGGGACTTCACATTGGCGGGCGGACCGGACCCGCAGCAGGCACTGATCGACTCTCGAGACCTCCAGCGACTCCTCTCCTCCCTGAGCCGGACCCGCCCGGCCGCCCTGGTGGTGCACGGCTACCCACTCCTCCTCCCGCTGCTGCGTCGCGCCTTTCCCGGCCAGCTGGTGGCGATGGCCAACCTCCACGACCTGGCAAGCCCCGGCCACACGGCAGGGGCCCGGCGTCTCGCCGCCGAGCTGCACTCCGCGGCCGACCTGGTTCTGGTGGGCGAGCTCCGCCGCGGCGTGAGACTGGAGCAGCTCGGCTCCACCCCGGTGCTGCGGCTGCCCGCGCTGGTGCGGCCCGAACTGCTCTCGGCTCAGGCAACCGCCGCCGGGCCGCCGGTGGCGGTGCTCGGAGGGGGCAGCCGCGGCGATCGCCGGCTCAGGGAGTCCAACCGCCGAATCCTCGACCGGCTGGAGGCCGCCGTGGTCGCGGGGGAGCTCCCCGGCTGCCGGGTGTTCCCGGGGGACGATGTCGATCCCCAGCGCCACCCCCGCCTGCAGCCCGGCGGTGACCGCGCCGGGTATGCCCGCCACCTGTTGGCCGCCCGCCTCGTCGTCGCCAGGGCAGGGCGCAGCTCGATGGCCGAGCTCCTGGCGCTCGGTCGGCGGGCGGTGGTGATCCCGGCCCGCTCGGACACCCTGAGGGGGCTGGAGCAGCTCGCCAACGCCACGCGAGCCGCGGCGCTGTCGCCGGCCATCTCGGTCCTCGAGCTTGGCGAGCTGGGTCGCCTGGGAGCAGCCCTGGAGGAGGTTCGGCGGGCGGGGCCGCGAAGTTGGAGCCCCGGGAACGCCTACGTCCGGGAGCGGCTCAGCGGGAGCTCCTGAAAGCCCTCAGCGCGGCTCGGGTACCGGCACCCGCCCGCCCCGCGGGGGCTCGCCCTTGAAACCAGCGGCAGTCCGGTGCCCACCCCCGCCGTAGCGGGCGGCTATCTCGCTGACGTCCATGCCCTCCGGGGTGGAACGCAGCGACCATCGTGCCACCTCGCCGGCCCCCTGCCACCAGACCGCGGCGAACGGCTGCCCCTGGGCCAACCGGTCCCCCAGTTCGCTCTGGAGCACCGGGCTGTTCACCGCCGGCACCTTCACCCCGGCGATCTCCACCGGGCTGGCGTGGGCCGCCACCCGCTCCACGGTCCGCCTCTGGTAGGCGAGAAGTGCCCGGCCCTCGGCCCGCAGCTGCCCCACGTCCAGCTGATCCCAGGTCTGGAAGTCGAAGTCCCGGGCCCTCAGGGCTGCCGAGACCTCCTCGGACTCGGGCAGCTCGTTGCGCCAGAGGTCCCGATCCTGAACGTAGCGGAGCAGGTCGGGCGCGGGCTCCCGGTGGAAGTGCTCCCAGGCCATCATCGCCCCGCTGCGCTGCATGTCGAAGTGGCAGAAGGGGAGGTCTCCCAGCTCGGACTGGGCGGAGACGTGATGGTCGAGGATGATCAGCTCCGCCGCCCGTCCCGCCAGGGCGATGGTCGTCGCGCGGTCGTACGCGAAGTCGCAGACCAGCACGCGCCTTCCGTCCACCGCCGGCGGCGGCTCCCCGTGGCTCACCCCGCGGTAGTCCGCCCCATCTCCGAGCGCCTTCCAGGCGGCGAAGGCGGCGCCGAACCCGTCTGGGCAGTCACCGTGGTAGAGGACAAGGGGCCGCCCCGGGGAGTGGGCGACCGAGGATGGGGAGGCAGTCACCACCTAACCGTAGATGAAACCTTCGACCCCCTGCAGGGTGTAGATCTCGCGCTGGTCCGCCAGCCCGTACCCGTAGAAGTTGTCCTCCTCCACGATGAAGGTGGTGGGCCCCAGGACCGCCACCACCCAGGCGACGTGCCCGTAGTAGTAGTCGTAGATCCCCCCGGGGTCGAAGACCACCATGGAGTCCACCCTCGGGGTGGAGCCCACGGCGTAGGGGGTGCCCATGGAGTAGTCCGCGCCGATCCACTGGTCCGCGTTGCCTCGCGGCTGCCAGGGCACGTTGGTCTGCCCGGCCACGAACCAGGTGCACTGACCCCAGGGGTACCCGTCCGGATAGGCCGGTGCCGGTGCCGGGAAGGTCTTCAGGATGGTCCCCTCCTCGGCGCTGGCGGGGCCGCCGTAGGCGCTGATCGCCGCCTCCTCCGCCTGCAGGGTCTGGATCTGGGACGCGAGCTGCTGGATCTGGGAGGCGAGCTGACCCGCCTGACCCGAGAGTGAGCTGGCCTGGCTCTGGAAGCTGAGCTCCTGGGCCTGGAGCTGGTTGGCGGCCGCCTGGAACGATGCCACCAGGGCGGTGACCCTCTGCTGCTGCGCCTGCTGGCTCGCCTGGAGGGTCCGGAGCTGGGCCTCCTCGGAGGTGAGTTCCTGGGTGAGGGAGCTGAACTGCTGACCCACCGTCTGGAGCTGCAGCGTGGTGTCGAAGAACTGGGTCACCCCCGAGCTGTCGGCGATCGCCGTCGAGAGGTTGTTGGCGTTACCGTGCTGGTACATCTCCCGGACCAGCTGAGCCAGCTGGGTGCGGTCCAGGACGATCTGCGCCTGCGTCTGCCCGATGCGGTCGTTGGTCTGGGCCAGGGCGGCGTTCGCCTGGGCCAGCTCAGCCTGCCCCTGCGCGAGCTTGGCCTGGGCGGCGGCCACCTGCTGCTGGGTGGCCGCCGCCTCTTGGGCTGCCGAGGAGGCCTGCCCCTGGATGCCGGCAAGCTGGCTGCGGAGGGCGCTCTCCTGAGCCTGCAACTGAGCGATCTGTGCCCCGATGTTGCTGGCCCCTGCCGGCCGGGCCACGATCGCCGCCGCACCCAGCACCAGCGTGCCGAACAGACCCAGTTGGGCGGTCAGGCGCAGCAGCCGCGATTTCAGTGGTCGAGACATGGGGAGGGACGAGAGCAAGTCTGTCTCGCCGCGATCCTAACAGCGATCGCGGCAGTCCGCAAGAGCGGTGACGGCCCGGCGACGGCATCCCGGGAGAACGTCAGTCCCGGTCACCCCGGGCTGCGCCCTCAGCCCAGCCTCTTGTCGGCCCCGGTGGGCGCCGGCAACCCGAGGAGATCGGAGGGGGGGCCACCGGCGGCCGGGGTCCCGCCGCGGGCCAGGAGCCGGAGCCAGGAAGCCGCGCTGCCGCCGCGAGGAGGTGGGGGCGCCACCATCCACCTGGTGCTGACGACGCGGAGCTTCCATCTGCCGGGCCAGCGCCTGGAGACCCACATCTCCGTGCGCTCTACCTGGGAGGCCGGCGCCCCCCGTTCCGGAGCGGATCCCGAGCGGGGGCGTGACAGCCACCAGACCGCGAGCCGGGCCAGCAGCGGGAGCGCGGCCACCAGGACGGCACCCGTCGCCCGGGGACGAGCTCTCCGGCTCTCGACCAGCTCGGCCCGGATCGGCGGTGGGGGGGAGGGCTCCACCCCGGCGACGATAGCAGCGCCGCGGCCTTCTTCGTGTAGGCTGCACGCGATGCAGTCCGCCCCGCCCGAGGTCCGGCTGCGCCCCTTGCGGGTCACCGAGCTGCTGGACACCGTTTTCACCCTCTACCGGCGCAACTTCCTGCTGTTCCTCGCGGTGATCGCGGTGGTCCAGGTGCCCTACCAGGTGGTCAGCTTCCTGCTCACCGTGTTCGCCGGCCCGGCCAACGCCCCCAGGCTCATTGCCGGCCAACGGCTCACCTCGGCTCAGCTGCACAGTGAGATCCACTTCCTGGTCGGGACCGGGGTGGTCCTGGTGGTGCTTCTGGTGCTGACCGCCGCCGTGGTGGTGCCCCTCCAGACCGCCGCCTTCACCAAGGCGGTGGCCGATCGCTTCCTCGGGCGGGTGGCCAGCCCCACCGCCTGCTACCGATTCGCGGTCCGGCGCTGGGCGCAGCTGGTCCTGCTCGGGCTGATCATCCTGGGGCTGGTGCTGGGCGCCGTCGTGGCGCTGGTCCTGGTGGTGGTGGTCCTGGCCGCGGTGCTGAAGGCGGTGGGAGTGCTCCTCTCGGTGATCGTCGGGCTGGCCGCCCTGGTGGCCGGACTGATCGCCTACGCCCGCCTCTCGATCGCCACTCCGGCGCTGGTGCTGGAGGCGCTGTCCCCCGGGGCCGCGATCCGCCGCAGCTGGGAGCTCACCTCCCAGCACGTAGGAAGGGCGTTCGGGGTGATCCTCTCGCTGGTGATCGTCGAGCTTCTCATCGGGATAGTGCTGGGCACCCTGATAGGAGCGCTCTCCGTCCCCTTCGGGGTGAGCACCCCGCTGGGTCTGGCTGTCCGGGACCTGGGCCAGCTGGTGGTGTCGCTGCTGGAGGCGCCCATCCTCGCCACCGGCCTCACCCTCTTCTACTTCGACCTGCGGGTGCGCAAGGAGGCGTTCGACATAGAGCTCCTGGCCCGCCAGGTCCTGGAGGGCGGTCCGGAGGGATGAGCGCGGGGCGATGCCGGGTGGGCCAGTCGTGAGCCCCGTCGCGCGGATCCCCGGGCAGCCGTCCCCGGTCGAGGTGGGGGCCCAGTTGGCGAGGCTGTACCGGGAGCCCCAGCTGAGTGGGCTCACCACGCATCATCCCGCCAGCAGCTCCCTCCTGGGCCAGTTGGGCCAGGCGCTCCTACAACTCCTGGGCGCCATCTTCCGGGCCGGGGGCCCCCACCTCTGGATCGCTCTCGGCTCCCTCCTCCTGGCCGCCCTGGCGGCGGGGACCCTGCTGGTCCTGCGCCGGCCGCGGGGGGAGCTGCCCCCTCCCCCCGGCCAGGGGGCTCAGCTGCCCCAGCGATCGGGCCAGGGCCCCTCCCCGGAGGCCCTCTTCCAACTGAGCGAACAGCTGGCTCGGGAGGGGCGGCTGCGAGAGGCGGTCCGGGCCGCCTTCCAGGGGGTGGTGGCGGCAGGGACGGCATCGGCAGCTCTCCACTTTGAGCCCAGCTGGACCAACTCCGAGCTGCTCCGGGCTGCGGCCGTCCTCTCAGGGCTCCGGGAGAGCCTATTGCCCCTGGTCTCGGACTTCGACCGGGTCGTGTACGGGGGCCAGCCCATCGACCCCGCGGGCTGTGGGGAGTTCACCCGGTCGTGCCGGCGCACGGCGAGGATGCTGGCGTGACCCGGGTGGCGGTCCGCCCCTACCTGGCGATCCTGGCCCTGGTGGTGTTGGGGGGCGTCGCAGCCGTCGCCCTGGCGCCGGCACCTGCCCCCGACAACGCCAACCCCAGCAGCTGGTCCACGGGGACCGGGGGGAGCTGGGCCCTTTACCACCTCTCCCTGGGCCTGGGCACCCGGCCGGAGCGGGTCACCGGCTCCGACCTGCCCGCCGCGCTGCGGGGGGGAGCGACCCTGGTCGAGTACCAGCCCACGGTGCCGTTCTCCCGCTCGGCCGCGCAGGCCATCTGGGCCTTCGTCCGCGCAGGCGGGAGGCTGGTCCTGGCTGGGGGCGCGACCCCGGTGACGCGCCCCTTGCTCTCCCTGCTTGGGCTGGCGGCCACGGGCCATCTTCCCGCGGGAGCCCTGAGAGAGCGCCTTCCCCTCGGGGGAACCGGCCCGCTGCTGGTTGAGGGGGGTGCCGGGCCGGGGTATGAGGCCTCCAGCCCGGCCGCGCTCCCACTCCTTGGCGGGGGCCCACACCCCGCGGCCGAGGTGGTCACCCTGGGGAAGGGTGAGGCGATAGTTCTGAACTCGGCGTATCCGTTCTCCAACCTCGGCCTCCGCCAGGCCCAGGACGGCCTCTTCGCCGCGCGGGTCCTGGGCCTGGCTGGGCACAGGACCGTTCTCTTCGACGAGATCCACCACGGATACCAGCTGGGGGACGGCACCGCGGCCCTCCTCTGGGGCACCACCCTGGGCGCCTCCGCCCTGGTGCTGGCCGCCCTCTGCCTGCTGTTCCTGGCGTCCTCCGGGCGGCGGCTGGGCCGCCCGCTTCCGGCGGCCCAGCTTCTGGCCCGGCGGGGTACCGACGACCACCTGGAGGCCGTGGCCAGCCTGTACGCGCGGATCGGGGACCGCCGGGCGATCGCCGAGCGCTACCGGTCGGAGCTGGCGGCCGCCATCGCCACCGGCCCCAACTCCCCGGCGGGCCCGGGGGCGGACGGCCGAGTTTCCGCGCCAGAGCTGCTCAGGGCGCTGGAGGTCGCCTCGCGGGAGGGGACTGACGGCCCCACACTGGTGGGGCTGGCGGAGAGGTCCACCAGGGCGGCGCTGGAGCTGTGCGGGACGGGCCCGGTGAGAGGGAGGTGAGATGACCAGAACGGCTGAGGCCCTGGCGGAGGTGGAGCAGGCGGCGGCGGCCGTCCTGGTGGGCTCCATGGACCCCCTGCGCATCAGCCTCCTCACCATGGTGGTGGGGGGACACGTGCTCCTGGAAGGGCTTCCCGGCACCGCCAAGACCCTCATGGCGCGGACCCTGGCCCGCCTCACCGGCGCCAAATTCGGCCGGGTCCAGTTCACCCCCGACCTGCTTCCGGCCGACATCGTCGGCAGCGTGGTTTACGACCAGCGGGTCGCCCGTTTCGAGGTCCGACCCGGCCCGGTATTCACCGACGTGCTCCTCGCCGACGAGATCAACCGCAGCCCGGCCAAGACCCAGGCGGCGCTCCTGGAGGCCATGGAGGAGCGCCAGGTGACGCTGGACGGCCGATCCCACCAGCTCGGCGATCGCTTCATGGTCCTGGCCACCCAGAACCCCATCGAGCTGGAGGGCACCTTCCCCCTGCCAGAGGCGGAGCTGGACCGCTTCATGGTCAAGGTGGCGATGCCGGCGCTGGGCGTCGAGGGGGAGCTGGAGCTGGCCCGCCGGGTGGACCAGGGCTTCGACGCCAACCGGTTGGACGAGATCCTCGCCGGGCAGCCCCCGGCAGGGCCGGAGGTGCTTCTGGAGCTCCGCCGCGAGGTGGCCGGGGTCAGCTGCTCCGAGGAGGTGCGCCGCTACATCAGCTCCATCGTGGCGGCCTCCCGGGAGGCGCCCGAACTGGCCTTCGGGGCCAGCTCCCGGGCCACGGTGGCGCTGGTCCGGCTGGGAAAGGCCCGGGCGGCCGCCTCTGGCCGCCAGTTCGTCACCCCCGAGGATGTGAAGGAGCTCTGCATGCCGGTGCTCCGCCACCGGCTCCAGCTCCGCCCCGAGGCCGAGATGCAGGGGCTGGACGAGGCCTCCGCCGTGGGGAGGGTTCTGGCCCGGGTGGCCGTCCCCCGCTGACCGTGACCCCACGAGCCTTCTTTCTGGGGGTGGCCGGAGTGGGCCTGCTCCTGGCCGGCACCGCCCTCTGGCCCCTCACGGTCCTGGGAGGAGCCTGGCTGGCGGGACTGGCGGCGGTGGCGTTCCTGGACTGGTCTGTCGCCCCCCACCGCTGGACCGTCGACCGGCGTCTCGCGCCTGCCCTGGCCCTGGCTGAGCCCAACCCGGTCGAGCTGCGCATCCGCTGCGAGAGTCGCCGGCCGGTCCGGGTGCTTTGCCGGGACGAGACCGAGCCCGACCTGGTGGCCGAGCCGCGGGTGCTGGAGCTCCTGGTGCCCGCCGGCGGGGAGGGGGTCGCGCGCTACACCTGCCGCCCACGCCGGAGGGGAGCTGTGCGATTCGGGCGGGTGGCGATCAGGGCGCCCGGGCCCCTGGGTCTGTGGCGCCGCCAGCGTGCCGTGCCCCTCTCCACCGAGGTCTCCGTACTGCCGGCGCTGCACGCGGTGGGGAGGTGGGAAGGCCGGGCCCGCCGCTCGGGGTCGGAGCCCTTGGGGAACCGGGGCTGGCACCGCTACGGCGAGGGGACCGAGTTCGCGGCAATCCGCGACTACGTGGTGGGGGACGACCCCCGGCGGGTGAACTGGCGCGCCACCGCCCGGCTGGGTCGTCCCATGACCAGCCAGTACGAGCCCGAGCGGTCGCGTCCCATCTGGCTGGTCCTGGACTGCGGGCGCCTGATGGCCTCCGGCGACGGCGAGGTGAGCAAGCTGGACGTGGCCCTCTCGTCGGCCCTCCTGCTGGCCTGGGTGGCCCTCTCCAGGGGCGACCGGGTGGGGGCGCTGTCCGTGGCTTCGGCCCCCTCTCCCGTGGTTCCCCCTCGAGCCGGCCGGGCTCACTACCGCCGCCTCCAGGAGGGGCTGGCGCGGCTCCGCCCGGAGCTGGTGGACCCGGACTGGAGCCTCGCCGCCCTGGAGCTCCGCCGGCGGCAGGGGCCCCGCGCCCTGGTGGTGAGCTTCACCGACCTCTCGGACCCTGACATGGCGTCCCGGCTGGCGGCCGCGGTGGGCCGCCTGAGGCCCCGGCACCTCCCCCTGGTGGTCACCCAGCGGGACCCGGTCCTGGACCGTGAGCAGACCCAGATCCCAGAGGACGCCCGCGCCGTGTACCGGAGGGCCGCTGCCCTGAGGCTCCTGGAGGAGCGGCAGCTGGCGCTGGACCGCCTCGTGGCCCTGCGGGTCCCCACGGTTGACAGTGGAGCGGACGGGCTTGGCCCGGCGCTGATCGACCGCTACCTGGACCTCAAGGCCAGGGGAGCGATTTGAGCTAGCCCGCCACCGCCGCCGGCTGCAGCTGCTCGAGCCTGGCGATCACCTCCCGGGTGATCTGGGAGGGGGTGGAGGCCCCGGATGTCACTCCCACCCGCTGCACGCCCTGGAACCACTCGGGGCGAAGGTCTTCGGCGGTGTCCACCAGGTACGCCGGTCGGTTGGCTAGCTCCCTCACCACCTGCACCAGCCGCTGGGTGTTGCTGCTCCTAGCGCTTCCCACCACCACCACGAGGTCGCAGGACGCGGCCTGCTCCACAGCCGCCTGCTGCCGCTCCTGGGTGGCGAGGCAGATCTCGTTGTGGACCTCGATCTCCGGGAACCGCTCCCGCAGCCGGTCGATGATGGCGCTGGTGTCCCACATCGAGAGGGTGGTCTGGGTGGTCACCGCCAGCGGGCCAGGGGCGGGTTCCAGCCGGTCGACGTCCTCGACGCTCTCCACCAGGTGGATCTGATCCGGGGCCTCGCCCAGAACCCCCTCGGGCTCGGGGTGCCCCCGGCGACCGATGTACACCACGGTGTACCCCTTCCGGCAGAGGTCCCGGACCAGCCCGTGGGTCCTGATGACGTCGGTGCAGGTCGCGTCCACCACGTTGAGCCCCTTGGCCAGCGCCCTCTCCCGCACCGCGGGCGAGACGCCGTGGGCGGTGAGCACCACCGTTCCGCTGTCGACCAGGTCCAGCGCCTCCAGCCGCGAGGGGGCGTCCACCAGCCGCACCCCCAGGTCGGCGAACTCCCGGGTCACGTGCTCGTTGTGCACCAGGTGACCCAGCATGGCCACCGGCTCGCCGGGATGGGCGGCCGCGGTTTGGCGCAGGGCCCGGATCGCCTCCACCACACCGTGGCAGTAGCCGCGGGGCCTGATCTTGACCACCTCCACGGCTCAAGCCTAGCAGTTGCCCGAGATCGCCCTCGCCGGGACTCGACGCCTTCCGGCCAGCAGGAGCCAGGAATAGAGGGCCAGCCCGGTTGCGGCCCCCACGGCCAACTTGGCGGCGTCGGGCAGCGCCGAGGGAGTGACGAATCCCTCGATGAGGCCGGCAATCACGAGAAGGCAAGCCGCCCCCAGGGCGAGTTCCACCGCCGGCCGCGCCGCCTGCGCCAGAGCCTCCTCCCGGCTGCGCAGGCCCGGGCGGAGCACCGCGTCCCCGAGGCGCAGCCCAGCTCCGGCGGCGGTGCAGATGACCGTCAGTTCGATGACTCCGTGGGGGACGATGAGGGACCAGAACTGGAGGTCGAGGCCGGCGGCGTGGCTGGCGCTGGCCAGAACCCCCAGCTGAAAGCCGTTGGCCAGCAAGAGGGCCACTGTGGGCACCCCCAGGAGCAGCCCCAGGACACAGGCCAGCGCCGCCACTCGGACGTTGTTCTGGATGATGAAGGCGGAGAGCTGAGAGCCCAGCTGCCCACCCACGGCCGCGGGGTTTCCCAGGTGGTGGGCGGCCAGGCTGGCCTGGTAGCCGGCGGGGAGCAGCCCGGTGAGGTCGGGTCGCAGGCCGACAGCGGCCCATCCCGCCGCGACGCCCGCCACCAGGCATCCCCCGGCCACCGCCACATATCCGCCGAGCTCCCGGAAGAGCCGTGGCAGGCCCACGGCGAAGAAGGCAGGCAGCTGCCGGAGTCCACCCCGGGGCTGGCGGTAGAGCACCGGCTGGGCGGTGGCCAGCAGCCGCTCCAGCTCGGAGACCAGCTCGGAGTCCGGGTAGTCGCGCCGGGCCAGCGCCAGGTCGGAGCTCAGCCGCTGGACCAGCGAAGAAAGCTGGTCCACCTCAGCCGCCGACCGGCCCCCAAGGCGCCTCGCCCCCAGCCGGCGGGCGAGCCCGATCAGCTCCTCCCAGCGCGGGGCCCCGAGGCGGCGGAACTCCTCCTGGTTGATCACCGGCCCGATCTTCCCCACCCGGCGATACGATGCCCGCCAGCTGTGCTGCAACGGTTCGAGTACCGCACCCCGGAGAGCGTCACCGTCTCCCAGCCGGTGGCCGGGATCGGCTCGCGCGGGCTGGCGGCGGTGGTCGACACCGTGGTCATCCTGCTGATCATCCTCGCCTTCCTGGCCGGTGCGGTCGCGGTCTCCGGGTACACCCTGAACGCCGCGCCGGCGGGCGGCGCCCTCATCATCCTGGTGGTCGTGGCCTCGGTGGTACCGGTGGCCTACTACGTTCTCTGGGAGGTGGCGACCCGGGGCCGCTCGCTGGGAAAGGCCATCTTCGGACTCCGGGTGGTGGACCGCTCCGGTGCTCCCCTGACAGCCGCCGACTCGCTGGTGCGCAACCTGATCCGGATCCTGGACTTCCTCCCCTTCCTGTACGGGATTGGGGTGGTGGCGATGTTCGCCGGCTCCCGCCCCCGGCGGCTGGGCGACCTGGCGGCCGGAACCATCGTGGTCCACGACCGCGGACTTCGCCGCCTGGAGCGGGGGCTCGGCGCCGGTCCCATTCCGAGGTTGCGCCGCACCGACCCTGGGCCGCCCATCTCCGGCGCGGAGGCCTGCGGACGGCGCGAGCTAAGCCTGCTCGAGGATCTGCTGGCCCGGCCGGAGCTCTCCCCCCGGCGGCGCCAGGAGGTCTCCCTGGAGCTGGTCCGAGCCCTGGAGCGTCGGCCCGGGGTGGTATGGCCGGGGCCCCTGGATCGGGACCCCCTCGACCTCCTGGAGAGGCTCTACCTGCAGCTCCGGCAGCGGCTCATCGAGTCCGCTCCGGCTGGGGAGCCCGCTCGACCTGCCGAACCCTGAGCTCGCGCTCCCTGGGCTCGCGGCGCCGGCCGGGAGGTGGAGGGTCGGCGGACTCCTTGAGGTTGCGCCGCACAGTGACCGGACGCCGGGACGCCTCCACCACGGCCTCCAGGAAGGCCCAGACCCGGTAGGCTCCATAACCGGCCAGAAGCAGCAGCGTCGCCCCGGCCACGAGGTTGAGCAGGCCTGCCAGCGGTGGGAGCACGACCGCCAGCGCCGCACACGCCCCCACCAGCGCCAGCCCCGACTTGAGTCTTCGCAGAGCCACGCCCACTTAGTCCCCCGAGGCGCCGGGCGGCGTCCGGGCTAACATCGGTAGGTGCCTGTCGCCGCTCCACGCCCGGATGGCGGGCTGGGGCCCCACCCCCACCGCAGCTGGTTGCACCTGCTGCCCCAGGACCCGGACCAGCCGCCCCCGCCGGGCGCGGAAGCCCGGGCCCGGAAGGTGCTTTTGCAGGCGGGGATCGCCGCCCCGGGCCCGGAAGGTTCGCTCTTGCCGGGGCCCGAGTTCGCGGGTGCGCTGGGAGCCCGGCCCGGCGGGCTCCCCCTTGTCGGCGCACCGCCCCGTGGGGAGGTCCGGGTGGATGTGGGGATTCTCCGCTTCTATCCGGACCCCGGGCCCGAGGGCTTCGACTCGGTTCCCCTGCGCTCCTACCGGGCGCCCTGTCCGAGCTGCGGGAGCGATCTGGACCTCTTCTCGCTCCGCTTCCCCCACCCCGACCCCCACACCGCCAGCTGCCCGACCTGCGGCGGATCGGTGTCGCTGCTGGCGGTCAGCTTCACCCCGGAGCTTCCCCGCGCCCGGATGGAGATCACCTTCGGCGACCTGGACCACCGCCCCAGCCTTCGGCCGCATCCGGTGTTTGGGCGGCTGGAGCAGGCCCTCGGCCTTCGGCTGCGCGAGGTCCACGTCAGCCTCTGACCTGGGCTCAGAGCTCTCCCACGGATAGGCGCCGCACCGCGCGGCTCC
The DNA here is from genome assembly GCA_021791415.1 of bacterium. Taxonomy (GTDB): domain Bacteria; phylum Chloroflexota; class Dormibacteria; order Aeolococcales; family Bog-877; genus JAJYXT01. Next base: position 132,495 of record JAJYWQ010000064.1, on the reverse strand, counting down.
ACCTCCGGGCCGCGGCCTCGGCGCTGGACTCGTAGTGGGTGGCCACGTTGAGCGCTCCCGGGACCCGGAGCATGAGGTAGAGGCTGGCGAGGGCGTAGAGCATTCCGGCCAGCCCGCCCCCCCTGGTGAACGCCAGCTGCACCGCCACCCGCAGCACGAGGAGCTGGCCGAACTGCATGAACAGTGAGACCACCAGGAGCCTGCCCCACTGCCGGGCGAATCCCCGGGTCTCGGGCAGCACGGTGCAGTAGGCGGCCAGGGGGGCGGCGGCACACAGGACGGCCAGCAGGGTGTAGCGGACCACGTAGCTCAGCGCCAGGATCACCACGGCCACCACGAGGGCCGCGGCGAAGAGCAGGAGGAAGAGGTTCTCCCCCGCGGACTGGACCCCCTGCTGGCTGAGCGGAGAGCTCCAGGGGAGGGCGCTCAGGGAGAGTTGGGCGCCGCCGACCACCACGGCACAGAGGGCATTGTTGAGATCGATCACCTGCTGCAGGAGGGGCAGGCTCACCGTGGCCAGCGCCACCGCTGCCAGGCACCGGGGAAGCACCTGCTGAAGCTGGTGACGGACCGCGCCCAGGTCCGCCACCGTGCGCAGCGAGCTGTACAGCAGCACCGCCAGCAGCAGCGCCCCCCCCGCAGCCGCCAGCAGGTGGTTGAGGCCGGCCAGGCCCGGCGTCCCGGTGAAGGGCGCCTGGGCGCGTCCCCCGGCGGCGTCATAGGTGCCGAAGAGGTAGCTCTTGAGGGCCGCGTCCAGGGCTCCTCGGGCGCTGCTGACGAACTCGGAGAGGATCCCGTCGAAGAGCCCGGCCAGTACCCCCAGAGGGTTGATGCCGAACTGGGGTGGCCCGGGCATGGCCGCTTTCGGTCAGCCCAACCCGCGGGGCACCGCGGAGAGCAGGACGTGGGTCAGGACCCCGGCCAGCTCCACTCCCAAGGTCCCGATGGCGATCCGCCCCAGCCACCGCTGCGCCTCCAGGGCGCTGTGAGGGCTGGGGGCGACCACCCGCCAGATGAAGGCGCACACGAAGGCCAGGGTGCCCAGGCTGGCGATCAGCTCCTGTCCCAGGAGAATCCAGGAATTGAGTAGCGAAACCAGTTGGGCCATGGGGTTCCTCCGCGCTTGCCGCCGATCCTCACTTAGGTCCGGCGGCGCCCCGGGCCTGGCCCCTCAGCCGCAGTCCGCCTCCCAGGGCGCCTCGCCCGAACTGAGGACCACGGTCACCGGCCCATCGTTCACCGACTCAACCTCCATGTGGGCGCCGAAACGGCCCTCGGCCACCCTCGCCACCCCCAACCGGCTCAGCTCCTCCCCGAACCGGCGGCAGAGTTCGGCCGCCGTGGCCGGGGCTGCCGCCCCCAGGAAGGATGGCCGGTGGCCGCGCCCGGTGGCGGCATACAGGGTGAACTGGCTCACCACCAGCGCCTGGCCGCCCACCTCCAGCAGGGAGCGGTTCATCCTGCCCTGGTCGTCGGGGAACACCCGGAGGGTGGCGATGCGGCCGGCCAGATGGCGGGCAACGCCGTCATCGTCCCTTGGCCCCACACCCAGGTACACCAGCAGCCCGGGCCCGGTGGCCCCCACCTCCTCCCCCTGGACCCGGACCGCAGCTTGCTGAACCCGCTGGACCACGGCCCTCAAGGTCAGCCGATCGCCTGCAGGCCGCGGTAGATCCGCATCGCCTCCGCCTCCGCCTCCAGGAAGCCGCCCGCCGCGGCGCGCATCCCCTGGAGGGCGAAGCCCCACTGCCCCGCGGGAGTGTTCGGGCCGGGAAGGGTCCGGCCCCTATAGCGCGGGGGGTAGAAGGTGATGGTCGCCCGGGGCAGCCGCTTGAAGATCGGCCCGGCGACCATCAGCTCGTCGATGGTGTGGGGTCCACTGACCCTTCCCTCGATGAACTCCAGCCGCCGCTGCTTGCGGATGGGGTTGTCCAGGTCGTCGATGAGAACGCGCCCCCCCTGCTCCTCGGTCATCCGCAGGAGCCCGAAGCAGACAGCCAGAGCGTCGGTCTCGTCGCCCTCCACCTTGACGAAGCCCGCCCCCAGGATGGGGTCGGGGGTCTCCAGCCGCAGGTGGCGGAGGTATTCGGACTCGAAGAGGCCGCGGGAGGCGTCGGTCGCCAGCCACATCTCCCCCTCCCGCCAGCTGCGGGTGGCCGCGAACTGGCGAACAGCCTCCTCCCAGGCGGCTGCGGGGGCACGGCCGGAGTTGAGCAGTCGGTAGCGCACCACCCGACCCATGGGGCGATTCTATCCCCGGTCGTCGCCCGTCCCCTCGTCGGGCGCCTCCACCCTGACCCGGGCCTGGGTGGCCCCGGCCAGCATGAGGAACTCCCCTCGGGAGCACCGCTGCAGCCACTCGCAGTCCTCGTCGCTGAGGTGGAAGCCCGATCTGAGGCGTTGGACCCCGGGCCCCGTCGACGACCCCACCAGGAGGGTCGCGGAGTTGCTGGCGACCAGCTCGCCAAATCCCTCGACCGCCAGGTCGCGGGGCGTCTGGGTCAGAAGCAGCAGGGAGCCGGAATACTTGCGCAGCCGCCGGGCCATCTGCCCCATCAGCTCGGCCAGCTGGGGCTGGGCGGCCAGCAGGCCGGCCTCGTCGATGATGACCTGCTTGGGACCGGGCTCCCGTTGGGCCCAGGCCCACAGCCATCGCGAAACCAGGAAGGCGGCCCCCGCGCGCCAGCGCTCGGGAAGGTCGCGCAGCCCCACCCCCAGGGCGCGGGTCACCTCCGGGCCCCGGCCGGGACCGCTGAAGAGCAGCCCGGCTGGCCCCTCGACCCACGGCCGCAGCCGGGCGGCCAGGCTCCGTCCGTGGGGGTCGCCGGCCAGCCTCCCCAGCAGGTCCGCCAGCACAGGTGTCCGGCCACCGGCACTCGGCCGGGCAGCGGCGCACCCCTCCAGGAAGGCGCCGGCCTCCGCCGGCGAGAGGGGGCCGGCCAACAGCTCGACCAGCTCCCGGGCGGCGAGCTCCCCCTCGCCGGGAGTGCCGGCCTCGAAGACGTTGAAGCCGAGCCCGCCGCCCCGGCCCAGGTCGAGGTAGCGCCCGCCCACGGCCTCACACCAGAGCCGGTGCTCGTTCTCGGGGTCCACGACCACCGTCTGGGTCCCGGCCAGCGCCTGAGCCGCACCCACCACGCGCGCCAGGTAGGACTTGCCCGCGCCCGAGGTGGCGATGACGCAACAGTTGGAGTTGGGGGCGGCGGCCGACGCGGCCAGCTTCAGTCCCACCGGCCCCTGGGTGCGCAGGTGGCGGCCAATCCGGCAGCTCTGCGGCTCCAGCTCCCCTGGCCCGTCCAACCAGGGCCAGAAGGTGGCCACCTCGGGGGTGGTGAGCAGCCGGATGAAGGGTCGTCGCGGCCTCCGACATCCCCTCGCCTCCAGCAGGGCCGGACCCTCGTCCAGCCAGGCCGGGGCCAGCTGGGCCCGCATCCCCAGCGCCCGGCGTCGCAGCCGCGCCGCGGCCGCCCTCACCTCCGCCACGGCACCTCCCCCGACCGCCATCGAGACCGCCACCTCGAACGCCCGCCCCTCTCCCCGCGCCAGAACCTCCCTGAGGCGGGTGGCCGCAGCTCTCTCGACCACCAGGGCCGGGTCGGGCATCCCCCGATCTGTCTCCAGCTCGCGGGCGGCCAGCTCCCTCAAGCGGTGGCGGAGTCGGCGGTCGGCGGTGCCGGCGGCCACCGGCGAAATGCTCACGGTGAGATCGAGGTCCTGAGGCTCGCCCACCAGCTGCCACAGCCAACCCGCTTCGACCGGGACCCGTGGCAGCGTGGTGAGGCGGAGGCACTCCACCCACCGGCCCGCCCAATCGACTCCGGTGACTCGCTCCCGGCCGGGACCCTCCACCAGGGGCGGGAAGGTCCTCGATCCGCGCACCTTCGCCCCGCAGAGCCTCTCCAGCTGCGCCGCCGCCTGGGGGGCCCGTTCGGCGCCGGCCGACCGCAGCCAGACCGACCGCCGGCGCCGGCCCTCAGCGGCTCGCGAGGTGACGGTGAGGCGGACCGGGGCATCCAGCTGGTCCAGCCAGGCCTCGAACCCGGCCAGCAGCTGGGCTCTGGGCACAGGGCGGGCGTCGAGGATGTCCGGCCCGGCGACCTCGATCGCCCGCTCGGCCTCGGAAGACCTCGCTGGAGCTATGCGGCATCCATCCAAGACGACCGTTCCGCCAGCCCGGCGAGGGAGCGCAGCCAGTAGGCGGCCAGCCGCTCGCACCAGCCCAGGGCGGAGAGCTCCAGCAGCCTGGCCCAGGCGAGGAGCGAGCCCGGGCCGAGCACCAGCCCGGCCAGGACAGCTCTCGGCTCCAGCGGGAGCGGAGCCCGCAGCGCCGCCGCCCCTCCCGCCACCACGAGCCCCAGGAGGGCCAGGCGGGCCGGCGGCAGCCCGAGGGCCATCGGCTCCTCACGCCCACCGTCTGGAGCCAGGATCACGGCCCACCCGGCCGGCCCGCGCCCGGTCCCCCGGTCTCGCCATCGCCTTCGAGCTCCCCGGAGCTGCCCACTCCCATCGCCGCACACCAACGTCCGCCGTCCGGCCGGCGGTGGGCTCAGGGCCGGCGGAGCTCGAAGGTGAAGCCGGCCGTCTGGGAGGGGAGGCGGGGCGCCTTGGTGACGCGGACCGTGACCCGCTCCGCCCGCGGGAGCGCCAGCACCGCCTCCGCGATCGCTCCGGCGAGCGCCTCCAGGAGGTTGAACTCCGACCCCTGGACCACCCTCCGAACAGCCGCCTCCACCAGGGAGTAGCTGAGGGTGTCCTCCAGGCGATCGCTGGCCACGGCGAGCGCCAGGTCGGCGTCCACCTCCACGTCCACCTCCACGTGCGATCCGAGCTCGCGCTCGGCCGGATGTGCCCCGTGGCGGCCGAAGTAGCGAAGCCCCCTGAGGGCCAGCGTCTCTCGCCCCACCCGGTCGGGGCTCAGGGGGCCGTCCCGGCCGGGGAGTCCACCGCCTCGATGGACTCGATGTGCAGCACCTCCCGGCGGTTGTCGCGGGTGGGGAAGAGAACCACCAGGGTCTGGGAGAGTGCCGCCACCACCTGGCCCACGTCGCCGACCTGGATCCCGGCGATCGGCTCTCCGGTGCTGTGCCGGACCACGTCGGTGACGCGCACCCAGCTGCCCGGGGGCCACCGCATCTCCGGTGTCAGCTCCTCGGGGGGCAGGTCCTCAGCCGAGACGTTGCTGCGGCTTCCACCCCACGGCCGCGGAGGAGCGGGGCGGGGCGCGGGGCGAGCGACCGGGACCTCCTCTTCCAGCACCTCCTCCTCAAGGACGTCATCCTCGAGCGGCTCCTCGGCGTCCAGCCCGCCCGCGGCGGGTTCCAGCTCCGGGTCGGCGTCAGGGGGGTTGGTCATGGCTTCCTTCTCTCACGTGGGCGCCGGGGGACTCCCAGCCTAGCACGCCGTCCTTCGGCCGCCGATCAGCTGGCGATGAGCGTCGTGATGCGCCAGGGCGTCTGGGTGGCGTCCAGTCCGACCCTCAGCTCGACCGGGTCGCCGGCGGTGGCCGGCGCCACCCTGGCGGCGAGGAATCCCGTCCGGTCCCGGTAGCGGACCCGGAGCCAGACGCGCTCCTGGGTGCTCTCCTCCAGCACCTCGATCTGCAGCCCCTCGCGGAAGGGACTCACCTGGATGCCGGCCATCTGGTAGGCGTGGAAGCGCGCCTGGACCTCGCTCAGGGCGTCCCCGCTGAGGGCCAGCCCGAGCCGCGCCAGGTTGCCGGTGGCGGCTGCCTCGTCCACCACAGCCAGGGCGCGTTGCAGCTCGGCGCGGGCACGCTCGGCCAACTGGGATGAGGTCGGACGCCGCCTGAGCGGGTTGCTGGGCATGTCCTTCTCAGCGCCTCCGGGGCCGCAGCGGTCTCAGCACGTCGGTGGGCTCGTAGGCCGTCTGCGGCGGGCCACCGGCGTCTATGACCTGGGGCGCGGCCGGTACCGGAGTGGGGTCGAGGGAGACCGGTGGCGGGGGCACCTGCACCGGGGTCTCGGCGGCCCAGTCGTAGGTCGGGGCGGAGGGAGGCGGGATGGCGGGGCTCTGAGGGCGTGGTGGCGCGGCTGCCGTCTCGACCACCGCCGTGAGGCCCCGGGGCGGCGGCGGAGGGGGCGCCGACCGACCCAGGAGCATCGCTGGAAGCGCCTCGAGGCCCGGCAGGACGATCATGCCGACTGCCTCCGCCATCCAGCGGACGGTCTCCCCGGGCCATGCGGAGCCCTCGGGGGTCACAAAGCAGCGCGACGGCGACAGCCGTGGGACCTGGCCGAGGAGGGCGAACCCGGGGAGGGCGGAGCAGACCAGGGAGTCCGGGGCGGAGCCGGAGTCCAAAAGGGTGCGGACGGTCTCCAGGGAGGAGACCGGGTCCTCGAGCTCGGGCTCGGAGTCCGGTCCCAGCACTTCGAAGTTGGGCAGCAGCCGGCGCACCCGCTCGGCGAGCTCCGCGCTCCCCACCACCACGACCTGCCCCATCAGCCCTGGCCCGGAAGGTCCGCCTGGTGTCTCAGGAGATCACCTCCAGGTGCACCGACGCACGGTCGAGGGCGGCCTCGTCGACCACCACCCCGAGCCCGGGACCCTGCGGCACCGGCAGGGTCCCTTGCGGAGAAAGGCGGAAGGGGGTCTCCAGGATGTCCTGGCGGTAGTAGCGGTCGCTGGCCGACGTGTCCCCGGGCAGGGTGAAGCCCGGGAGGGAGGCGAGAGCCAGGTTGGCCGCTCGCCCGATACCGGTCTCCAGCATTCCCCCGCACCACACCGGCCAGCCCTGGGAGAGGCAGGCGTCGTGGATCGCCACAGCGGGCATCAGCCCGGCCACTCGCCCCGCCTTGATGTTGAGGATCCGGCCCGAGCCGAGGCGGAACGCGGCCCTGAGGTCCGCCATGGACTCCACGCTCTCGTCCAGGCAGATCGGCGTCTCCATCTGGGACTGGAGGGCCGCATGGTCCACCAGGTCGTCATGCGCCAGAGGCTGCTCGATCATCATGAGGTCGAAGCTGTCCAGCTGGCGGAGCCTCTCCAGGTCGGAGAGGCTGTAGGCGCTGTTGGCGTCCAGCATCAGGGGGGTGGAGGGGAAAGCCCGCCGGACCTCCGCCGCCAGCTCGAGGTCGTATCCGGGCTTGCACTTGAGCTTGATGCGCCGGTAACCCTCGGCCAGGTAACCCTCGATCATCGTCAGGGTGGCTGGGAGGGAGGGTTGGATACCGATGCTGACCCCGCTTGGGATCTCCTCCTTCGTCCCTCCCAGGATGGTTGCCAGGCTCATGCCAGCCGCCTTCCCCGCCAGGTCGAGGATGGCCATCTCCGCCGCCGCCTTGGCCATGTTGTGACCTCTGACCCAGCTCCAGCGCGCGGCCAGCTGGGTGGGGGTCGAGGGGTCGGTCCCGAGGACGGCGGGAAGGATGTAGCGGCGCAACGCCTCCAGCGAGGTCTCCCGGGTCTCGTAGGAGTATCCCGGCTCGACTCCCGCGGCGCACTCCCCAAAACCCCGCATCCCTTCCCCGAACACCTCCACCAGCACCGCCTCCCTGCGAGTCTGAGTTCCGAAGCTGGTCGTGAACGGCGAGACCAACGGAAGGGCGACCACCCTGAGGCGTGCCCCCTCCAGGCGAACCGGGGGGAGCTCGGCGATCACGAGCCCGTCCCGCCAGCGCTCAGCTGCCAGAGGCAGCCGGCCACCAGGGCGCCCCGCTCCGCGAGGGAGCCGAGGTCCGCCCACTCTCCCGGAGCGTGAGCGCCGCCGCCGACGACTCCAAGCCCATCGAGGGTCCGTATCCCCAGGGCGGCTGTGAAGTTGCCATCGCTCCCTCCGCCCACCGTCACCGCCCGGAGTGGCGGCAGGCCGAGCCAGCCGCCGACCTCTCGGGCCACGGCGAAGAGGTCCTCCGCCGCGGAGGTCTCCAGCGGGGGACGGTTGGGGCCTCCCTCCAGCTCCAGGGTTGCGGCCGGGTGGCGGGGCTTCAGATGGCGCAGCCCGCGGTCAACCCGGGTGGCCTCAGCTGAGGTGGCGAAGCGGACGTCCACCTCCAGCTCCGCCAGCTCCGGGACCACGTTGACCCGCCCCCCGCCGCGGAACACCGTAGGGGTGACGGTGGTCCCCAGCTGGGGGTCGCCGAGCTGCCCCACCTCGTCTACCAAGCGGGCCAGCTCCGCCACCGCGTTCACCCCCAGCTCCGGCTCCAAGCCCGCGTGCGCCGCCCGGCCGTGGAGCCGAAGGCGGTAGGTCCCGACCCCCTTCCTCCCCACCTTGAGGGAGCCCCCGGCCGGTGGTTCGAGGACCAGGACCGCGGTGTTCGACCGGGCGGTCTCTTCGATAGTCGCCCTGGAGGCCGTGCTACCCACCTCCTCGTCACCGGTGCAGAGCAAGGTCAGGCGGCCCGGGCCCTGACCGTGCTCCGCCACCGCGGCCATCGCCGCCAGCCCTACGACCACCCCCCCCTTCATGTCGAACACCCCCGGGCCGTGCACCCGCCGACCCTCCCGACGCAGCCCGCCGGGGAATGTCCCCACCCCCCAGACGGTGTCCAGGTGGCCGAGGAGGAGCACTCCAGCGGCGGCGTCACCCTCCAGGGTCAGGGTCAGGCAGGGCACTCCGCCCCGGGTCTCCCGGGAGACCCTCACCCCGGGCACCCAGTGGTCGGCCAGCTCGGCGACGAGGTCCCCGCACCGGCCGATGGCCTCTAGGTCGCCGCTCGGGGACTCCAGCGCCGCCAGCCGCTCCAGGGCGTCGGCCCACACCTCGTCGCGCTCCTCCATCCAGGAGCGGAGGCGCTCAGGTGGCAGCGGAGCTTGGATCTGGGCCACGGCCCGATTCTATGCTCGGGCGGGCTCTTCAGCGCCCCTCCCGCTCGCCGCCGACGGCCGGGCCCGGAGCCGGGGTTGCGCCCGGCTCGAAGACGGTCGGCACCGGGCGCTCCGGCTGGGGAGGGGGATGGCCGAACAGAGTTCCCACAAGGATCATGAGGCCGGCTGCGTCCGAGCGCAGCCGGGAGCCCCGCCAGCGCGGGCTGAGGAGCCAGCGCGCCAGCAGCCCTGAGATCACGGGGCTACTTGCAGACCCACTCCGACGACTCCCCTATGGAGAACATCTTGGCGGCGATGTCGGCCTGTTGGGTGGGGTTCCAGATGTCGGTGCCTCCGTGGCCGTAGAAGGTGGCGGGCATGAACTGGAAGAGCCCGCTGGCCCCGGAGGAGCGGTTGACGTCGGTGGGGTCGAGGCCGGACTCGCACTGGGCCACCCCGAGGAGCCAGGCGTAGGAGACGTTGTACTTCTGGGCGGCGGCCCAGATGATCTGCTTGATGGTTCCGATCGGCGGCTCTGGCACCGGCTGCCAGAAGGCATTGCCGTAGGGGAGGGATGGCTGGGGCGGCGGAGGCGGGGTCACCTTGGTCACCGCCAGCGGCATGGTGATCTCGTAGCCGGTGCTGCTGAGGAGGTTGCGGCCCTGGGCGGCGATCTGGGCCACCAGCGCCGGGGCGGGAGACGGGGGGCCGACCGCCTCCCCGGTGCTGAGCGCCCCCAGTGCCGGGGACAGCGCGGCCAGGCAGAGCGCGGCGGCTCCCCACCTTAGCCTCGAGGCCAGCCTGGGCCATGCCCTTCGCTGAGCGGGCGCCGAGGGCGCCCGCGTCAGCTCAAGCGGGGCCGTATATGAAACCCAGGTACCCTGCGCCATCCTGAATCCATCTGTAGTCGACTCGATCCCACCCGCCCCCCGGGACGCCGTAGAAGTTCATCTCCGAGACCTCGAAGGACCCCGGCTTGACCGCCACCACGTACGCCACGTGGCCGTACCCCCAGCTCTCTCCGGGCACGTCCATGCCCCACACCACGATCGACCCCACCTCGGGAGTCTGGCCCTCGGCGTATCCGGCAGCCGCGGCGTTGGCCCACCACTGGTAGGCGTTGCCGCCCCAGGTGACCTTCCTCTGGCTGGCGACCCACCAGGTGCAGTCACCGAAGGCGAAGGACCAGCTTCCGGTGCCGATGGCCGGCTGGGGCGTTGTCAGCTCGGCCAGGAGCTGCTGGGAGCGCTGCCCCAGCTGCGCCTGGGCTACCATCGCCTGGCTCTCGTCGACCTGCAGTTGCGCTGCGGCCGTGGCCACCACCTGCTGGTCGTGCTTGATGGTCTCCACCAACTGGGCGACCTGGGATGCCACCGCCGACGGCAGGGCGGTGCTGGCGAGGAACTGGCCGAGGTTGGGTGCGGCCAGCGCCTCCGCCACCTGCTGGCTGCCGCTGCCGTCCACGTAGGCGGTGGACACCAGGTTGGTGAGGGCGATCTGATCACCCGCCATCTGCCGCTGCAGGGTCGCCGAGGTCGCCTGATCCGCAGCCAGCTTGGCGTTCAGCTGCTTCAAGTAGCCCTGCTCCGACTCAATCTGGGTCAGGAGCGCCATCACCTGGCTCTGAGACGCCAGGTCGCCCTGGGCTCGGAGCTGGTTCAGAAGCTGGGTCAGTTGGGCCTGGTCACCGGCGAGTCCCTGCTGGGCCCTGGTGTTCGGACCTGGTCCCAGCACGGCGGAGACCCAGACCAACCCGGCCATTGCCACAGCAATCGAGACGCGCCCAATGGCTTGGGCTCCGCGCATACGTCCTCCCACATAGCGCGTGCGTTACGGGGGGGGAAGTTAACCGATCCCCCCCGCCACGGTCAAGTTGGCAGCGGGCGGCCCTCCCGCCCACCGAACTCGTGGACGTACTCCACCAGCCGCCGCAGCTGGGCCGGCTCGGTCTCGGGCAGGACGCCGTGGCCGAGGTTGAAAACGTGGCCCCGCCGCCCCCGCGCCCGGGCCAGGACGTCTGCGGCCAGCGGCCGCAGGCGCTCCCACGGAGCCAGCAACGCTGCCGGGTCCAGATTGCCCTGCAGGAAGTGGTCCGCGCCCACGGTGTCCCAGGCGGTGTCCAGCGGCACGCGCCAGTCCACGGAGATCCCGGCAGCGCCCAGGTCGGAGAAGGCGGGCAGGAGATGGGTCGAGGCGGTGGAGAAGTAGATGGCGGGCACCCTCCCCCGAAGCCGGTCGAAGAGGCGCCGCAGGTGGGGCAGGAGGTGTTCCCGGAACGCCCTCTCGTCCAGGACCCCGACCCAGCTGTCGAAGACCTGGACGACTTCGCAGCCGGCCTCCGCTTGGGCCAACAGGTAGTCGCCCAGGTGGTCGGTGAGGGTGCCCAGAAGCTGCGCCAACAGCTCGGGCTCCCCGCGCAGGAGCCCACGGAGCGCCGGGTAGTCGCGGCTGCCATGGCCCTCGACCAGGTAGCAGGCGAGGGTGAACGGAGACGGCCCGAAGCCGATCAGGCCCGCCCGCTCTCCAAGCCGCTCCCGGGCGATGCGGATGCCCTCCAGGAGGAAGGGGTAGGCCTCCCCGACCGCGGGGCTCCGCAGCGCCCTCACCTGCGCGGCGCTGCGAACAGGGTCATTCACCCAGGGGCCCACCTCTTCCCGAAGCTCGAAGGGCACGCCCATCCCCTCCAGGGGGAGCATGATGTCGGCGAACAGGACGGCGGCGTCGACGCCCAGGAGCTCCACGGGCATGCAGGTGACCTCGGCGCAGAGCTCCGGCTGGTGCACCATCTCCATCAGCCCCCAGCGCCGCCGCAGCTCCCGGTATTGAGGCAGGGACCGGCCTGCCTGGCGCATGAACCACACCGGGGTGGCGTCGACCTGCTCTCGTCGCACCGCGGCCAGGAGCCGCGCCCGCCCGCCCCTCACAGCTCGCCCATTTGGTCCACCATCATGGGAGCATGCCAAATCGGAGCCGGTCTCTGAGGGGCTGGGTCGCCGCAGCCCACCTGGGCCCATCTCTGGCCTGCACCGCGTTCACAGCCCTCTCCGGGTGGGCCGCGACCCGTGCCGAGGGAGGTGATGGACCCCGCACTCCGGCATTCCTGGCGGCGCTGGCGATGGCCCTGGCCCAGGTCAGCACCGGATCTCTGAACGACGTCGCCGATCATCGGGCCGATCTGATCCACCAGCCCTACAAGCCGATCCCCCGTGGCGAGGTGACCCGGCGGGCCGTCCTGGCCTTCGCCCTCGGCACCGGCGCCGGCTCGCTTCTGGTGGCCGCGCTGGCGGGACGCCGGGCGTTTCGGGTCATGGCGCTGGGGCTGACCAGCGGCTGGTCATACGACCTCTGGCTTCGCCGCACGCCGCTCTCCTGGGCCCCCTTCGCGGTCGGCATCGGGACGGTGCCGCTGCTGGGACCGGCGGCGCTGGGTCTGCCGCCTGTACGTCCCCGGCTCCTGATGGCGATGGCCGGCCTGATGGGGCTGGCGCTGCACCTCGCCAACGGGGGGCCGGACGCCGCCCGGGACCGGGCGGCCGGGCGCAGGAGCCTGCCTGTGCTGCTGGGGGTGCGGGGGAGCCGCCTCGGAGCTCACGCGACCCTAACGGGAGCGGCGGCGCTGAGCGTTTTGAGCTCGCCCGGTGCGGCTCGGGCATGGGCCCTGCGGGGTGCGGGCGCGGGGCTTGGGCTGCTGGCCGTCGACCGCGTCCTCTTGGAGGCCGAGCGTCGTCCCGGGCAGTACCCGTTCGTGCTCCCGGTCCTGGCGGCGGGAGCGATCGCGGGCGGCTGGCTGGTCGGCGCCTCCGGCGCCGGGGCCCACCGGTGACGGAGAGGCCGGTGCCCGGCGCCGAAGTCCGGCTGCGCCCCTCGCCGCAGGAGCGATGGCGGGCCGCCTGGAGTGCCGCCCGGGTCCTGGCGCTGCTGATGATCCCGGTCGGGGTGGTACTCGCCCTGCTGACCGGGAGCTGGGGCTGGCTTTTGGTGCTGGAGATGTGGGCGCTGCTGTCGGCCGTCCTCTCCTACGTCGGCCAGGGCCAGAACGCGGTCTACGTGGGAGAACTGGGAGTCCGGAGGATCACCAAGGGCTGCAGTGTGACCGCCACCTGGTCGGGACTGGAGGGCGTGGAGGTGACCATCCCCGGCCAGCGGATCGTGGTCTTCCAGCTCAACAGCAGCGATTACCGCATCGACCGATCCGGTTGGGGCGGCCGGCGCAACCTGGAGGTCCTACGGCGCAATCCCCCCGACGGCATCAAGCTGCGCCTGGACCGGCAAACGGCCGACACCCTGGTCACCATGGTCCGCGAGCACCGCCCTGACCTCTCCGGGCTCGCCGAGTGGGATCGGTTGAGCCGGCCCGGCGGGGCGGTCGGGCCGACCTCGAGGACCTAGTCCGCCCCCTCTCGCAGCAGCCCGCGCAGTCGCGCCCGCGCCTCGGCCCTCTCCGTCTCCAACTGGGTCAGCAGCTGCCGTCCGCCATCCATGAGAGCCTCGGCCTGGCGGAGGAGGTCGGCGCTCTGCGTTCCCTGCAGACGGCCGTGCAGGCGCTCCAGGCGGCGCAGAACGGATCTCGCCTCGCTGGCGGCAGCCTCCAGCTCCTTGAGGTCGCTCAGAGCCCCGGCCACGGAGCCCCAAATCGAATTGCGGCCAGGACTCTCGCCGGCCCGGCCGGGCGACGGGCTCGCGTCTGCGAAGGGGCGGAGGCTGTCCCTCCCCGACCTGCAGGTCCCGGTGGCTCGCGACTCACGATGGGTCTGGCTGGGCCCGGCCTGCCTGGTCTCACCTGGCGGCCTGGCCGCCGGCGGACGGGCGGCTCCGAGTCCTTCCAACACAGGGGATCAGGAGCAGGCCCGCTCCCACGTACGAGCCGGCCATCACGCCGAAGCCGGCGGAGAAGCCGAGGTGCTGGATGACCTGGCCGATGGCCACGATCCAGAGCGACCCGACTCCGTACGAGAGCGCGAAGTAGAAGCCGAACATCCCAGCCTGGGCGGAGGTGGCGATGCTGTCGCTCACCAGGGCCTGGAGCAGCGGGTTCTCAACATACGCCACCAGCCCCACGATCAGGGCCAGTGCCGCCAGGCCGGCAAGTGGCAGCGACGAAGCGAGCCCAAAGGCCAGGACGGCGACCGCCGACAGCGCGTACGCGCCCCACAGCACGGGGATGCGTCCGAGCCGGTCCGAGAGCGGCCCGCCCAGGATCGGTCCCAGCACCGCCCCCACCAGGACCACGTTGAAGACCACCCCCACCGTGGCCTCGGGGAGGTGGACTCCGTTGCGCAGGTAGAGGGGGATGAAGGCGTTGAGAGTCCCCAGCCCACGACCACCAGCGGCGATCGTCGCGGCGGCAACCCCGAAGATCGCCACCCGGGGGTCGACCAGCTGGTCGCGCCGGATCCTCGGCAGGTGGGGACGCAGGCTCGGCCGGGGGACACCCTTGCCTCGATCGCCGGGGACCGCGGGAAAGGTGAGGAGCAGGAGGAGTCCGAGCAGGAAGAGGGGGATGGCCAGGATGAGGAGGGTCGGTCTCCAGCCCAGATTGGCGATGAGCAGGGCCGCCGGGATGGGGATTATCAGCGAGCCCACGCTTCCCCCGATGGTGGCGACGCTGAGAGCGGTTCCCCGGCGGTCGGGGTACACCCGGGCCGCCACCGAACTCCCCACCGGGTGCTGCTGGCTCGATCCCAGGAGCGCCAGCCCCTGACCGGTGGCAAACAGGGGGTAGGTGGGGGCCAGCGCGCCGAGAATGGCGCAGAGCCCCACGACCAGGTTCTGGCAGCCGAGGATCCAACGGGCCGCCACCCGCTGGCCGACGTACCCGGCGCTGGCCTGGGTGAGTCCGCCCACCACCCCGATCACCCCGACGGCCAGCCCCAAGGTGGCGTAGTTGAGGTGGAAGTCGACCAGGATCGCCGGGTAGGTCAGGGGTAGGAGACCCGAGTACATGTGCTGGCCGGCGTGCGACGTGGCCACAAGGCCCAGCGCGCGCCGCCGCGCCCGCCTCCCGGTGCCCAGTTCTGCAGCCGCCTCCACCGTCTCAGCATACGGAGCGTCAGGATGGGGACGGCAGCTCCGCGGGGCCGTAGACGAACCCCAGGAGTGTCTCGGTCGCGCTCCCGGTAGCTCCGGCCGCGACCCCCCTGAGGTCCACGTAGGGCGGGACGGGCCCGAGGAGCGCCCAGTTGGACTCCGCCACCGTGTACGACCCGTCGGCGCCCACCCCGACGACGAACGCCACGTGGCCAGGGCCGCGGTCTCCGTAGACCGCGATGGCCCCCAGCTCCGGGGAGACGCCGACCGCATAGCCCGCCGCCGAAGCCAGCTCCAGCCACTGTCCCCCGTTGCCGCCCAGGAGGCCCTGAGGGGTGTGCCAGGTGACCAGCCGGCGGGTGGCCACATACCAGGTGCACTGACCCGTGGAGAAGCCCTGGTAGTTGGCCGGGAACGGCTCAGGATGTCCGGTGCAGGCCGAGGGCTGGACCGCCAGTGCTCCCGGCTCGGGGCCGCACGGGGCCGCCCACTCCGGGAAGGAGGGCGAGCTCGCCAGGACCACCTCTCCAGGCCGCAGGACCAGCCCTCCAGGATCGGGGAGCAAGCCACCCAGCGCGGGCCACCCGGCGGCCGCTGCCCCGGCCCCCAGCAACCCCACGAGGCTGGCCCCAAGGACCGCGGGGACCAGGCAACCCAGGGCCAGCAGGGGCCCCATGCCGGACAGCAGGCGCCGGGGGTTCACGGGGAGCCCGCGGCCAGCTGACCTGTGGTCAGGGCCGGCCACCAAGCCTGAGGAGCTCCCCCTCGGAAGCTGGCATGCTCATCCCCCGCCAGCACCAGCCCGCACCCTGGCTCCGCATCTCGGAGGAGCTCGCACTCCGCCTCGGAGAGCGAGAAGGCGCGCCGCACCCCGGCAAGGGCCACCGGCTCCTGGCGGAGCAGCAGCTTGGTATGGCAGTTGCGAATCACCACGTTGCCCACGGGAGAGTTGAGGAAGTCCTCGACCACCTGGGAAACCACCAGCAGCCCGGCTCCCAGTTTGCGGATCCGCCGGGCCATGCTCTCCAGGAAGCGCGCTCCCGATGGGGAGGAGAGCAGGACCTCCGCCTCGTCCACGACCACCAGGGTGGGTCGGGAGTGCGGGTGCTCGAGGTCTGCCTCGAGGTGCCAGAGCACCAGCTCCATGGCTGCCCCCAGGAGCTCCTCCCGGGCGTGGAGGTGGCGCAGGGAGATGACCAGGGCGTCATCGCCGCCGACTCCGCCTGCGCCCTGGAAGACGCCGGCACCAGGGCCGGCAGCCCGCCGCCGCAGACCGGCTGCGAGCTCCCCCTGGCCCGACGCCTCCAGTTGCTCCAAGACCTCAGCGAGGCCAGCTTCAGCGGGCTGGAGCCGCAGGGCGGTCAGAGCGGCCAGCCCGATGGCCTCCAGGGAGGCCCGCGCGGCGGCCGACCGGCTCGACCCCAGCAGCCGCGTCAGCAGAGGCATGGCCCGCTCCACCCGCCCCTCGGGCTCCTGGCCAGGTGGACCGAGAACATTGAGGCCGGGCTCGCCGGTCGCGCCCAGGTCCAGGCAGCGCGCTCCGAGAAGTGCCCCCAGCTTCAGGTATTCCCCCGCGGGGTCCAGGCAGCGGAGCCGGCACCCCTGGAGGAAGAGGCGGGCAGCGAGCAACTTGGAGGTGAAGGATTTGCCACCGCCGGAGGTCCCCAGGACCAGGACGTTGCGGTTGGGGTTGGAGCTGGCCAGGGGATCGACGGTCACCAGCTCCCTCGTGCTGGGGCTGGGCCCCAGCAGCACCCCGTTCCTCACATCCAGGGTCGCCCGCAGGAACGGGATGGCGGTGGCGGTGGCTGCCGCCGTCATGTCCCGGGACCAGCCGAGGGGGTCCACACCGAGCGGCAGCGTTGCCCGCCACCCGTCCGCCTGGCGGTTGAACAGCGGAACCGGGGTGCATCCAAGCTCGATGAGGGTGTTGACCACCTGCTCCCACCCCAGCTCCATCTCCGCCGTGCTGGACCCCTCCACCGTGACGCAGGTCACCAGCCGCATCAGGTGGTCCTCCTCCAAAAGGACCCGCTCCTCGAGGGCCAGGGCGTCCTCGAGTGCTGCCCGGGTGCCGGCATCCGGGCGCCGACCCTGGCGCCGGTCCACCTCCAGCCCGGTCTCGAAGGTGCGGATACGCCGGCGCAGATGGCTCAGGCTGTGCACCTTGGGCACCGGGTACAGGTGCTGAGCCATCCGGAGCGGGCCAGGGGCGGCCAGGACCAGAGGGGCTAGCCAGCCGAGCTGCAGACGGCGGGGGAAGCCGCGCACGACCAGGCTGCGGGCCACCCGGTCCGAGAGCTCCAGCCGGTCCGGCCTCACCGTGGCTGTCTCTGGCGCCACCCAGCTGGCGAAGCTGGCGGTGGGCCGTCCACTCCGCCCACCTGTCAGCTCCTGCAGCAGGCGCAGCCAATCCCCGTCCTCGAGGGGACGGGGACGCAGCCCAGGGCCGGCCAATGCCGCCGCAACGGCTCTCCGGCGCTGGTCCAGGTCAAGGGCTCCTCCTCGGCGGAGTCTCCCTGGCAGGGCCCCCCGCAGGCTCGCGGAGGAGTCGTCCCAGATCACAGCCAGGTGGTGACGGAGGTGGACCTGGCCACTGGCCAGAAGTGATGCCGAGTACTCGGCGTCCAGGCGCCCATTGGCGGTGGCCGCCGGCTGGGTGGAGGGGGACAGGGGCCGGGAGAAGCAGTAGAGGGAGACGGGCCCCGAGAGGGTCGAGAGCGCCCGCCAGTAGCGCCTCCAGATCAGCTGCCGCTCGGCGCTGGACCGCAGCAGAAGGTTGAGGGCTGCCAGCTCCAGCCCCACCCGGTGGCGCCCGTCCCGGAGGCGAACAACGCCGCCCTCCAGGTAGGCGAGGTCGATGAGGTCCAGGGTTGATCCCGAGCGCGGGGGAAACCTCATCGCTCGGCCGGGGCTCCTGAGGGCACGTTCCAGGCCAGGGGCCAGCGCTCCGAGCCGTCCACGGCGCGGAACTCCTGGGGCGACGCCGACACGTCCGGGTGGCACAGCCGCCGTCGCTGGGTCCGGAAGCGCGCCGCGTCAAGAAGGTAGGCATCGAGCCGGCGGCCCCGGCAGCTGCCGAAGCCCAGCACGACACAGCCGGCCGCCCACGGCACCGCCCCGGTGACAGTCGCTGCCAGACCGCAATGCGCGTGGACCAGGATCATCGGCAGTGCGGCCGCACCGCCGAGCCAGCCCAGCTGGGGCGTGGTCAGCCCTCCCCACCGGCTGGGCACGTCGGAGATCGGCTGGGGTACCTCGGCGTCCGTCATGCTCGCCTCGCTTGGTCCCGCGGGGGGCCCGGCTGGGGCCGAAGTCTGCCGCGCCGCAGGGCATTGAGGTAGGCCACGTCCAGGCTGTGGACCGCGGGACCTCCGGCGGCCGCGTACTGGGCCCCAAGGGCGCGGAGTGCCTCCGCCAGCTCCGTCCCCTCGGGCAGCGCCCTGATCGCCGCCAGATCGTCCGGGCTGAAGCTGGTCAGCCTGCCGAGCTCCTGCTGACGGCTTCCGTCCCGCAGCAGCTGGCGACCGAGAAACTGCTCTCTCGACTCCCGTCCGACCACAGTCGGCCACCGGGCGCCCGCCCCGGGCACCGCACTTTCGAGCCTTCTGGCGAGGTCCTCCTCCGGTCGCCCGGGCAGCCCCAGGGCGTGGGCGGCCTGCCCACCCCAGCGGGAGCCGTAGCGCCGGGCCTGGGGCAGGGTGCCGCTGGCCGCCAGCAGGGAGCCGCCAAGCACGGTCCCTGCAGACAGCTCGGCCAGGGCGCGGACCCGGCGGGTTGTGGACATCTCGCCCCGGCTGATGCGGCCCGGCACCTCCACCATGAGGAAGACTGTCACGGCCGCCAGCAGGCACTTGGCGAACTGGTCCCCGGGGTTGCCACTGCCCACTTCGGCCAGGAGTCCGCCCTGAGCCGCGGCGCAGCCCGTACGGGAGGTCGGGGAGATGAAGGGGCAGGATCCGTGCGCGGCCACGGGGGCCAGGCCGGAGACGGTGGAGACCACCGCCACGAAGGCCAGGAAGATCAGGGTCTGGACCACAACTACCGCGGAGAGGGCTCCGATCGTGGCCCAGTAGCGGTTGAAGAGGGTCCGCCCTCCGGGCAGCGCCAGCGCCACGAAGGCCAGGCTGGAGCAGGCCGCGAGGAGGGAGAGGACGATGAAGCGGGCCAGGTAGGTCAGCGCCAGCCACAGGCCGAGCCCGGTGAGGGCGGTGAACGCCACCATCCCCATGAGCCCGTCGGGGACGTCGTAGCCGTTGCGCCCATGGGGGCCAACTCCCGCCCAGACATCGGTGAAGGTGGGCACCGTGCCCCAATAGATGTCCGCGTAGCGACAGTCGGCCGGGCTCTGCCCGTCACCCGCCCGAGGCTCGCCCGGCAGCGGCAGCACCCCCAATTGGAGCGCCCCAACGGTGGACCCGCCGCTGCCCTCCAGGCAGTTCTGGCCCTGGTTGTTGTTGACTTGGTTGTCGGTGTTGGTGCAGAGGGGCTGACCGGGGGATGCGTCTCCGCGGTCGCAGTTGGCGTCGTGGAGGGGGGGGCCGAAGAAGTTCTCGCTGCGGTCCAGGACCTCCTTGGTGAAGTCTGGGCTGGACGCCCCGATGCAGTGAGACTGCTTGAATGACCGGTCCATCCAGGGATCCACCAGGACCTGCTGGCGCGGGCTCGGGCCGGGCAGGGAGAGGTGGATGCCCGGGTGGATGATGGGACTGTCCTCCGGGCAGTAGGCGGTGATGGCGAGGACGGTCATCATGTCCAGCGGGGCGGCGCCGGCGCCCCCCAGCCGGTGGAAGGTGGCCCCCAGGATCCCCTGGGACACCCAGCTCCCCATGTCGATGACGCGGCCAGCGAGGTGCAGCGGAAGTCCCGCCCCGAGGACCGCGGCGGCGATCAGGCAGGGCACGATGCCCGACCTGAGGTTGAGCTGCTGTCCGGCCATGAAGAGCGACACCTGGAGCGCGAAGGCGATCACGATGAGTGCCAGGGACAGCGGCTCGAGGACGGCGTTCATCTCCTGGACCCAGGGGATGCAGCCGGATGACCCGCACTCATGAGCCGGCTCGCCGAGGCTCCCGTCGTAGTTGTCCACCACCGGGTTGGTGCCCACGAGAGTGGTGATCAGGTGCCACGGGCCCGAGGTCACCGCCCCAGTCAGGGGGTCGACGTGGGCCGGGTCGGGACTTCCGTCGAGGCTGCCCATGATGGCCACCGGCCCTGAGACGAACGCATCGATGACGTAGCAGAAGGGGTCGGTGATCCCGCCGCACTGCTGGCTGTCGCTCCCCGCTGAGGCGGCCGCCGCGCTGGGGGGCGGGGTGGGCTGTGCCGTGGGCGCCGCGGCGGTCCCCGCCGAGAGCAGGTGTCCGGCAAGGACCACCGCAGCCGCGGAACGCCTCCTCAGGGGCCGCTCGCCGAACAGGTTGCGGTCGCGCAGGCGGTGTTGCTGCCGGTCAGCCCCTCGACGAAGGTCAGGATGGCCCCCTCGTTCACCAGCAGGAGAACGCCCAGGAGGACGGTCACCAGACCCTGGATGGCGGCCGCCCGGCGCTGGCTGTTGTCGAGTGAGGTCATGTAGCGGATCGCCGCGAAGCTGAGGCAAAGGACCGCCACCGCCCCCAGGGCCAGGGTGGTCACCGTGTGGATGAGGTTGTTCAGGCCGGTCGCAAAGGTTGTCAGCTCGGTCAACGGGCCCCACCTCGTGGCTGCGCCCAGGCGATCGGCCGGGGCCCCTGTGCGATGGTGATGGGGCGTCCCGTCGCCGCTCTGGGCAAGCGCTCGTCAGGGGTGCCGGCGGCGGCAGCCGCCCGCATCCGGCGGTCGGAGTACCAGGGAAGCTGGCGTACCAGTGCCGGATGGTCGCTCGCACGGAGGATCAGGGCGCGCCCTTGCCGCAGCCGCCTGATCCCGTCCGGAGGCAGGTACGGATGGGCCTGCAACGGGTGGCCACCTTCCGCGGAGTGCAGGGTGGCGGAGCCCACCAGCCGGCTGGCGCGTTCCAGCAGATCCACCTCCGAGATGCCGGGGAGAAGGAGTTTGGTCCGGCAGTTGGCCCAGAGGGCGGTCACCGCCTCCGCCCCGTACAGGGCCGAGATCGAGGCGAGGTCCTGGGCCAGAAGCACCATCCGCACCCCCTGGGTGCGGCCCAGCTGCACCAGCGAGGGCAGCTCGGGCAGGGCCGTCAGCTGAGCGAACTCGTCCAGGACGAAGAGCACCGGGAGCGGCGGCGGACTGGCGTACACCGCCCGCCAGCAGGCGGACAGCAGGGCGCTCAGCAGCCCCCGCACCAGCGGGGCGTCAGTGGGGCTGACCACGCAGTAGAGGCTGTTCAACCGGCCACTCGCCAGCCAGCGTGGATCGAAGGTGCTCCGGGCCGTGGTGTGCGCCACCTGATCGCTGCCGAACACCCCCAATTTGGACACCAGGGTGGCGACGACGCCCATGGCGGTCCGGTCCCCGCCGCTCAGGGCACCCTGGACCAGCTGCCGGGCCAGCGGGTGACTGAGCTCCTCGGCCACCTCCTCGGCCGGGACCTGCTGAAGGAGGGCGAGGATGTCACTCAGGGTGAGGCCGGCGCTGGCGGCCTCCACCAGCAGCCCGTGCAGCAGCTGAAGCGCCAGGTCGTGCCAGAAGGGCTCGCGGTCCGGCGGACGGCCGAGCAGGAAGCCAGCGCTGCGCAGGGCGTCGTCCGAGCTGGTGATGGAGCTCACCGGGTTCCAGCCGTCCCCGGGCTCCATGAGGGGAGCGAAGACTGCGGCTGGGCCCCGCCGCTCCCGCGCCGCCAGGGTCCGGGCCAGCAGCTCCCCCTTCGGGTCGGTGACCACCACCGGGCCGGGCCACTCCAGGATCGCGGGAATCGCCAGCGAGCTGGACTTGCCCGACCCGGTGGGGCCTAGCACCAGCAGGTGCTCATCCTCCGGCAGGCGGACGATCACCGGCCCGACCCGTCCCAACCGGACCCGTGCCTTCCCACCGTGCCAGAGCCGACGGAGCTCGAGAAGCCGGGCGGTGCGCGCTCCCCCCAGCGATCCGGGGCGGAGGGAGGTGCGTGGCCGACTCACCCAGGTGAGGGCCCCGATCGTCACGACCACCCCCAGGGCCGCTCCCAGGCCGGCCAGCCGTGGCCCGGTAGGTGGCCCCCCCAGGGCCCCCCCGCGGAGCGCGGAGGCCACCACCGCCGTGCCCACCACCGCGGCCGGGGCCAGCAGCCAGAGCAGCTCCTCCTGCCTCTTCTCCACCGCCCGGTGAGTCCGGCCAGCTCCCTCCGGAGGGCGCAGGTCGGGGCTGCGACGCCGCCGTGGCCGGGCGCACCCAGGCCGTTACAGGAATTTGCCGGACTGCTTCAGGAACTTGCACAAGCAGGCCGGCCCGGGGACCTAGACTGCGCCCGATGCCCCGTTCCGCCCTCGTCCCCACCCGTCACCAGGGGGCGAGGACCATCCTGGTCGCTGACCGTGACCTCCGGTCCCGCACCGCCACCGCAGCGATCTTGCGCCGGCTGGGATTCGAGGTGGCTGAGGCGGAGTCGCCGCGCTCGGCCCTCGCCCAGGCCCGCTCCGGTCCCTACTCCTGCGCCATCCTTGACCTGAACATCTCCGAGGCCGGGGCTTTCGACCTCTGCCGTCGGCTGCTCTCAGCTCCGGGTTGGAGCTGGACCCCGGTGATCTTCACCAGTTCGCGCCCGCCTGAGCCGGAGCAGCGCGACACACTGCAGGAGGGCGGGTTCACCTTCCTCTTGAAGCCGTTCCGCTCCGGGCAGCTCCTATCGGCCGTGGGGGACGCCCTGGCGGCCACCACCCCCCTGCGCGAATCCCGGCCGGACCGGCGGCGGGCCCTGTCCACCGTCGAGGCCGCCACCGCCTGACGGACCGGGCGATCAGCCCCCGGGACCGGGGGCCTGGGGGGATCCCGAAGGCGACGGCGGAGCGGGCGGAGAGGGGGACGCTGGGGGGGTCGGGGTCGGGCTGGGCGTGACGACCGGGGTCGGCGTAGGAGTCGGTGACGGGGTCAAGGTCCCACCACCGAGCACCTTGGTCGACGGCCCCGTCCCCGGCAGGTAGTAGTCGACCTCACCGTCCACGGTCCGGCTGACCAGCCCCTGCGGAGGCGTGTACCACCGGTTGGGAGCTCCCGCCAGGGCGGCCTCCATGAACTGGTTCCAGAGCGAAGCGGCACCACTGATGCCGTTCAGCCCGCCCCCGTACATAGGGGCGTCGTTGGCGTTTCCGACCCAGTCTGCCCCCACCAACTGCGGCGTCCAGCCGACTGCCAGGTTGTCCCGATAGCTGTTGGAGGTCCCGGTTTTCACGGCCGCCGTGTGCCCCCGCAGGATCAGGGGGGTGTCTGGCCCGAAGGCCAGGAGCCGGTTGGAATTACGGGACAGGATGGTGTTCATGATGTAGGCGACCTGGGGGGGCAGAACCTGGGTGGCGGCGGTCGGAGCCTGGTACAGGACCTGCCCCGTCTGGCTCTCCACCGAGTTCACGAGGTGGGCCGGGTGCAGCACTCCCTGAGAGGCGAACACCGACCCTGCCTGGGCCATCTCCCAGAGGGGAACTGGATAGGCCCCGAGCGTCATGCTCGGCCCGTACGAGGAGTCAGGCCCGTTGAGGGTGGTCACCCCCATCGCCCGGGCGGTTGACAGGATCTGCGGGATGCCGGTGGCGAGTTCGACGCGGACGGCCGGCACGTTGAGCGAATTTCCCAGTGCCACCTGGATGGGCACCACCCCGGCATAGGTCCCCTCATAGTCGTGCACCACGAACGGCCCCCCGCCGGGCCCGCCGGTGGGAAGGCTGTAGGGACTGTCCAGGACCGGGGTGGTCATGGTGACCTTGTGGTCCGCGATGGCGGTGGAATATGTGAAGAGCTTGAAGGTCGACCCCGGCTGTCGGGGCACCGCCGCCATGTCGATCTGCCCTCCCGGCACGTTGGGCCCGGCACCGCCGACCCAGACCTCGATCTGCCCGGTGGCGGGATCCTCAGCCACCAGCGCGCCGTCGGTCATGTGCATCGCCTGGTGTCGGGCGATGTCGGCCGTCACCAGCTGTTGCGCCCTCTCGTTCAGGGCCACGTTGAGGCTGGTGTAGACGCGAAGTCCCATGGTGGCGTACCCAGAGCCGAAGTGCTGCTGCAGCCAGACCCGCACCTGGTCGACGAAGTAGGGCGCGTTGTCGACCTGGGCTTCGCTGCCCGAGCCGAGGGCGGGCGGCTTGGCCAGCACCCCGGCAGCCTGTCGGGCTGGCAGTGCTCCGTATTTGACCATGGCGGCCACAACGGCCTGCTGGCGGAGGCGGGCCCCCGCCATGTTGCTGAAGGGGTCGAGGTAGGAGGGTGCTGGCAGGAGGCCGGCGAGCAGGGTGGCCTCGGGGAGGGTGAGCTGGGCCGCGCTCACCCCGAAGTAGGTCTCGGCGGCGGCCTGGACCCCGGTCGCTCCCTGTCCGAAGTAGACGTCATTCAGGTAGGCGTCCAGGATCTGGCTGCGGGTGAGGTGCGAGGTGAGCTCGTTGCCGTAGAGGATCTCCTTGACCTTGTAGGTGATCGACTTGTTGTCTGTGAGGTAGAGGAGTTTGGCCACCTGCTCCGGGATGGTGCTGGCGCCCTGGGCGGCGCTGTGATGAAGCAGGTCGTAGATGCCCGCCTCGACTATCCGTCCGACATCGAAGCTGGGAGCCGTCCAGAAGCTGTGGTCCTCGATGGCGACCACCGCTTTCTGCATTGCCGGCGCGATCTGGTTCAGCGGCACCGGGATCCGGCTGGTACCGGGGGGATGGAGGTCTGCCACCACCTGGTTGCCCTGGCCGTACACCAGGGTGTCCGTGGGCAGCTGCCGGGCAGGCGGAAGCGAGCTGTAGGCACGGGCCAGCGCCGTCGTGGGCACCGCCAGCGCAACCACCGCCACCAGCATGGCCAGGAGTGCCAGGCCTATGACCTGCCGGCTGTGGCGAGCCGAGGCGCCGCCACGCCGACGGCCCCGGCGCGGTTGCTGGCGGGACTCGGGATTCAGTTCACGCATGATGTCGGTTGGGCGCGGCGCGGGGCCAGGGTCCCCGGCTTCGTGCCGGGGCCGGCCAGGCGGGGGAGGCGCACTTCACGCGCCGCGCCCATCTCTGCAACGCCCACCGGAGCGGTTTGGTTTCCCCAGCTCCACTGGAGTCGACCGGGGGCGCGGTGGCCGGGCATGCGGGCTGGGTGCCGCCACCCGGGGCGCCGGCGCCTCGGCGCAGCTGACATCCCACCTGTGGACCTGCCACGCTAGGAGACTCGAATGAGCAGCATGCCCCCCTTCGAGGAGCGCCGGGAGCTCCCGGTCCAGCCCTCCCAGATGCCCTACTTGCGGCCTCCCACCCCGCGGGCCAACTGGAGGTTCACGGGGCTGGCGCTTGGGGGCCTGGGCCTGCTGGCCGTCCTCCGGCTGGTGGTGTCCCACCCGGCGCCCGCCCCCTCCCACGCGTCGCCGCAGGCCGCCGTCGCCGGCTACCTCAAGGCCGCGGCTGCTGGCTCCCAGGCCGGCCTCGAGTCGTACCTCGCCCCCAAGGACCGCCAGAGTGCCGCAGCCATGCTCGGCGCCCTGCGCCGGGACCGGGTGCGCTTGGTCTCCCCCTCGATCGGCCCGACCAGCGTTCAGGGGGCCACGGCCCAGGTCGAGGTGGCGCTGGAGGTGTGCTACCGGAGGACCTCCAGGGCCCCTTACACCTGCGAGCTCCTGAGTCACGAGCCGCTGGGTCTCTCCTCCGAGATCGTCTGCCAAGAACTCGGCGGGCGCTGGTACGTGGCCACCCTCTTGACGCCCCAGCCGCTCACCGGGTGAGGCCGCGCCCCGCCTAACCGGCTCCGGGCGACTCCAGCGACGGCAGCACCTGGCGCTCGGGATCGAGCAAGCGGGTCAGCTCGTCCTCGGATAGGGCGGTGCGCTGGCGGGCGACCTCGCGCACCGTGGCCCCGGTCTCGAAGGCCTCGTGGGCGATGGCCGCCGCGGCGTCGTAGCCGATCGCGGGCACCAGCCCGGTGCAGATCGCCAGCCCGCGCTCCAGCATCTCCGGCCCCCGCTCGGTGGCCACCAGGCCGTCCACCGCCCGCTGCGCGAAGTTGTCCACCGCCCGGGCCAGGAGCTCCATCTCCGTGAGCAGGTTGTGGGCCGCTACCGGGAGCATCAAGTTGAGCTCCAGGATGGAGCCGGCGGTGCCGGCGAAGCTCACCGTGGCGTCGCACCCGAGCACTTGGGCCACGACCATCAGCAGGGCCTCGCAGATCACCGGGTTGACCTTGCCAGGCATGATCGAGGATCCCGGCTGGACGGCGGGCAGGCTGAGCTCCCCGATCCCTGCCCGGGGGCCGCAGGAGAGGAGTCGGATGTCGCTGGCGATCTTGTAAGCGCTGACCGCCGCCGAGCGCACCGCCGCGGAGGCGAAGACCACTGCGTCCAGGGTCGCCTGAGCCTGGAAATGGTTGTCGGTCTCGCGCAGCTGAGGGTCGTAGATGGGGCGAAGCCGCTCGACCACCTTGGCGGCGAACTCGGGGTGCCGGCCGATCCCTGTCCCGACCGCGGTCCCCCCCAGAGCCACCTCGGTCAGCTGGACCCGTGCCGCCTCCAGCCGCTGGAGTGCCCGCTCCACCTGGCCCCGGTACCCTTCGAACTCCTGACCCAACCGGATGGGAGTGGCGTCCTGGAGGTGTGTCCTCCCGGTCTTGATCACCGGCCAGAGCGCCTCGCGTTGAGCGGCCAGGCTGTTGGCCAGCCGCTCCAGGGCGGGGCGGAGCTGATCCCGGAGGGTGGCCAGGGCCGCCAGGTGGATGGCGGTGGGGAAGACGTCGTTGCTGGACTGTCCGAGGTTGACGTGGTCGTTGGGATGCACCAGCGCACGGTCGCCACGGTCAGCTCCCAGCAGCTCCAGGGCGCGGTTGGCGATCACCTCGTTGGCGTTCATGTTGGAGGAGGTGCCGCTGCCGGTCTGGAATATGTCGACGACGAACTCGGCGTCGAAACTTCCCTCGGCCACCTCGCCGGCGGCGGCGGCGATCGCCCGGGCCCGCTCCTCGGCCAGCAGGCCGAGATCCAGGTTGACCAGCGCGGCCTCTCGCTTGATCGCCCCCAGGGCCGCGATGAGGGCCCGGGGCAGGCGCAGGGTGGAGATGGGGAAGTTCTCCACCGCGCGCTGGGTCGAGGCGCCGTAGTAGGCGCGGGCAGGCACCGCCAGCTCCCCCATGGAGTCGCGCTCCAGCCGGACCTCTGCATCCACGTTTACGAGTTTAGGCCCTGTTCCTGTTGCGGGCCGGGGCGCCAGTCGTCGACCAGCCGGCGCTTCCAATCGTCCCCGGGGTCGCGCCGGCCCGGCGGCCAGAGACGATACCCCTCGAAGCGGCGCAGGAGCAGGCACAGCAGCACCCCAACTGCAGTGATGGGGTAGGCGCGCGGATCGCGGCTGGCCGCCAGCACCACCGGCAGGCTGAGGTAGCCCATGAGCACGCCGAGGCCACTCCGCCGCATCCCACCACCCACCGCCAGCAGGGCGAGCAGGCACACCAGGCCGACCCAGGACCAGAGGGCGATGGCCCCGGTGGCGGTGGCCACCCCTCGGCCTCCGTTGTAGCGGAAGTAGAAAGGCCACCCGTTGCCGATCACCGCCGCCAGCCCGGCGCCGGCCGCGACCCAGCTCGGGCTGCGAAGGAGGTCGGCGGTCAGCACGGGCGCCAGCCCCTGGGCAAACTGGAGCGGCCCCACCACCGCCGCCGGCCCCAGGCCCACCGTGCGATAGAGGTTGCTGGTGCCGATCTTGCCGGTCCCCACCCGGCGCAGGTCCACGCCCGCCGCGCGCCCCACCAGCCACCCCACCGGCACGCCCCCAAGGAGGTAGGCACCGGCGAACAGGGAGGCGACCCCCGCCGGGGCGCTGAGCGGTCCGGTCATTCCGGGAGGGGCAGGTCGCAGATGGCCGCGGCACCGAACAGGCCGGGGCCGGTGTGGAGGGCGATCACCGGGGTGAGGCTGAGCTGCTCAACTTCATTGACCCCGAACCGCCCTCTCAGAGCCTCCACCAGTGGCTCCATTGCGGAGGCGGCGTCCCCGCAGAAGGCGGCCAGCCGCACCGGTGCCTCCCGGGGCATCTGCTCGTAAAGGGAGTCGACTACGGTCCGCAGGGCCCTTTTCGTGCCCTGGACCAGCCCCAGCCGGCGGACATCGCCGCCGACGAAGGCGAAGACCGGGCGCACCCGCAGCAGGTCGCTGCCCCTGCCCGCCAGCGCCGGCACCCTCCCGGAACGCACCAAAAAGCGCATCGTCTCCAGCGCCGCGATGACCCGCGTCGAGGCCGCCAGCCGCGCCACATGACCCGCCACCTGCTCCAGCTCCAGACCGGCCGCGCAGGCGGCGGCGGCAGCCTCGGCCACCAGGGTGAACCCGGCGGCGGCGGTGCCGGTGTCCATCACCTCCACCCTCTTGCCCGGCTGCTCGTCGCGCAGCATCTCGGCCGCCACCCGGGCCGAGCGCACCATGGACGAGAAGCCCCCCGGGATGGTTAGACAGAGGACGCTTTCCGCCGCCGCCTCCCGGAACGCCCGAAGGTACTCGCCCGGGCTCGGGGAGCTGCTGCTGGGGAGCGCCCCGGACGACCTCAGCATGGCGTACAGCTCCTCGCTGGAGATGTCCAGGCCATCGCGGAGGACGCGCCCGTCCACTTCGATGGACATGGGCACCACCGTCACCTGGGAAGCCTCCGCCAGCTCCGGCGGCAGGCAGGCGCCGCTGTCCACCACCAGGGCGGTCTTCGAGTTCCCTATTGCGGTCACGCGGTCCCCGGTGGCGTTGCCAGCTCCCTCATGCAATCTCGATAGATTGCCAGAAGGCGGTCGATCATCGGTTCTATACCGTGGTGCTCCAGGGCCCGTCTGCGAGCCGCCGCCCCCAGGGAGGCGGCGAGGTCGGGGGCCTGGGCCAGCTGGCTGAGCCGCTCCCCCACGGAGGCTGCCAGGCGAACCGGGTCGATCGCCAGCCCCCCTTCGGCCGCCACCTCCAGCCCTCCCTCCGGCGTGGCCAGCACGGCGCAGCCGCTGGCCATGGCCTCCAGCAGAGAGATCGAGAGGCCCTCGGCTGTGGAGGGCAGGCAGAAGGCGTCGACATCTTGCCAGAAGGCCACGCGCGCGGCGGCGCCCACCAGCTGGCCCCGGTAGCACACCCGGGGGTCGGCGGCCGCCGCGCGTCGGACCAGGGGGGAGAGGGTGCCCGACCCCGCGATCACCAGCCGGGCCGAAGGCGACAGCTGGGCTGAGGCGAAGCCCTCCAGCAGCGCGCCGATCCCCTTCTCCGGGTCCAGGCGGCCCAGGTACCCGATGACCAGCTCGCCCGACTTCCGGTGCTGACGACCTCCCAGCGGCGGCCGGAAGAGGTCCACGTCGACGGCGTTGGGCACGACGACGACCCGCTCAGGCTCGGCCCCCAGCCGGAGCAGCCGCTGGCGGTGGCCCTCGGTGAAAACCACCAGCCGCTGGTACGCGCCCAGCCGCGAGAGCCAGAAGCGGTGCAGCTGGCGCATGACCACCCCCCGGGCGGTGCCCTCGGCGCCGAAGGGGATGTGAAAGGTGGCCACAGTGGCGGAGCCGTGCCGGCGGGCCAGCTTTCCCACCCAGCCGTCGGCGAGGGTGAAGCTCAACGAGCAGTGGGTCACCTGGGGCCGTTGCCGAGCGATGGCCGTCTCCATCCGGCGGCGAAACCCCAAGCGGGGGATGGTGACGGTCTTGAATCGCAGGGTGGGCCATGAGGTGGCCATCTCCGGGGCCACCGGCACCAGAAGGCCGTCCTCGGCGGCGTGGTGCAGGTATACGGCGCAGCCCCTCCGGCGCAGGCCTTGCGCCACCTGCTCCGTGTAGCTGCTGAGGCCGTCCGCGCGCCGCCCCCCGGCGTGCCCCAGGAGGGCCACACGCAGCCCATCCTCAGGCTGGTCTGGGGTCACGCAGACGTCCTTTCTCAAACGGATACCACTGCTCGGGCCAGCGGCGGACCGCGCGCTCGAAGACCTCGATCATCGGGCGGAGCGCTCTCTGGGGATCGGCCCCCGGGGCCACCTGGACGGCATCGTGCACCTCGATGAAGTAGCCCCCGGCCGGGCTGCGCACCGCCACCACCGGGAGGAGCGGGCAGCCGGTGTGCTGCGCCAGCCGGTAGGGGAGGTCGGAGATCTCGGTGAGATGGCCGAGGAACTCCACCTCCAGCGAGGGCGTGTCACCGGGAATGTCGGCCACCAGCGCCACCACCTCCCCCCGGCGCAGCGCCGCCAGGACGGCCCGAGGGGAGCGCGAGGCCAGCACGGTGTGCATCCCCATCTCCGACCGCGCCCACACCACCAGGTCGCGGATGGCTGCGGAGCCCTCGTCCGCCATCACCACCGTGAGCGGCAGCCCGATGGCCGTGGCGTAAGCACCGCCGGCGTCCCAGGTACCGAGGTGGAAGAGAACCAGCACCGCCCCCTGCCCGCGCAGTCGAAGGTCGAGGAGCCTCTCCGCTCCGAAGGACACGAAGGTGGACATGAGCCGGGGGCGCGACAGCCGGTGGACGTACACGAAGTCCAGTCCGGTCCTGGCGTACTCGCGGTAGCTGCGGGCGGCCAGCTGACGCGCGGCGCGGCGGTCCAGCCCCGGCACAACCTTCTGGAAGTTGGCGGCGGTGATGGCTCTCCGTCGGGGCTGGACCGCGAAGGCGAAGTTGGCCATCGCGTCCGCCAGCCGGTACCTGTGGCTCCCCAGGAGGTGCAGTAACCCGGCGGTGACGTTGAGGCCCGCTCGCAGGGCGGCGTGGGGCAGGGGCCGTTCCGCCTCGGGCACCTTCCGATTGTCGCATCGGGCGCCCACCCGGAAGTTGTCCCCGGCGCTCGGCGATCTGTGGCCGCGGGCCAACAACACCCCGAGCGGTCTCGAGAGTTCTGTCCGGCCACCCATGGGCGCTAACGTGGGCGGTGCACCATCGGGTCACAAAGAGCGCACATGCCGAAAAACTGGACTCTGGCCGAGGAGCTGCGGAGCCCCCTTAAGGCCCCGGTGTGCCCCTGGCCGGAGGCGCGAGGTCGACGTGTGCCGGCCTCCGATGCACGATGAACCGCCTGGCCCAGGAGTCCAGCCTCTACCTCCGCCAGCACCAGGAGAACCCGGTCGACTGGTACCCCTGGGGTGAGGAGGCGTTCACGGCCGCGCGGGCCCAGGACAAGCCCGTGCTCCTCAGCGTGGGCTACTCCACCTGCCACTGGTGCCACGTCATGGCCCATGAGTCCTTCTCCGACCCCGAGGTGGCAGAGCTCCAGAACCGCCTCTTCGTCTCCATCAAGGTCGATCGAGAGGAGCGCCCGGGGGTCGACCGGGTCTACATGGACGCGCTGCTGGCCCTCACGGGGTCCGGTGGCTGGCCGATGACCGTCTTCCTGCTCCCGGACGGGCGTCCCTACTTCGCCGGCACCTACTTCCCGCCGCGCGACCGGGGTGGCCTGCCCGCCTTCCGGCGGGTGCTGCTGGCTGCCGCGGCGGCCTACCGGGACCGGCGCCCGGATCTCGAGGCGACCTCTCGGGAGCTGGCGCTGGCGCTGGCGGCGCCGAGGGTTGGCGGGAGGGGGGCCGCACCTTTGCCAGGGGACCTCACCGCCGCCGCGGAGCGCGTGCTCGGCGGCTGGGACCAGGACCAGGGTGGGCTCCGCGGCTCCCCCAAGTTCCCCCAGGCCCCCCTCCTGGAATTCCTCCAGGCGCGCTCCGCCCTGCGCGGGGACCAGGAGGCGGGGCGGGCCGTGGGACTGACCCTCCGGCGCATGGCGGAGGGAGGTATTCACGACCAGTTGGGCGGGGGATTCCACCGCTACTCGGTGGATGGCCGCTGGGGGGTGCCCCACTTCGAGAAGATGCTCTATGACCAGGCCCAGCTCATCCCCCTTTACCTCCATCACTGGCAGCTGAACGGGGACGAGGGGGCGCTGGCGGTGGCCGTCCGGACAGCCGAGTTCGTCGTCAGCGGGCTGGGGCTGCCTCAGGGAGGGTTCGCCGCCGGCCTCGACGCCGACTCCGCCGGCCGGGAGGGACTCACCTACCTCTGGAGCCGGGAGCAGCTGGACCGGGCCGTGGGAGACGGCTGGCGGGAGTTCTGGAGGCTGGACCCAGAAGCCCGGGTGGACGGTGACTTCGTGCCTCAGGCCGCGCTCCCCTGGGGGCGCCTGCCCCCGAGGGCCGCCGAGGTCCGCTCGCGGCTCGTGGAGGCGCGGGCGGAGCGCCCCCAGCCCCAGCGCGACGACAAGGTAGTGGTAGCCTGGAATGCCCAGGCCGCCAGCGCGCTGGCCGAGCTGGGGCTCGTCCTCTCCGAGGAGCGATTCCTCACCGCGGCCCTGCGCTGCGCCCTCCTGCTGCACCGAAGCGCCCGCGACTCCACGGGGGAGCTGACCCATCTCCTGTACGGCTCGAGCTCCCGACTTCCGGCCACCCTTGAGGACCGGGCGGCCCTTGGCCTGTGCGGCCTCTGGATGCACGAGGTCACCGGTGAGGGTGTGTGGGTCGAGCGGTCGATGGCGCTGGCGGAGGCGGCCGAGCGGGTCCATGCGGACGGGGAGGGGCTCTGGCACGAGACCGCCGCCGGAGCTGACCCCCTGCTCCCGGCGCGGCCGACAGTGGTCGATGACGGGGCCACGCGCTCCGGTATTTCCCAGATGGCCTTGCTCTGCTGGCGGCTCTGGCAGCTGACCGGCGAGTCCTCGTGGTCGGAGCGGGCGGATGCCGCCGTGTCCCGCCTGGGCCAGGCGGCCACCTCCCAGCCGCTGGCCTTCGGGGGCCTGCTGGCCGACCTCGAGGTCATGGGGGCGGGGGCGACCCAGCTGGCCATAGCAGCCGCCCCCGGAGGTCATCTCGAGCTCCTCCGCCGGGCCCGCTCCCACTTCCGGCCGACCCTGGTGGTGGCGGTCGCAACCGGGTCGGAGCCGGTACCGCCACTCGCCGCCGGGCGCCCCGCCCTGGGCGGCATCCCCACGGCGTATGTCTGCCGTGCCTTCACCTGCCGGATGCCCACCACGATGGCGGAGGAGATGGAGGAGCAGCTCTCCGCCCCGAAAGCCGGGGAGGCATGGGAGGATAGCGGATGGTGAACGGGAAGCAGGGCCGCCCGCTGGCGGTGGTCACCGGGGCCAGCTCGGGGATCGGAGAGGCGGTGGCGCGCCGGCTGAGCGCCGAGGGATTCGACCTGCTCCTGGGGGCGCGCCGGGAGGGACTCCTGGTGCCGCTGGCCGCCGAGCTGGGCGCCAGTTGGCGCCACCTGGACGTGGCCGACCAGGACAGCGTGACGGAATTCTGCCAGGGGGTGGAGGAGCTGGCGGTCTTGGTCAACAACGCCGGCGGCGCCCGGGGGCTGGACCCGGTCGAGGCAGCGCCGCTCGAGGACTGGCGCTGGATGTGGGAGGTCAACGTCCTCGGGCTGGTGGCGATGACCCGGCAGCTGATCCCCGCCCTGGAGCGCTCCGGCCGGGGGATCGTGGTGAACATCTCCTCCACCGCCGCTTTCGAGGTATACGAGGGCGGGGCCGGATACACCTCCGCCAAGCATGCCGTCCACGCCATCTCCCGGACCCTCCGCCTGGAGCTGGCGGGGCGCCCCGTCAGGGTCACCGAGGTCTGCCCGGGGATGGTGGAGACGGACTTCTCTCTGAACCGCTTCCGGGGAGACGCGGGGCGTGCCGCTCAGGTGTACCGAGGGGTCGAGGCACTGACCGCAGCCGACGTCGCGGACGTGGTGGCCTTCGCCGCCACCCGGCCGCCGCATGTGGACCTCGACCAGATCGTGATGCGCCCGGTCCAGCAGGCCGCGAGCCACAAGGTGGCCCGGAGGGAGTAGGGCGGCTCAGCCGGCCGCCGGGTTCTGCACCGGCCGGCTGGGGTCCGCCGCCCATTCGCTCCAGGAGCCCGGGTAAAGCCGTCCCGGTCCACCTCCTGCCACCTCCAGGGCGAGGAGCACCGCGCAGGCGGTGACCCCGGAGCCGCAGTACACCACCACCGGGCGGTCACCGGCGCCGGATTCCCCCAGCAGGCGGCGAAGCTCGGCCGCGGGGCGGAGCCGACCCTCTTCGAAGAGGTCGGTCCAGGGGAGGCTCACCGCCCCCGGGATGTGTCCGGGACGGGGGTCGAGCGGGTTCGGCTGCCCCAGGTAGCGCCCCCTCGCCCGCGCGTCCACCACCAGAGTCCCCTCATCCCGGCAGGTCTCGAGGCCGTCCGCCCCCACCCAGCTCTCGAACCCTGTGGTCTGGAAGTCGCCGGCCCGGGGGGCTGGCAGCTCAGACGTGAGCCTCCCCCCCGCCTCCAGATAGGCCTGGAGGCCGCCGTCCAGGACCGCCACCCGGCGGTGGCCCGCGGCGCGGAGCATCCACCAGGCCCGGGCCGCGGCTCCGGTGACCTCGTCGTACACCACGACCTGGCTCGAGGCGCTGACCCCGTGGCGGCGCATGTCGGCGGCGAAGCTCTCCACCTTGGGGAGGGGGTGGCGACCCCGCGGGCCCGCGGGTGCGGCGAGCTCCTGGTCCAGGTCGACGAACTCCGCGCCGGGGATGTGCCCGGCGCGGTAGGCCTGGCGTTCGGCGCCCCGCTCCAAAGACCAGCGCACGTCCAGCACCACCAGGTCCGGCGCACCCAGGTGCCGGATGAGCTGGTCCGGCTGCACTAGGGGCTGGGGCGTCTCCGGCATGGCGACATAATGCCTGAAGTGGGCGGTGCGGAAGGATTCAGCCGGAAGGGAGCGCGACCGGCCGCGGTCGGCAGTCGCACCCTGACTGGAGCGGACCAGTGCGCCCAAAGGTGAGGTGTCTTGTGGTGGGGCGCAGCCCCACCCCCGATCCCGGGGTGCTGGCTCGGCTGGACCAGGGAGTGGAGCTGGTCGGGCCCGGGGCCGG
Source organism: bacterium (assembly GCA_021791415.1). GTDB lineage: Bacteria > Chloroflexota > Dormibacteria > Aeolococcales > Bog-877 > JAJYXT01. The sequence goes on along the minus strand of JAJYWQ010000064.1, from coordinate 97,816 downwards.
GGTGGGCGAGGGATCCTTCGACTGCATCTGGCGGCTCTTCGGGGGCCGCCCCGAGGGATCGCCCGAGGACCCCCTGGAGGCGGGGCTGAAGGCTCACCCCGAGGTGCGCTGGGTACACACGGTCAGCGCCGGGATCGACCACCTGCGACCTCTGCTGGAGGGCCACCCGGGGGTGACCCTCACGACCTCCGCCGGGGTGGTGGCGGTCCCCATCGCCGAATTCGTTTTGGCCTGCCTCCTGCACCACTGCAAGCGGCTGGCCCACCTGGATGAGCTGCAGCGGCAGCGCCGCTTCGAGGCGGTCCCCCTGAGGGAGCTGGGGGACCTAAGGTTGGTGCTGGTCGGCCTGGGAGCGATCGGCAACGAGGTGGCTCGGCGGGCCCTGGCCCTGGGAGCGCAGGTGGTGGCGGTGCGACGCCGCCCCGAGTTGGGTGGGGGGCACCACGGGCTGCCGGTCGTGGGCCCGGAGGGGCTCACCGAGGCGTGCCGTGGTGCGGACGCGCTGGTGCTGGCGGCCCCGCTCACCGGCAGCAGCCGGGGGATGGTCGGGGAGGCAGAGCTGCGGCTGATGGCCGACGGGTCGGCGCTGGTCAACGTCGCCCGGGGCGGCCTGGTGGACGAGCCGGCGCTGCTCCGGGCGCTGGCCGGCGGGCCGCTGTCCGCGGCCTACCTGGACGCCTTCGAGGAGGAGCCGCTACCGGACTCGTCCCCCCTGTGGACGGCTCCCGGCGCCCACCTCAGCCCCCATGTGAGCTGGAGCTCCCCGCACTTCGCCAAACGCAGCACCGAGCTGTTTCTGGACCAGCTCACCCGCTTCCGTGAGGGGCTGCCGCTGCGGAATGTCGCCGACCCAGCCCAGGGCTACTGACTCACTCCGGGATGTAGTCGGAGCGAAGCCCCAGCAGCTCGGGGGCGTGGAGCTGCACCAGCTTGGCGGCCACCCCTGGTGGCGGACCGGGGCGCAGAAGGGATCCCAGGACCATGGTGGCGAAGGCCAGCGGCACGGTGACGATGGCCGGCTGAGCCAGGATCACGGCCAGCCCCGAGGATCGGGCGAGGAAGTCCTCCACCTGCGGGCTGAGGGTCGCCACCATGGTGGTCACGATGGCCAGGGTGGCGGTGCCTCCCCCCAGCGCCACCCCCAGGGCGGCGGCCCTGGTGGTCAGCCGCGGCCACCAGATGCCCAGCACCAGGAGCGGGAAGAAGGAGCTCGCCGCTATCGCGAACGCCCAGCCCACCAGGACGCTGATGTCGAACTGGCCGACCATCAGTCCCAGCGCCGCGGCCAGCGCCCCCGCTCCCACCGCGGCCACCTGGAAGGCGACCCGGCGGCGGTGGGCACTGGCGCTGGGACGCAGCCACCTGCCGTACACGTCGTGGCCCAAAGCGCCGGCGAGCGAGACCAGCAGCCCGCTCAGGGTGGAGGTGAAGGCCGCGAAGGCCCCGGCCGCCACCACCGCCAGCAGCAGCTGCCCGAGCCATCCGCCCAGAAGCGAGGGCAGGACCAGCACCACCGCGTCCGTCAGGTTGTTGCCGTACAGGGAGGGGTCCAGGGCCCGCCCCAGGGCGCCGAACACCGGGGGCCAGAGGTAGAAGGCGCCCAGCAGCACCAGGACCAGCAGGGCGGTGCGCCGAGCCGCCCGGGCGTCGGGGTTGGTGTAGAAACGAACCAGGATGTGGGGGAGGCCGATCGTCCCCAGGACGATGGCCAGGATCAGCGAGTAGGTGAAGAGCAGCGGGTGGCCGCTGCCCCCCGCCAAAGGACCGAAGGGGGCCGACCAGCTGGCGGTGGTGGCGGCGGGGGTGGCGCTCCCGAAGGGTGCCGGCTGCCCCTTGGGGACCAGCACCGTGGCGCTTCCGCCCCAGACCAAAGTTCCAGCCGGGATCCGCTGGCGTCCGAACAGGAGGAGGTGCTTCGATCCCCTCACCGGCGAGGAGGGAGCGGGCGTGTCCCCGACCTCGGCGGTGACCGCCCCGGGGGCCCTGACCGGGTCCTCCCGACTCCACAGCACCAGGGCCTCTCCCTCCACGTCCAGGGAGGTGGCCCGGGGGAGCTGCCAGAGCTCGCCCCGGGAGACCCGGTAGGTGGTGCTGGCCGGCAGACGAACCAGTTGGCCGCGGGCGGCGGCGAACGGAGTGGCCGGCCCGCCGAAGTGGAGAAGGAGGAGAAACGCGGGGAGGGAGATGGCAAAGATCTTGGCCGCGAACTGGAGGCTCTGGACCAGGGTGATGCCGCGCATCCCGCCTCCGGTGACGGCGGTCACCACCACCACCGCCACCACCGCGACCCCCACCCAGTAGGGGAGGCCGGAAGCGGTCTCCACCGTGAGGCCGGCGGCCTTCATCTGGGGAAGGGCATAGAAGAAGCCGATCACCAGGACCAGGATCACCGCCAACCGGCGGAACTTGGGGCTGTCGAACCGCCCCTCGGCGAAGTCCGGGATGGTATAGGCGCCGAAACGGCGCAGAGGTCCGGCCACGAAGAGCAGGAGCAGGAGGTACCCGGCCGCGTATCCCACGGGGTACCAGAGCACGTCGTACCCGAACTGCATCACCAGGCCGGCCACCCCGAGGAAGGAGGCGGCGCTCAAATACTCGCCGCTGATGGCCGCGGCGTTGACCCTCGGGGGCACGGCCCGGGCCGCGACCATGAAGTCGGAGGTGGTGCGGCTGTAGCGGCGGGCGAAGAGGCCGGCCAGGATGCTGATCAGCGCCATCGCCACCAGGCCCAGTACCGCCGCCACCGAAGGGGTCACCCGGGTCTCAGCGCAGGAGGTCGGTGAACTCCTCGTCCACCTCCTCGGCCCGGCGCACGTAGTGGCGCCCCAGCCACACCAGGAGTGGGTAGGAGAGGACCCCGAGCACCACCCAGGTCACGGGCACACCCGCGACCTCCCATCTGGTCCACGGCCTCCACACCGTGGACAGCAGCGGTTGGGCTCCGAGGAAGACGAAGAACACCGCGGCCACCCCCAGACTCAGCCGCAGCTGGCGGCGCATCAGAGCCTGGAGGAAGATGCCCCCGACCTCGGTCTGCTCGGAGAACTCCCGCAGACCGGACGACGAGGGCTGCCCGGGGGAGGTCGGGTGGCCGTCGCGGCCCACCTCAGAGTCCCAGGGCGGAGCGCAGCTGCTGACCGTGGCGGCGGGAGACCGGGACCGCCAGCTCCGGGACCCCGTCCAGCCGCAGCAGGAAGGTGTTGTTGAAGAAGGTCTCCACCGCGGTCACATGGCGGAGGTTCACCAGGTAGTGGCGGTGCACCCTGAGGAATCCCTGCCGGCTGAGCCTCGCCTCCAGCTCCTGGAGGCGAAGGCGGGCCAGGTAGCGGCCCTCGCCGGTGATCAGGGCCACCCGGTCGCCGGAGACCTCGCCGACGCGGATGTCCTGTACCGACAGGAGGAGGGTCTGCCCCCGGTGGACCACCGCCAGCCGGGACTCGGCCCGCGCCAACTCCTCCGGCCGGGCGGGGCCGCGGGCGAGCTCACTCCGCGCTGCGGCGAGCCGCTCCAGGGTGAGGGTCAGCCGGTCCGCCCGCACCGGCTTCAGCAGGTAGTCGAAGGCGGCCAGCTGGAACGCCTCCACCGCGTGCTGCTCGAAGGCGGTGACGAAGACAACGTGGGGCCCGGGGTGCAGGGACTTCAACAGCTGGGCCATCTGCAGGCCGTCCAGGTCGGGCATCTGGATGTCCAGGAAGACCACGTCGGCAGGGGCGGCCCGGAGGAGGTCCATGGCGGTGGCGGTGTCCTCCGCCTCCCGCACCTCTCCGATCCGAGGTGAGCGCTTCAAGAGGTAACCCAGGTCCTGGCGTGCGGGCGCCTCGTCGTCGACGACCAGGGCCGACATCATGTCGTCGCTCACCTCAAGAGGCCTTGACCCCAGGGCGGTACTTGGGGACTCGCACCGTCACCGTCGTCCCCTCACCCGGCCGGGAGACCACCTCCAGCCCGTGCCCCGGCCCGAACACGTGGGTGAGGCGGCGGTGGATGTTCCCCAGCGCCCCCTGCTGGTCGGCCAGCTCCAGCCCGCCCGCAAAGCCCTCGCCATCGTCCCGCACGGAGATCCAGCACTCGTCGTCCTGGTCGGTCGCCTCCACGGACACCGTGCCCCGGCCGCGCCGCTGCTCGATTCCGTGCTTGACCGCGTTCTCCACCAGGGGCTGGACCAGAAGGGCCGGCACGACCGTGCTCAGCACCTCGGGCTCGATGTGGTAGCGCACCTGGAGCCGTTCCCCGAAGCGCGCCTGCTCCAGGTTGAGGTACTGGTTCACGTAGACGAGCTCGTCGGCGAGGGTGGTGAACTCCGAGCTGGGGCCGGCGAAGGCCCGGCGGCTGAAGTCGGCGAACTCGACCAGCAGCTCGCGGGAGCGCTCCGGGTCGGTGCGCACGAAGCTGGCGATGGTGGTGAGCAGGTTGTAGATGAAGTGGGGGGATATCTGGGCCCGCAGGGCGCGCAGCTCCGAGCGCACCAGGGCCGCCTGCTGCTGGTCGGCCCGCTGGAGCCGGAGCTGGGTGGCCAGCAGCTCTCCCAGGTCGGCGGTGACCCGCAGCTGGGCGGGGCTCGGCTCTCCGCCGTGGTAGGTGACCAGGGCGGCCACCGGATGGTCGTCGATGGTGATAGGAGCCACCACCGCTACCCGCAGAGGGCAGGCGGTGGGCTCTTGGGGATGGAGGCGCACCATCTGGGTCCGCCCGGACTCCAGCGCCGAGAGGAAGTCGGCGGAGTCCCTCTCCAGATGGCGGGTGTGCACGTCCGCACGGCTGCCGGCGGCGGGCTGGTAGGCGAGAAGCTGGCGCGCGTCGTAGATGGCCGCTGCCATCCCGCCGGACTGGGGCACCAGTGAGCGCAGCACTTTGACCGCGGTCTTGCGGTCCAGGCCCTGGCGCAGGCTGGCGACCGCGGAGGTGGCGAACGCCAGCGTCCGCAGGGTCGCCCTCTCCTCAGCGGTGTTGAAGGCGAAGGGGCGCCGGCGCAGCCGGCGGTGCACCAGGACAGCCGCCAGAGCGGTGAACACCGCCTCGATTCCCACCAGCGCGGGCCAGGGCATGGCGCGAATCATCCGCCGGGACTCCGGCCAGCGCAACCGCTTCCCTTAGAGCTGCTACCGCTTGGGGGCGGATTCGGACCGCTCGGCGTGACCTCCGCCCCCGAGCCCCTCTCGGGGGATACCCTGCACCCGAGTCGCGTTCCGGCGCGGCTCGGTGCCGTCTGCGGGGAGGTGGATCAGGCGCGTGGGTAAGTCAGGAGGGTGGTATGGCAGCTGATGGCAACCGGATTGACGCGCTGCAGGTGGAGGGACGGACCTTCCCGCCCCCCCCGGAGTTCGCGGCCCAGGCCAACGCCAAGGCCGACATCTACCAGAAGGGGTTCGAGGAGTTCTGGGAGGAGCAGGGGAGGACCCGGGTCACTTGGTTCCGTCCCTTCGACAAGCTCTACGAGTGGAATCCCCCCTACGCCAAGTGGTACCTGGGCGGGCAGCTCAACGTCTGCTACAACTGCGTCGACCGCCATGTGGAGGCCGGCCGCGGGGCCAAGGTCGCCTTCTACTGGGAGGGGGAGCCTGACGACGAGCGCCGCACCGTCACCTTCTCAGACCTCCAGCGCGAGGTGGTGCGCTTCGCCAACGGGCTGAAGAAGCTGGGGGTGAAGAAGGGCACCCCGGTGGGGATCTACATGGGCATGTGCATGGACCTGCCCGTGGCCATGCTGGCCTGCACCCGGATCGGCGCTCCCTTCACCGTGGTCTTCGGCGGCTTCTCCGCCGACGCCCTGGCGGGCCGGCTCAACGACATGGGGGCCGAGCTGCTGATCACCCAGGACGAGGGCTGGCGCAAGGGTGGCAAGGTCCCGCTGAAGGCCAACTCCGACGCCGCGCTGGAGATGTCCCCCACCGTCCGCACCTGCCTCGTCAGCCGGCGGATGGGCTCCCCGGTGAACATGCGCGAGGGGCGCGACGTCTACGTGGACGAGGTGCTTCAAGGGCTCAGCGACGATCCCGCCAGCTGCCCCTGCGAGCCCATGGACTCTGAGGACCTGCTCTACCTCCTCTACACCAGCGGCACCACCGCCAAGCCCAAGGGCATCGTGCACACCACCGGGGGCTACCTGGTGGGGGTGGCCACCACCCACTACTACATCTTCGACATCAAGCCCGATTCGGTCTACTGGTGCGCCGCCGACATCGGCTGGGTCACCGGCCACAGCTACATCCTCTTCGGCCCCCTCTGCAACGGGACGACGGGGGTCATCTACGAGGGGGTGCCCAACCATCCCAACGAGGAGCGCTGGTGGGAGATCATCGAGCGCTACAAGGTCGACATCCTCTACACGGCGCCCACCACCATCCGCACCCACATGAAGTGGGGCCCGCAGCACGCCCAGAAGCACGACCTCACCAGCCTGCGACTCCTGGGCACCGTGGGCGAGCCGATCAACCCCGAGGCCTGGATCTGGTACCGGGAGCACATCGGACTGGGCCGCACCCCGGTGGTGGACACCTGGTGGCAGACGGAGACGGGCATGATCCTGATCTCCCCGCTTCCCGGGGTCACCACCCTCAAGCCGGGCTCGGCGACCAAGCCCTTCCCCACCATAGACGCCGCCGTCTACGACGAGCAGGGGCAGGAGGTGCCGCCCGGGCAGGGTGGCTACCTCGTGATCCGCAAGCCCTGGCCCGCCATGCTCCGGGGCGTGTACAAGGACCCCGAGCGGTACCAGCAGACCTACTGGTCGCGCTACAAGGACACCTACTTCGTGGGTGACGGGGCCCGCAAGGACGAGGACGGAGACTTCTGGCTGATGGGGCGGATCGACGATGTGATGAACATCTCCGCCCACCGCATCTCCACCATCGAGGTGGAGTCGGCGCTGGTCGACCACCCGGCCGTCGCCGAGGCCGCGGTGTGCGGGCGCAGCGACCCCCAGACCGGCCAGGCGATCGTCGCCTACGTCACGCTCAAGGCCACTCACCAGCCCTCGGTTGAGCTCCTCGGCGTGTTGCGCGACCACGTCTCCAAGAAGATCGGCAAGATCGCCGCCCCGGCCAACATCGTCTTCACCCCCGAACTACCCAAGACTCGGTCCGGCAAGATCATGCGCCGACTGCTGCGGGACGTGGCCGAGCACCGGGCCCTGGGCGACACCACCACCCTGGCCGATCCCACGGTGGTCGAGGAACTGCGCTCCAGAGCGGTCACAGAGGAGGGCAAGGAGCAATAGCACTTCGAATTGCCCTGACAGCCGGAATCCGTCCACATTTCATGGAGGCCTGCAAGTCAAATCATGTCTACTAACTATCCTGCCTCAACCCCGCCAGCCCAAGCCCCGGCTGGCGTACTGCCTGCGGGGCCGCCTGCGGCAGCGTCATTGATCGCCGACCCAGCGCCCTTGGGGCTGATCGCCTTCGGCATGACCACGATGATGCTGAGCTTCATCAACGCCGGCATCATCGCTTCCGGGGCGACCATGGCCGTCCTGCCGATGGCCGCCGCCTTCGGCGGCCTAGGTCAGATCCTGGCCGGCATGTGGGAGTTCAAGAGGGGCAACACCTTCGGCGCCACCGCGTTCACCGCGTACGGTGCCTTCTGGTGGAGCTACTACCTGCTGGTCGACGTCTTCCTGGCCAAGACGGCACCGGCCACGATCAGCCCGATCGTGGGCCTGTACCTCTTCTGCTGGGGGATCTTCACGCTCTACATGTTCGTCGCCTCGCTCGGCGGCCCGCGCGCTCTCTGGGTGGTCTTCATCCTGCTGACCCTGACCTTCCTCCTGCTCGCCTTTGGGGCTTGGGCAGGATCCGGCGGCACAACCTGGACACACCTCGGCGGGTACGTGGGAATCCTGACCGCCCTGGCCGCGGCCTACACCTCGTTCGCCATCGTCCTCAACGCCAACTTCAAGCGGACCGTACTTCCGGTCGCCTGACCTAAGCGGGGGTCCGGCGCCAGCCGGCGCCGGACCCCTTCAGCTCAGGCCCCCACCGTGAGCGCCCCGGGCTCCCGCTCGGTCCGCGGGTGCCCGGCCACTCCACGCCAGAGGAGCAGCAGGACCAAGGCCGTGCCCACCATGACGACCGCCGTCCCCACGAAGGGGAGTGGTGCCGCCACCCCGAACAGCGCCCCCGCTCCGATGGCGGCCAGCGCCGAGGCCCCCACCTGGAAGGAGCTGTACATCCCCTGGGCCCTCCCCATTTGCTCCGCCGGGACCAGCCGGGAGAGCATCGCCTGGCGGGCCGGCATGCCCACCACAGTGAAGATTCCCTCGAACGCTCCGAGGGCGATCAGCCAGGCCGGCGAGGGGATGAACGGATAGGCGGCGGCGAACGCCCCCGCGAAGATCATCCCCGCTCTGATCAGGTGGCGGTTGTCCAGGCGGTCGGCCAGCCAGCCCGCGGGCCAGGACCCGACGGTGAAGGGCAGGGCGAAGATGGTGAAGGAGAGCCCGATCTCGAAGTTGCTGGCGTGGCGGGAGTGCATCAAGAGGCTCCACAGGGTGTCGTACATGCCGATCAGCACCCCCACCGCCATCGACGAGAGCAGGATCCCGAGTAGCCCGCGCTGCCGCCAGAGAGCCTGCGGCCGGGATGGTTCCCGAGCGTGGCTTAGGGCGACCTTCCCGGCGGGCACGGTCGCCACGATGATGCCGGACACCAACACCGCCGCCGCCGCGGAAACCAGGAAGGTGAGCGCCACCGAGATGGAGAAGAGCACGGCGCCGATCATCGGCCCGGCGATGGTCCCCGCCATGTTGGCCCCGGTGAGCAGCCCGTAGGCCCGGCCGCGCCGCTCGGGGACCACGATGTCGGCCACCAGGGAGAGGGCCAGCACATTGGCCGACCCGGAAGCTGCCCCCTGGACCGCGCGGAGGAGGATGAAACCGACAGGACTCGGGGTGAGCGCGAAGGCGGCGGTGGCCGCCGCGTACAGCAGCTCGCTGCCGACCAGAAGGCGCCTTCGTCCCAGGCGGTCCGAGAGACGGCCCACCGGGTAGCCGACCACCAGCCCCGCGCCCCAGAAGGCCGCGGTGGTCAGCCCCACCTCCGTGTAGGAGGCCCCACCGTGCCGCAGGAACAGCGGCAGGATGGGAAGGATCATGGTCGCCCCCAGGGCGTCCGTGAAGGCAGCCCCCGCCAGCCCCCAGAGAGCGAGGCGGGCGCGACGGGGATCGAGGGCTACTGGCGAACTCAAGATCGACTCCTGCGAACAAGTGGGTGGCGGCACACAAGGCCGCGCCGGCTCAGGGCCGGGACCGGGTCCGGGGCGGCGGGGCCGCCCGCGCGAAGATCGATCAGCTCACCAGGCGCACTACAATACACCTGTCCGAGCAAGGAGGTGCAGATGGTCACGGCGATGCAGGTGGCGCTTCCCCTCGCCGCACTCCTGCTGGTGGCCGGTGGCTCACTGGTGGCGTGGGTGATGATCTTCCGCAGGGCCGGGCAGGAAGAGCGAGGCGACCAACACTCCCCGCACGTCCTCTGATCTGAGCGGCTGGTTGCGACCCGCGACTAGGCCTTGGCCGCGGCCAGTCTGCCCACACCGATCATCCTCGGGGATCTCCGTCGGGCGCCCCGCAATCCTGAAGTTGCACCGGGAGGCACCTTCGCCCCCTCGCCAGCACCTACGGTCGCCTGACCAGCCGCACCCTGCGCTTGGGGCGCTGGCGCCCGGCAACCTGCTTGGGAACCACGCTGATGCTCCCATCCGACTCCATCTCCACCAGCTCGGCGTCTCCGACCCCGTCCACCCCATGCTCCCGGAGTGCCATCTCGGCCTCGTCGAGGTCCAACCCCTCGTGCCGCAACGCCGCCACGTCCCAGGTGCCATGGGTCGCCAGCACCGTCGGGGAGGGGCGCAGCAGGTGGTCGAGCCATTTGACCCTCACGCGGGCCAGGCTGAGGGCCAGGTTGAGGACGAAGAGGGTGGCGATGATCACCAGGCCCCCCAGCAAGGAGCTGTCCGGCCCGGTCATGGCGGGCTGGACGGCGTTGGCCACCAGGAGCACCAACACCAGATCGAAGATCGTCATCTGCCCCAGCTCCCGCTTGCCGAAGAGCCTGAGGGCGAAGGTGAGGGCGAGGTAGATGACGACCGAGCGGAGCGCCAGGTCCCAGGGCGCGATGGCTAGGTGGACGATGTCCATGGGCTGCACCTCCACTCCCCCCACGGGAGTCGGCACTGACGCCGCCGGCAGAGGCGGTCAGCCCTCATCCTGCCGCACTCGCGAGGGGCACGGCCAGCCGTCCCCCAGCGAGCCGGGGCGCGGCCCCGGCTCGAGGGAGGATCAGATCAGCCGGCCGCCTGGAACCCCAGGTCGAGAATCGCCCTCGCCCAGTGGTTCTTGCTGTGCACGCCCCGCCCGACGACCACGACGATCTCGCCGGTCTGGAGGGAGGTAGCGGACTCAGGCTCGGGCTTGACCCCGAATCCCTGGTACTTCCAGGCGTGCGTGTGGGGAAGGAGGTTCAGGGTCACCGTGGTGCCGTCGGGCTCCTGGATCACCAGGACTCCCTTGCCGGCAGCGCCCCCGGTGGAGGTGTCGGACACCACCTTTCCCGCCACCTTGGGAAGGCGGAAGAGCCCGTGGCGGTGGTGCGCCGCCGAGGCGCTGGGGGTCGTGGAGGGGGAGGAGGTGGCGGCCGAGACGGCGGTCACCCCGGCCCCCGCGGCGGCGGCGGCCACGGCCCCGGTCGCCAGCCAGCGAATCAGAGTCCTCTTCATTCTTTCTTTCTCCTTGCACAAGCAGGCCCTTCGCGGCCTCCGATCTGACTGTCCGAACTTACGGCCGCCGCGCCCCGCCCGGCCTTAGATCCCGCTGAGAGGGGGCCGGGGCGCGATCTCCCCCGAAGCTGCCAGCTCACCTGGCGAGTACGATGGTCGAGGTTAGGGGGGCGGATCCATGGCATCTTCGATCGGGGGCGGGGTCCCAGGAGGGGCCGGCCCGCAGCGTTCTGTCGGCACCGGGGAGGACCTGACGAGGGTCCCAGTACTGGGCCACGGCGCGGTCATGGCAGGTCCGGTGCAAACGCGGCGCCCGGTCTACGTCGACCTTCTGCCGCCCTGCAACGCAGGGTGCCCGGCGGGGGAGAACATCCAGGCCTGGCTGGCCGAGCTGGCGGCCGGACGGACCGAGCGGGCCTGGCGGACCCTGGTGGCGGAGAACCCGCTGCCCGCCATCCACGGGCGGGTCTGCTATCACCCCTGTGAGAGCGTCTGCAACCGGGCGGAGCTGGATGACGCCGTGTCCATCCACGCCGTCGAGCGATACCTCGGGGACCTCGCCCTGGAGCGGGGGTGGCAATTCGCGCCCGCCGCCCCCCCTTCGGGCAAGCGCGTGCTGGTGGTGGGCTCGGGGCCCAGCGGCCTCTCCGCCGCCTACCACCTGGCGGTTCGCGGTCACGAGGTGGAGATCCGGGACGCCGGTGACCAGCCCGGAGGGATGATGCGCTATGGGATCCCCTCCTACCGGCTGCCCCGGGCGGTCCTGGACGCCGAGGTGGAGAGGATCGGTCGCCTGGGGGTGAGGATCACGACGGGCCACCGGGTCCAAGACCTGGAGGCCGAGCGTCGCGAGGGAGGGTTCGACGCGGTGTTCGTCGCCGTGGGAGCTCACCTCTCCAAGCGGGTCGACATCCCCGCCCGGGACGCGGGCCGGATCGTGGACGCGATCACCTTCCTCCGCAGCGTGGCCTCGGGGGAGCGGCCCCTGATCGGCAGGAAGGTGGCGGTGTACGGCGGGGGGAACACCGCCATGGACGCCGCCCGGACCGCCCGGCGGCTGGGCGCCGACGAGGCGCTGATCGTGTACCGCCGCACCAGAGCCCAGATGCCCGCCCACGAGGAGGAGGCCGAGGATGCCGAGCGCGAGGGGGTGCGGATCAACTGGCTGCGCACCATCAAGGCGTTCGACGGTCCGACTCTCCAGGTGGAGGAGATGGAGCTGGACGAGAAGGGGTTCCCCCAGCCCACCGGCCGCTACCAGGAGCTGGCGGCCGATACCGTGATCCTCGCCCTGGGTCAGGACAGCGATACAGAATTCCTTCGCCGGGTGCCCGGTGTCGAGGTGGAGAAGGACGGCACCGTCCGCGTCTCCCCCACCATGATGACCGGCTGCCCGGGGGTCTTCGCTGGGGGTGACATGGTCCCCGCCGAGCGGACCGTGACCGTGGGGGTGGGCCACGGCAAGAAGGCCGCTCGCAACATCGACGCCTGGCTCTCCGGCAGGGTTGATGCGCCTCCCACCAAGCATCCCGAGGCCGCCTTCGCAGGGCTCCACCTCTGGTACTTCGGAGACGCCAACCGACGCCGGCAGCCGGTCCTGCCGGTCTCCTCCCGGGTCGCCGGCTTCGACGAGGTGGTCGGCGGGTTGGCACCGGCGGCCGCGGAGTTCGAGGCGGGCCGCTGCCTCTCATGCGGCAACTGCTTCGAGTGCGATGGCTGCCTGGGCTCCTGCCCGGAGGACGCGGTGATCAAGCTGGGCGAGGGTCTCCGCTATCGCTTCGACTACGACCGCTGCACCGGTTGTGGCTCCTGCTTCGAGCAGTGCCCGGTGCACGCCATCGAGATGGTGCCGGAGCCCGTCCTTTGAGAGCCATAGTCGACGGCAACGAGGCGGCCGTGTCCGCTGCCTACCGCCTCAACGAGGTCTGCTGCATCTATCCGATCACCCCCGCCTCCCCCATGGCTGAGCTGGCGGACGAGTGGGCCAGCCAACACCGAGCCAACGTCTATGGCAGCGTGCCCGCCGTGGTGGAGATGCAGAGCGAGGGGGGAGCTGCGGGTGCACTGCACGGGGCCCTGCAGGGGGGCGCCATGGCCACCACCTTCACCGCCTCCCAGGGCCTCCTGCTCATGATCCCGGACCTCTACAAGATCGCCGGCGAGCTCACCTCCACGGTCATCCACGTGGCTGCCCGAGCGGTCGCCGGGCAGGCCCTTTCGATCTTCGGAGACCACTCCGACGTGATGGCCGCCCGTCAGACCGGGTTCGCCCTGCTCTCCTCCTCCTCGGTGCAGGAGGCCCACGACCTGGCCGCCGTGGCGGAACTCGCCACGCTGAGATCCAGGATCCCCTTCATCCACTTCTTCGACGGCTTCCGGACCTCACACGAGCTCAACACCGTGGAGCTTCTTTCGGACGACGACCTGCGCCAGATGGTGCCCCTGGAGCTGATCCTGGATCACAGAGGTCGGGCGCTTTCGCCCGAGCACCCGGTCATCCGGGGCACCTCCCACAACCCGGACGTGGCCTTCCAGGCCCGTGAGGCCAGCTCGCCGTTCCTGGCCCGAACCCCCGGGCTGGTCCAGGAGGCGATGGACCAGCTGTCCCAGATCAGCGGCCGGAGCTACCACCTGGTCGAGTACTCGGGGCACCCGGAAGCCGAGCGGGTCCTGGTGGCGATGGGATCGGGCGCCCAGACCGCGGAGGAGACGGTGAGGGCACTGGCGGCCCGCGGGGAGCGGCTGGGAGTGGTGACGGTGCATCTCTATCGCCCCTTCCCCGAAGCCGAGCTGCTCCGGGCCATACCCGAGACCGTGACCAGAGTTGCCGTGCTGGACCGCACCAAGGAGCCGGGATCCCAGGGGGAGCCGCTGTTCCTGGACGTGAGCGCGGCGCTCGCCGAGGCCCACACCGGGGGCCGGCGCTCGAAGCTCCCCCTCGTGGTCGGGTGCCGCTACGGGCTGGCGTCCAAGGAATTCACCCCGGGGATGGTGCAGGGGGTTTTCAACGAGCTTCGCTCGCCCGCCCCCCGGCGCCGTCTCACCGTGGGGATTCAGGACGACGTCTCCCACACCAGCATCGACTACGACCCCAACTTCCAGGTGGAGCCCCAGGGAACCTCTCGGGCCCTCTTCTACGGGCTGGGTTCGGACGGGACGGTGGGGGCCAACAAGAACACCATCAAGATCCTGGGCACTGAGGGGGGGCTGCACGCCCAGGGATACTTCGTCTACGACTCCAAGAAGTCGGGCTCCCAGACGGTGTCCCACCTGAGGTTCGGAACTGAGCCCATCCGGGCGCCCTACCTGATCCGGGAGGCGGGCTTCGTGGGCTGCCACCATCCCTCGCTGCTGGAGCGGGTCGACGTGCTGGCCACCGCCGCGAGGGGGGCGACCTTCCTGCTCAACACCCCCTATGCGGCGGCCGAGATCTGGGACCAGCTGCCCCGTCCGGCTCAGGAGCAGATCCTCCACAAGGAGATCAAGTTCTGGGTGATCGACGCCGGCGCCATCGCCCGGGACCTGGGACTGGGGGGCCGGGTCAACACCGTCCTGCAGGCCTGCTACTTCGCCATCTCCGGGGTGTTGGAGCGGGAGGTCGCCGTGGCTCGCATCAAGGAGGCGATCGAGAAGACGTACGGTCGGCGTGGCTCCAAGACCGTGAGGGCCAACCTGAGGGCGGTGGACGCCGCCCTGGAGAGGCTGGAACAGGTGGTGGTGCCGAATTCCATCACCTCAGGGCGCCAGCTCATCGCCCCCGTGCCCCCGAGCGCGCCCACGTTCGTTCGCGAGGTGACCTCCATGCTGATGGCGGGCCACGGGGACGAGATCCCGGTGGGAGCCCTGCCTCCCGACGGCACCTGGCCCACGGGGACTGCGGTGTATGAGAAGCCCCGGGTCTCTGAGCTGGTCGCCAGCTGGGATCCCGAACTTTGCATCCAGTGCGGAAACTGCAGCTTTGTCTGCCCCCACAGCGTGATCCGCTCCAAGTTCTATCCGGCGGCCCGCCTGGCCGAGGCGCCCTCCGGCTTCAAGTCTCGGGCACTCAACGCCAGGGGGCTGCCCCAGACCCTGTACACGCTGCAGGTGTACGCCGAGGACTGCACCGGGTGCGCCCTCTGCTTCGAGGCCTGCCCGGTTGCCGATCCTCATGACCCAGCACGGCGGGCCATCAACCTGGAGGAGATCTCCCCGATCCTGGAGCGCGAACGGGCGAGCGTCTACTTCTTCGAGTCCCTCCCAGTTCCCGAGCGCTCACGGGTGGACTTCGGCACCGTCCGTGGGGCGCAGTTCCTGGAGCCGCTCTTCGAGTTCTCCGGAGCCTGCGCCGGCTGTGGCGAGACCCCGTACCTCAAGCTCCTAACGCAGCTGTTCGGGGATCGGCTGGTGGTGGCCAACGCCACCGGGTGCTCTTCGATCTACGGCGGGAATCTGCCCACCACCCCCTGGACCAAGGACGCCAGGGGGCGCGGCCCGGCCTGGTCCAACTCCCTGTTCGAGGACAACGCCGAGTTCGGCCTCGGGCTGCGGCTCGCCGCCGACCGCCAGCTGGAGCTGGCACGCCGCCGGCTCTCAGAGTTGAGTCTGCAGCTGGGCCAGGAGCTGGTGGACGAGGTCCTGAGCGCCCCCCAGCGAACTGAGTCGCAATTCGCCGCCCAGCGCGAGCGGGTGGAGGAGCTGCGTAAGCGGCTGGTCCGCGTCGGGGGCCCGGCGGCACAGGACCTCGGCAGCGTCCTCGACCATCTGGTCCGGCGCAGCGTCTGGATCGTGGGCGGCGACGGCTGGGCCTACGACATCGGCTTCGGGGGCCTGGACCACGTTATGGCCAGCGGCCGCAACGTCAACATCCTGGTCCTGGACACCGAGGTCTACTCCAACACCGGGGGGCAGATGTCCAAGGCCACCCCGCTGGGGGCGGTGGCCAAGTTCGCCGCCGCCGGCAAGACCGCCGAGAAGAAGGACCTGGCACTCCAGGCGATCGCGTATGGAAACGTCTACGTGGCCCGGGTGGCGATGGGCGCAGATCCGGAGCAGACCCTCCGTGCCTTCCGGGAGGCGGAGGCCTACGACGGGACCTCCCTCATCATCGCCTACAGCCACTGCATCGCCCACGGCATCGACATGCAGAAGGGGCTGGACCAGCAATACCGGGCGGTCGCCAGCGGCTACTGGCCCCTCCTGCGCTACGACCCGGTGGCCCGGCGCGAGGGAGGCAACCCCTTCCTCCTAGACTCTCCCCGCCCCCGGCTGCCCCTTCCCGAGTACACCGGACGGGAGATCCGCTACTCATCGCTATTTCGGACCGACCCCGAGGAGGCGGAGAGGCTGGCCCGTCTCGGGGCGGAGGCGGTGGCGCGGCGCTGGGCCACCTACGAGGAGATGGCTTCCAGGCCCGCCTCGGCGTTCGCCGCCGACGCCCGGCGGTCGAGCTGATGTACCCCGGCGCCCGCTACCTCCTTCCGGCATCCCCCAGCGCGCGGCACTGCTCCCTGGTGAACCCGGCCACATCGAGGTGCACGGCGGTTGCCGCAGACCCACTTCAGGACCTCCACCTCCAGACGGCCAGCTGAGCTACGCTCAACCTACGTTGGGGCTCTCCGGATGGCCAACTCGCAGGACCGGGGCCCGTGGTGAGGCACGGAGGACAGAGTGCTGTGGACTCTAGAGGCGGCGGACGATGGAGCTGAGCCGGCGCCGACTCGGGCGGACCGACATGGAGATCACCCAGGTGGGATTCGGGGCCTGGGCCGCCGGCGGGTCGGGGTGGGCCTTCTCTTGGGGACCGCAGGACGACGAACTCTCCATCGCCGCCATTCATCGGTCCCTCGAACTGGGCGTGAATTGGATCGACACCGCTGCGGTGTACGGACTGGGCCATTCGGAGGAGGTGGTGGCCCAGGCGCTGGAGGGGATCCCCGCGGGCGACCGCCCCTACGTGTTCACCAAGTGTGGGCTGGTGTGGGACGAGTCCGACCACAGTCGGGAGCCCCAGGAGGTGGGGCGCCCGGAGTCCATCCGGCGCGAGCTGGAGGCCTCTCTCCGGCGGCTGCGGGTGGAGCAGGTGGACCTCTACCAGATGCACTGGCCGGCGGAGGACGGCACCCCGCTGGAAGAGTACTGGGGATGCCTCCTGGATCTCCAGCGCGAGGGGAAGGCCCGCTGGGTCGGGCTGTCCAACCATGACCGCTCCCAGCTGGAGGCGGCCGAGCGACTGGGCCATGTCGACTCGCTGCAGCCCCCCTTTTCCATGATCCGTCGGGAGGCGGCCGCCGAGATCATCCCCTGGTGCCGGGAGCACGGCACAGGGGTGATCGTCTACAGCCCGATGCAGGCCGGGCTCCTCACCGGCGCCTTCTCCTGGGATCGGGCGGCTGCCCTCTCCGCTGACGACTGGAGGTCGCGCGACCCCGAATTCCAGGGGACCAGGCTGGCTCGCAACCTCGAGCTGGCCGAGGCGCTCCGGCCGATCGCCCACCGCCACGGGCAGACGGTCGCCGCGGTGGCTGTCGCCTGGACTCTGAGCTGGCCGGGGGTCACCGGGGCGATCGTGGGCGCAAGGAGCCCGGCCCAGGTGGATGGATGGGTCGGAGCGGGAGCCATGCGGCTGACCACGCGCGATCTGGACGAGATCGCCAAGGCCGCGGCGGGCACTGGAGGGGGGCCGGTCAGACCCGGTTGAGAGCGGCTCGAGAGGTCGGCCCCGCCGCCGGGCGGCCTGGGCGGCGCAACCGCAGGACGGTTCCCACCCGCGAACGTTCCTTGCGCCTGGGCTCCTGGTCAGGGCCCTACCGGCCCCACCGACCGCCGCATAGGTGACCCCGCGGACCAACCCCGCCCAGGCACCGCCTGTCGCTGCGGCCAAGGCGCCAGGGCAGCCGGCCCTCGGGTGATAACGTCAGGGCGCCACGTGAGCCGGCGGACGAAGTGTGGGAGGTACGCGTCTTGAACGCAGTTGACATAGGGCCCCTGGAGGCCGGCCTCGAGGTGACCGGTTCGATCCTCGACGGCATCGCCGCCGACCAGTGGGATCTCCCCTCTCCATGCACCGAATGGTCGGTGCGGCAGGTCGCCGAGCACATCACGGGAGGCAATGACCTCTTCACCCGCGCCCTCGGTGGGGAGGTGCCGCCATCATCTTCGGAGGCCGAGGGCGTCGCCAAGGCCTACCACGAGTCGGCGGAGCGGCTCCTCAGCGCATTCCGGCAACCCGGGGTGATGGAGAAGGCGGTCCAGGTGCCCTTCGGCACCGTGCCGGGCGCGGTCGCCCTGCGGCTCCGGCTCACCGAAGTACTGGTCCACGGATGGGATCTGGCCCGAGCCACCGGGCAGACACCACCGTTCCCGGAGGAGGCCGCCGAGGAGGCGCTGGCCTTCACCGTGCCCATGCTGGAGCGCATCCCGCCCGGCCGGCAGCCGTTCGGCCCCCCCCAGCCGGTGGATCAAGGCGCCCCGGCCATAGACCGGCTGGCGGCCTGTCTCGGCCGGCCGGTCTCCCGCGCAGCTGGGCGGGGCTGACCCGACCTCGCGGCCGCTACGCCAGGACTCCGGAGCGCCACGGGCCCCTGGGCGCGGGCCCGAAGACGCCCGCTCGCCCTGCCGTGGGTGACCTAGCGGACCGATCCCCCGACCCGCTCCGGCAGGACCCGGATGATCACGCGCCTCTCGCCAGGCTGGAGGGCGAAGTTGGGGTCCCCTGTGTACTTCTGGCTGAGGGAGCGGATGTGCTCCACCCCACCCTCCTCCATCAGCTCGGCCCGCCCCTGGATGGTGAGCGAGTCGTAGGGATTCTCACTGTCCACAAGGGAGATCGCGATCCGGGGCTCGCGCTCAAGGTTGCGGGCTTTGATCCGGCCCAGCGCGGTATTGAGCAGCACCGCCTCTCCATCGGTGTCCACCCAGAGGGCAGTCACCTGGGGGCTGCCATCGGGGTTCACCGTGGCGACATGGGCGAACTGGCGCCGGCGGAGGAATTCGACTTGTGTCGGGGTCAGGGAGGTGCTCATGGGTGGGAGCGTACCGCGGTGGGACCTTGACCTGCGAGCATGACCGCGTGCGCGCCGAGGTGATGGTCGGCACCTGCAACTGGAGTGATCACGAGGGCTTCTACCCCAAGGGGCTGCCCCCGGGACGCCGGTTGGAGCACTACGCCCGATTCTTCCCCCTCGTCGAGGTGGACAGCAGCTACTACGCCATCCCTCCCACCGCCCGCACGGCGGCCTGGGCCGAGGCGACCCCTGCCCACTTCCGCTTCAACGTGAAGGCCTTCCGCTCGCTCACCTACCACGAGCGCGAAGGGGACCGGCCCCGCGAGCCCACCTCTTGGGAGGTGGAGCGCTTTTTGGCTTGTCTTGAGCCGCTGCGGGAGGCGGGGAAGCTGGTGGCGGTCCACTACCAGTTCCCCCCTTGGTACACGAGAGCCGCCGAGAACCTGGAGCGGCTGGAGCGGATCCGCGCCCGCCACCCTGACGACCTACTGGTGTTCGAGTTCCGACACCGGAGCTGGGCGCAGCCTGGGGCCGAGGCAGTGGTCGAGCTTCTCCGCCGCCAGGCGGTCTCACTCTGCCTCGTCGATGAGCCCCAGCTGGGGGAGGGGTCGTTCCCTCGGCTGGTTCAGGTCACCGACCCCAGGCTGGTCGTGGTGCGATTCCACGGCCGAAACCGAGCCACCTGGTACGCCAAGGGCCGCCGGAGTGGCGACCGCTTCGACTACCTGTACTCGAGGGAGGAGCTGGCCGACTGGGTGCCCTCGATCAACCGGCTGGCGGAGACGGCCGCCCGCGTCCAGCTGCTCTTCAACAACAACCGCGCCAACTATGCGGTGATCAACGGCCTGCAGATGGCCGAACTGCTCCACCTGGGCTACCCACCGCCCGAGGAGTCCCTGGCCACGACCCCGCCACTCTTCCCGGGCGATGGGGCGGGGGCCACCACTTGAACTTCAGCCCGGACCACCTCCTCCAGACCTACGGGTACGTGGCGGTCCTGGCCGGCCCCCTCGTGGAGAGCACGGGGGTGCCGTTTCCCGGCGAGACCCTGCTCATTCTCGGAGCCGCCTACTCCGCCGACACCGGCCGACTAAGCCTTCCGCTGGTGATCTTCTGCGCCTTCGCCGGGGCCGTGCTGGGTGACAATCTCGGCTACGGAGTGGGCCGACTCCTGGACCGGGAGCTGGTGGCCAGGTGGGGCGCCCGGGTGGGGCTGACGGCACGACGCCAGCAGCTCATCCAGCGCTTCTTCGAGCGCCGCGGGCCGCTGGCCGTGGTGGTCGCCCGGTTCATCGCCCTGCTGCGCACCTTTGGCGCCCTCCTCGCCGGGGTGGGGGAGATGCCCTACCGCCTCTTCCTGCCCTTCAACATCCTGGGGGGCGCTGCGTGGGCCACCGCCTACGGCCTTCTGGGGTTTGAACTAGGGCACGCCTACCAGCAGGCCAGCGGCGCGGTCGGTGCGGCGACCCTGGCCCTGGCCGTGGCGGCCGCGGTGCTGATTCTCGGCGGCGTGGTTTTCTTCCGGCGCCGACTGGAGCGGTGGCTGCTCGGGGAGTGAGCCCGGAGGTGTCAGCCGGGCAGCTGGACCACCGGGCGTCCTGGGGTTCTGGCCCTCCGGCCCCCGCGTCGGCCGCTGAGTAGGCGGCCCAGCTCCTCGGGGTCCAGCGCCGGGGCGAAGTGGTGTCCCTGGAACTTCGCCTGGGGGAGCATGGAGCGGAGGACCTTTGCCTGGCGCGCCGACTCCACCCCCTCGATCACCACTTCCAGTCGCAGGGCCAACGCGAGGTCCACCATGCTCTGGATGAAGGCGGCGGCGGTGGGGTCGGTGCTCAGCCGGCGGACGAACGACTGGTCGATCTTGATGCAGTCCACGGGAAGCAGCTGGAGCTGGGCCAGCGAGGATTGGCCGGTCCCGAAGTCGTCGATGGCCACCCGGACGCCCAGCTGGCGGAGCTCCGCGAGCCGCTCGGTGGCCTCCCCGGGGTTGCCGGCGATGGCGCTCTCGGTGACCTCCAGGACGAGCGACGAGGCCGCCAGGCCCGAGGTCTCGAGTGCCGACTCGACGTGGGAGATGATCTCCTTCTCCTGGAGCTGGCGGGGGGAGACGTTCACTGCCAGCGTCAGCTCCGAGGTCCCGGGGATAGCCCGCTGCCAATCCCGGACCTGGCGGCAAGCCTGGCTCAGCACCCACTTCCCCAGCGGGACGATGAGCCCGGTCGACTCGGCGATGGCGACGAACTCCTCGGGCATCACCAGACCCTGTTCCGGGTCGCGCCAGCGGAGCAGCGCCTCCACCCCCACCATGTCGCTCAGCGATCCCCGCACGATCGGCTGGTAGTGGAGCACCAGCTCGTCGCGCTCCAGGGCCCGGCGGAGGCCGTTCTCGACGTGCATCCGGTGGACGGCACGCTGGTGGAGGAAGTCTTGGAAGACGACGTGCCCCCCCTTGCCCTCCGCCTTGGCCGCGTAGAGGGCGATGTCAGCGTTGCGCAGGAGCACCTCCGGATCGGTGGCCATCTCGCAGGTGACCAGCCCGATGCTGGCGGTCACGGCTACCTCCTCCCAGTTGGGCAGCCGCACCGGCTTGCGCAGGCTGTCCGTGATCCGCTCGGCCACCTTCTCCGCCTCCTCCTCCCCCACCTCCTCCAGGAGGATCGCGAACTCGTCGCCCCCCAGGCGCGCGAAGGTGTCCCCGGGGCGCAGACAGGCGCCCACGAGATGTGTCACCTCGAGCAGGGCGGAGTCCCCCGCGGCGTGTCCGAAGCTGTCGTTGATGTTCTTGAAGTTGTCGAGGTCGATCATGAGCAGGGCGAGGGGGAGCCGGCTCCGGCGGGTGTGGAGGGCGTGGTCGATGCGGTCGCGCAGCAGCACCCGGTTGGCCAGCCCGGTCAGGGGGTCATGTAGCGCTTGGTGGCGGAGCTGGTCCTCCAGCGCCCGCCGCTCGGTGATGTCCCTTCCCGTGATCACCAGGGCCCCGACCCCGGCGTCCGCGAGCAGGTTGGTGGCCTGAAGCTCGAGAACCCGCCATCCCCCCTCCTTCGAGCGGACTCGCAACTCCGGCAGCGCACAGGACCCGCTGGCAGCGACGGCTCCCTCCACAGCCGCGAGCACCCGTGCCATGTCCTGGGGGTGGACCGCGTCCGAAGGCGTGTCCATCCGCCCGGAGCGCAGGCTGCGACCGAGGAACTTCTCCACCGACGGACTGACGTAGGTCACCTCGCCCGCCCGGTCCACGGCGATGACCAGGTCGGTGGAGTTCTGCACCAGCCCGCGGAAGCGAGCCTCGCTCTGGCGGATGGTGAGCGACAGCTCCGCCCGGGAGAGCGCCAGGCCGGCCTGGGCGCTGAGGACCCGCAGCGAGTCGACAAGCTCCGGCGGGGGAGGACTCGGGGCCACCAGGACCAGTGAGCCTCGGGACTCCCCGGGCGGTCCCAGCGGGGCGACGGACACCTGGTCCAGCTGGGCGCTCACCCCCAGGAACTCGCGAACGGCGGAAAACGATCCCGGAGGCGCTGAGCCCCCCGCTCCCAGCAGGTAGCGGAGAGCTTGGTCTGGCAGGGCTCCGGGAGCAACGGCGCGCGCGCCCCCGGGCTCCTCGCCGACCCGCAGGGGCTGGGAGACCGTGACGGCGGCACCGACCAGCCGCACCAGCACGAGCTGAGCCCCCGCCAGGTCGGCCACCACCGATTGGGCGGAGCGAAGGAGCGCCAGCTCGATCAGGCCGGGGTTGACCGCCCCGGCCAGGACCTCGCCGGCCCGACGGAGCTCGTGGGCCAGATCCAGCACTCGCTGGTGGCGGTCGGCCGTGCTCCTCAGCAGCTGCCCCATCAGGACCCCGATCCCCACCCCCGACAGCCCCAGTAGGAGCGTGGCCCCTCCGCCGGAGAGCGACCGGGCACCCCCGTCCAGCGCCACCCCGCCCAGGTAGGGGCCGAGGAAGTAGGCGGCGACCCAGGCCGCGCCTCGGGGGCGCGAGTACAGCGATCGCAGGGTGGCCCCCATCCCCAGCACCCCCACGGAGTACAGCGGAGAGGCGAGCCCCGCCACCAAGGCGGTCAGGGCAGCGGCGGAGACCAGGTCCTCCTCGATCTGGGGCCGGCCGCGGCGGTAGGTGGCCACCCAGGAGAAGCCCAGCCAGCAGGCCCCGGCCGCCGCCAGCAGCCGGGCGGTGTCTCCCGCCAGAGATCCCAGGTCCACCGCCACCAGGCTGGCGACAAGACTGAGCAGCGCGATCCCGAGAAAGCTCCAGCGCAGCCGGGGCAGTAGCTCGGAGGGCGGCGACAGGTCAGCCCTGCGGGTCCCCCGCCCGCCCCCGTGCGCGGCCCTCGTGCTGATGTACGCACCTCCAGATCGGGGCCTGGAGCAGCGCGCACCGTCCCCGTGCCTGGATCTTGCCCCCGAACTCAGCGTGGATGTGTCGCGGCCACGCCACGGGAGCTGAAGAACCCGTCACCGTTCGGGTGGCGTCAGGGAATGGCCGTCGCCCCGCTGCGGGCCCCAATGAACATCTGTCGTCCCACCCTGAGCCAGGAGAGGCGGAACAGGTCGGCCGCCCGCCGCAGCGCCAGCAGCTCGTCCTCCTTCAGCCGGATGTCGGCGGCAGCCACGTTGGCCTCCAGCTGGGCCACCGACTTGGCCCCGGGAATCACCACGACTCGAGGCTGCGCGATCAGGTAGGCAAGGGCGACCTGCGACGGGCTGGCCCCGCGCCCGGCGGCGATCTCCCTCAGCGTCTCGACCACCGGGGTCGCCGCCTGAAGGCCCTCCTCCGTGAACAGAGGGCTCACCCGCCTCACCCCCCCCGGGCCCTGGCCCGGACCATAGCGGCCGCTCAGCGCTCCCTGTGCCAGGGGGCTGTAGGCGACAACAATGTGGCCAGTCGCCTGGGCGTAGGGAAGGAGCTGGCGCTCTGGCTGGGTGTGTAGGAGGTTGTAGCGCACCTGGTTGGTGAGGATGGGGATCCCCAGAAGACGCTCCGCCCGGCGCCACCTCGAGAGGGTGTAGTTGCTGACACCCACGTAGCGGGTGAGGCCTTCGCCCAAGGCGCGCCTGAGACCCTCCACCTGGACGCCGAGGGGGAAGAGGGGGTTGGGCCAGTGCAGCTGATAGAGGTCGAGGTGTTCGGCCCCCAGGCGGTCCAGGCTGCGGCGCAGGTGGCGCATGAGGATCTGGGGAATCGGCACCACGGGCAGGAACTTGGTGGCCAGGAAGCGATCGGCTGCCGCTCCCGCCAGGGCCTTGCCCACCAGCTGCTCGCTAGCCCCCCGTCCGTACATCTCCGCGGTGTCCAGGACGGTGACGCCGAGCTCCAGCGCCCGGCGCACGATGGCCAGAGACTCCGCCTCCCCGAACTCACGGCCATATCCCCAGCCCTTCTCGCCGAACTGCCAGCACCCCAGGCCGACCACCGATAGCTGGCGGCCGTCCACATCGATGTAGCGCATCCCCCGATTATCTTGGGCCGGCTGGGCCGCGGGCGCCCCGCACTTCGGAGACCGACATGCCCCCGGGGCGACGCTGGCCCTGCCGGAACGGTCCGCACGGATGCGGGCGGGAGGAAGCAGGGACAGCCTGGCCCGCAGAACTCCCATGTTCCGATCTGGGACCCCGGCCCGCAGCCTAACTTTTTTGTGTCAGCCTATGACTTGACCGTCAGTTGGGGTTCCACTAATCTGATGCGCACCCTGGGGAGGCGATGACCTGCAGTCCGAGATGACGGCCGCCTGGACTGCGGTGAGCCACTGGCGGGCCCCGCCCCGGAGCAAGTGACCTGCCACGGCAGGTTGGGAGGATCTTCTCTAGGTGAAGATAAGACTCTTGGCGGCAGCCACAGTCACGCTGGCAGCGCTCGCGATGACGGGGCCCGTGCAGGCGGCCACCATCGCCAACAGCTTCTCCAATGGCAACTTCAGCGCTGGCAACTACCAAAACGGGGGCTCAGGGTTCGACACGCTGTTCTCTACATCGTCCACTCCCCCCAACACGACCTACAACGACAACGCCATCCTGGACTGGACAGTCACCTCCGGCAGCGTCGACTGGATCGGTAGCTACTGGCAGGGCCCCACTGCGACTGATCCCTGGAGCATTGACATGAACGGCCTCGCCCCGGGGGCCATCGCTCAGACCTTCAGTACGACGGCCGGTGCCACCTACATCGCTTCCTTCTACCTCTCCGGAAACCCGGATGGCGGGATTCAGAATAAGACGGTAACCGTGAGTGCCTCGGGGAATGACCCGAAGGCCATCACCTACTACATGCCCAGCACCCAGTCCGAGCAGGACATGAATTGGACCACGGCCAGCTACACCTTCACCGCCGCAACCGACAGCACCACCCTGACGTTCGCCGGCGACCACTATGCTGGCGCCTATGGTCCCGTCATCGGTGATGTGTCGGTGGCGTCGACAACGCCCCCTGAGTCGACCACGGTCACCTGCACCGGCAACTGCCAGGTCCAGGTGCAGAGCTCGACCACCGGGGTCGGCGGTGGTGTCACCACGAACACCTCAAACACCAACTACTCCCTCGAGGCCGCGTTCGGAACCGGGACCCTGAACTGCGACTACTTCGTCTCCGGATCCAGGACGGCCGATCCGCTGGTGGTCACCAGCACCCCGCTGGGCACGACCGGTCCAGTCGTCGGCGGGACGGTGACGCTCACCTTCCCGGCTAGCTTCTTCACCAACGGCGACCAGGACAACACCCCCGTCTGCTTCGGGGCCAACCAGCCGTTCCTGACCTGGCTGCCGGTTCAGGGGAGCAGCAGCTTCGCCTACCAGGGCCTCCTCTTCAACTGTGGAAGCTGGATCTACCGGTACTTCTCCAAGTACTTCCCCGTTCAAGCCTGCGTCTCCTCCTACTCGTGGAGCGCCGGCGCCGAGACGGTGGTCATTCAGACCAACAACTTCGGCAATGGGGACCCGATGTATTGGTGATCAGCCAGGCGCCTGGGCCGGCGTGAGCCGGCCCAGGCTGCGGGCGGCCTCGACCACCCCCAGCTGATCGAAGAGCTCCAAGCTCTCCCGGCGGACCTCCGGCCCCGCGCTGGGCCAGAGGTCCGCCAGCGCGTTGAGCGACAGCGCCAGTTCGTAGCGGGCGCCGCGGCGGCGGGCGATCTCGACCGAGGCCCGCAGGTGCTCCGCGACGCGGTCTGGGTCCTCTCCCCGGCCGGCCCGCGCCAGCCCCAGGACCCGCTCTACCCAAGCCACCAAAAGGTCGCTCCCGGGGCTCGAAGCGGCATCCCGGAGCACCTTTTGGCCGACCTCTATGGCGGAGGAGAAGTCCTCCGCCAGCAGCAGGGCCTCCGCCCGGGCGGCGTCCGACTGCAGCAGTTGCAGGGTCTCGCCGTCGCTGGCCGACAGAGCGCGCGCCTGGTCCAGCAGGGCCAGGGCTCGCTCCGTGTCTCCGCGCCGCGCGGCCAGCCTGCCCAGCAGCATGGTTCCGTAGCCGATGAAGGTGGGTGTCCCGGCGGCCCGATAGGTCCGCAGGGCCTCCTCGAGAATCGTCTCGGCTCGCGCCAGGTGCCCCTGGTCCGCCAGGACCTCGGCGATGTTGCCCGCTCCCACTGCCGCGGTCCACTCGTCCCCCGCGCGTCGACAGGCGTCACAGGACTGGGTGTAGAAGTCCACCGCCTGGGACCAGTTGCCGGCGAAGTAGGCGCGGATGCCGAGCTGGTTGAGGGCCCGGGCTTCAAGCCAGGGCTGGTCGCCCAAGCGACGCAGGATCTCCAGCGCCCGGCTGGCGTGCTCGCTGCCCCCCTCGCGACCCAGGGTGAGTTCGGCGATGTCCAGGTGCACCAGAGCCGTGGCCAGGACCTCGGGGGCGCCTGCGGAGTCCGCCAGCCGAACGGCGTCCAGCAGGTGGCTCACCGCGTCCTGGCTGCGCCCCTGCCGGTGGCGCACCAGGCCGTACTGGGCGCGGATCTCCGCGCGCAGGCGGGCCGCCTCCGCGCCACGTTCGTCCCCCAGGCTCCTCTCCGCCCGGGTCAAAGTCCTCAGGGTGAGCGGGTAGTTGCCGGCACGGTCAGTCGCCAGAGCGATCTTGAAATTGATCCGCGCCTGCTCCGGCCCCGCCGTAGCCCAGCGCCGGCTGGACCGGTAGACGGCGGCCGCGTCGGCGAACTCGCCCAACCTTCCGCGGGCATCCCCGAGGGCCTCGGCCACCTGGAGCATCTCCGCCGGGGCGACGTCTCCCAGGGCCCGAGCCGACTGGAGAGCCTGATCGTAAAAGGTTGCCGCTTCGAAGCTGGCGTACACGGTCCGGGCCCGATCACCGGCCAGCCGGGCGTAATGCCAGGCCGGGCGGTGCTGCAGGGCGTGCCCGAAGTGAAGGGCGAGAAGGCCGGCGATTTCGGCCGCCTCGCCGCCTGCCCGCCGCTCCAGCACCTCGCCCGCCCGGGCGTGAAGCTCGCGCCGGCGGGCGTAGGGCAACCCCTCGTAGGCGGCGTCGCGCAGCATGTTGTGCCGGAAGCGCAGGTTGCCGGAGGCATCGGCCACCAGGAACTCGTCCAGGTCACCCAGGCGTTCCGAGCGCAGCTCCTCCGCAGTCATCTCCTCCAACACAGGGACGGCGACCTGTAGACCCAGGACTGAGGCCACGCGCAGAAGACGGCGGTCGGGCGGTGAGAGACGGTCGATCTGCGCTGCCAGCACCTCCTCCACGGTGTCCGGGAGCGCGGTGCCGAACCCCGACTGCCTCCCGGTCTCTATCAGTTGCAGGAGGAACAGGGGGTTGCCGCCGCCTCGCTCCGAGATGGTGCGCAGCTCGTGGGGGGCGAGCGGTTGCCGGCCGGTGGCGAAGAGCAGTAGCTGAGCGACTGCGGTCTCACTGAGCGGCCCGAGCTCTCGGCTCACCACCTGGGGGAGCCCCTCTGTGAACAGCCCCAGCTCCTGCCGTCGGCGAGACAGCACCAGCAGCCAGGGCCGGGTGGAGATCGAGCTGATCAGCGCCCGAACCAGTCCGGAGCTGGCGTCATCCATCCACTGGGTGTCGTCGAAGAGGATCAGTGTGGGACCGGCCAGCATGGCGGTCATGAATTGGAGGACGGCGTCCTCCAGACGCTCCCTGCGGAAGCGCTCCTCCAGGGCGTTGACCTCAGGGGTCGGGTCGACCTCGGCTCCGACCACTCCGGCCAGGAGCGGAAGCCACGGGATGAGCCGAGGCGCGCGCTTCTCGACCGACTCCGTCAGCGCCCGGCCGATCTCCTCCGGCCCGGACCCCGGATCCACCCCCAGAGCCTGGAGTCCCAACGCGCCCATCGACGCATACGGGAGCACGGACCGGTACTCATCGCAGACCACCGAGAGGATCGAAACGCCCGCGGCCCGCCGGCGCAGCTCCTCAAGGAGCCGGGACTTGCCGATTCCCGGTGGCCCCACCAGCTCCACGCAGCTGCCGCCACCATTACCCGCTGCCAGCAGGTGCTCTTCGAGTAGCCGCAGCTCGCTGTCCCGCCCCACCAGATCCGGACCCTCTGTCCCCACCGCGGTGGCGCCCCGCTCCGGGGAGCCGACCCGGTGGGCATGGACCGGTTGGGACTTCCCTTTGACCAGGAACGGCTCCAGCTCCTCGCTCTGGAAGCGGATCCGGCTGCGTCCCAGCGCCGCCTCGGAGGCGAGCAGCTCGCCCGGAGCCGCGCGGCCCATCAGCCGGGCGGCGAGATTGATCGCATCTCCCTTGGCGGAGTAGGTGCGGCGGTAGGGGGGGCCGAAGTCCCCGGTGAAGACCCGCCCGTGATTGACTCCCGCCCGGAGCCGCAGGCCGTCCGCCTGGTTCAGGATCTCCCGGACCGCGACCAGCAGCCGTCCGGTGTCATCGTCAGTGGCCCGGGGGGCGCCCGCCACGAGCATTACCTTGCCCCCGTTCTCGGCGATGTCGGTCTCCCAGAAGGTGACGCCGTGCGCCTCGCACACCTCCTGGACCAGCGACACCAGCCGGTCCAGCTGCCGGGCGAGGTCGCCCACAGCACTCCCGGCCAAGAATTCGTCCACCCCACCGAACTCCAGGAACGCCACCGCCACCTGCCGGTGTTCACTCTCGACCGGGGTCGCCAGGAGGTGCGAACGCAGGCCGCTGGGAAGGCTGAGGCTCGGCCGGTACGCCCCCTGGTCAGGCGGCCTGGCTGGCGCCGGCTCCCTCAGGCGGGGCGGGTTGGCGATCAGGACTCCATCCTGCTTGGCGGCCCCGAGTACGCCGGCATCCAGCTGGCGGGCGGTCTCCCTGCTCACCACGATCTCCCCCGCCTCCGCGACCGCCTCCATGTGAGCGGTGACCGTCGCCGCCGGGCCGGTCACCAGCAGCTCACGGTGACGGGTCCCCACCAGGAAGAATGTGAAGAGCCCGCTGTTGATGCCGACTGACATGCGCAGCGTCGACGGCCCTGCCGAGGTCCTGAGGCTGCCCAGCCGGTTCATTAGCCGCTGCATCTGGCAGGCGGCCGCCACGGCCCGCTGGGGGTGTTCGGGCCCCGCGAACCACACAAGGACCGCGTCCCCGCCCCATTTGACCAGCTCACCGGAATTCGCGTAGGCGACCTCCAGCAGACTGCCGAAGGTCCGGTCGAGGTACCCCGTGAGCTCCTCGGCTCCGGCCTTGCCCCGCGAGGCCAGCATCTCGGTGAGCCTGGTGAAGCCGGAGATGTCGACGAAGGCCAGCGTGCCCTCCAACTGCCGCACCAGGTCGCCTGAGCCGCCGGCGACCCAATCCAGTGCCAAGTTGGGTACGTAGGGCAGCAGGGCGGACTCCGCCTCCTCGCCCAGAGACTCATCGCGGGACTCCCCCGCGGCAGAAGGCCGGCCTGAGGTCACGGGCGGGGTCGAGCCGCCGCGGGCCCGCTTCTCATGGGCTGGATGACGCCAGGTCGCACAGAGACGCTCAAGCCTGCCGGGGAGCCTCCTCGGCAAGGGCGTTCAGTGGGCCGACCCGCCGACTTGTTGCCATCAGCCTGGCAGACCGTTGCGAGGTGGAAGTGGCGCTGCCGCTACCCGAAGCCAGTTCGCAGCGCGGCCCCTGGCCGCTCGTGGCAGCAGGGACACCCAGGCGCGGACCGCGCAACTTGTACCCTCCGCCTCGCAGCCATCTGTACCCGGCGCCTCCCGGAGGGAAGCCCCGGCGGTACTTGTCTCATTCCGCGTCGGCCATGTCAATACCCAATCTCCCCTGGCGGGCAAACTCTGCACGGGCGGACCGGCGGGGCGGCGTCAGCGACAGGCCACAGCGCCGGACTGTGGAGACAGCAAGTGGGCGGCCAGCTTCCGGCTGAGGCCGGACCCGCGGGCCTGGCGGCTCCTCGTTTCGCGTATGGTGGATCAGTCGGCCAGACGGTGCCGCGCGGCCGCGGTGTTTGACGATTTTCGGCTCGACGTCGGGGTCAAGGCCGACACCCGCTTCTGAGCCCGCAGCCTTGGGAGGACACGCTTGACCATGGACTACGTGCACTTGGGCCGCTCGGGTTTGAAGGTGAGCCGGCTCTGCTTGGGGACCATGAACTTCGGGACGAGGACTGAGCCACCGGTGGCCCATCGGATCATGGACCAGGCGCTGGAGATGGGGATCAACTTCTTCGACACCGCCAACGTGTATGGGCGCGCCGTCAGGATCGGCCTAACCGAGGAGGTGGTCGGTGAGTGGCTGAGCCAGGGCGACCACCGGCAGCGCGTGGTTCTGGCGACCAAGGTATTCGCCCGCACCTCCGACTGGCCCAACGAGGGCGGGTTGTCGGCGCGGCACATCATCAGCGCCTGCGAGGCCTCCCTTCGTCGGCTGCGGACAGATCACATCGACCTGTACCAGATGCACCACGTGGATCGTGCTACCCCGCTGGAGGAGACGCTCGGCGCGCTCGAACTCCTGCGCCAGCAAGGAAAGGTCATTTACATTGGCTCGTCGAACTTCGCCGGTTGGCACCTGGCGCGCTTCCAGGAGCAGGCGCGGGCCAGGGGGGCTCAGGGCCTGGTGAGTGAGCAGTCGCTATACAACCTCCTCTCACGCGAGGTGGAGCTGGAGGTGCTCCCGGCCTGCCGTGAGTACGGGATCGGGATGATCCCCTGGAGCCCTCTGGCCTCCGGCATCCTGGGTGGCACGCCCGGCGCCGACCACGTGGGGAGGCGCACCGACGCCCAGGCCAGGGAGCGGGGCGCCAAGCACAGTGACCAGCTCGCCGCCTACGAGCGGCTCTGCCAGGAGGTCGGGAGCCACCCCTCGGAAGTGGCCCTGGCCTGGCTGCTGGCCCAACCCGGAGTGACGGCTCCGATCATCGGGCCGAGGACCGAGGCTCAGCTGACCCAAGCTGCTCAATGCCTCGAGCTCACCCTGGGCGATGCCGAGCTGACCCGGCTGGACCAGATCTTCCCCGGCCCGGGGGGCGCCGCTCCCGAGGCGTACGCCTGGTAGGGCGGGCTCAGCGCAGCGCGCCCCGTCTCCCGACCGCCCGCCTCGCCAGAGTGGTAGCGGTCGCCGGGGCAGCCACCCTCACCAGCTCCTCCGGGACGGGGGCCGGCCTCCCATCCGACAGTCGCACCCAGGCCCACTCGGTCGATATCTCCGCCAGGAGTCGGTGATCCGAGGCCCGGTGGATGGTGGTTCGTCGCTGCCCTCGGGTACCACGGATCAGTTCGACCTGGACCATGAGCTCCAGCTCATCTCCAAATCGCGCCGGAGCGTGATAGGTGACGTCATGGTGGCGGATGACCCAGCCCCCGCCGTGCTGGGAAGCCCACTCCGCCCCGAACCCGCTCACCTCCGCGTGGCGCGACGCCATCTCCTCCGCCCAGTTGAGGTAGACCGCGTTGTTCACGTGCCCGTAGGCATCGATCTCGTATTGCCGTACGCGCCACCGGTCCCGGTAGGTCAAGGGATCGGGATCCACCCGCCCATTATTCCTGGGCGGCCCTCTGGACTCGGGCGGCGGCGCGGCCGCATCATCGCAGAGGGTCAACCTTGGGGAGATCAGAGGTGCGAGTTGGGACCGCGCAGGTAATGCAGGCACGCCTCACCCGCCTCATTCCCGCATGGCGACCGTCCGGGGAGCGGGCTGACCGGCTCATAGTCCTCGCCCTGGCCATGGTGGCGTTCAAGGCCTCGAACTCGCAGTTCCTGAGCCAGCACCTGCCCGGCAGGGGCGTTGAGCTCGCCAACTTCATCCTCGAGTATCTGGCCTTCCTGGTCTTCTGCGTCCTGACCGTCCTGGCCCTGCGCCGTCCCCTGGCTTCCTGGGTGGTCCGCTGCAAGCCCCACCGTCTGCTCGCCATGAGCCCCCTTTTCGCGGCCCTCGCCCTCCTGGTGGTGCTGGTGACCGCCGTGCCTCCGGTGGTGCGGGGCCGCCAGCTGGTGGACGATGCCAACGCCATGGCCGTCTGCGGTGCACGGGCCATCGCCGCCGGCGCCGATCCCTATCGGGTCCCGGAGATCACCTGCCTGCGCTCCCTGGGCGTCTCGCCCACCCTGGCCACCCCGCTCAAGGTCGGACCCCTGAGGAACGTGGCGGTGTACCCGACCCCGGCTCAGATCCTGGCCGCGGCCAGCGGCCCGGACCGGGGCGGTCTACGACTCTTCTCCCCTCTGGGGAAGCCACCCCTGACGCCCGTCGCCATGGTCCCGGTCGCCAGGCTGCCACTCTGGGCGCGGACCGTCTGGACCTCCATTCCCGTCCTGGTGCTGCTTCTGGCGGTGGTCCTGGCAGCGGGTTCCCTCTGGCCGGCGGCCGGGGGCTTGCTCCTTTTCACCCTCTTCCTGAACGGGTCTCTGGTCAACTTCGCGGCCAACGGCAACGGCGAGACCTTCGCGTACGCCCTGATGGCCCTCTCCGTCCTCTGGATCCGCCGTCCGGTGGTCTCTGCCGTCTGCCTGGCACTGGCAGTGGGCAGCAACCAGCTGGCCTGGTTCTTCGCCCCCGGGTACCTCCTGCTGGCGGTCGAGGAAGGTCAGGTGCCGCGCCGCCTGGTGGCCGGGGCCGCCACTCTCCTCATTGCAGTCGTCCCCTGGCTCATCCGGTACCCCGACGCCGTCGGGACCATCGTCGGGAACCTTAGAGCGCACACCTTCCCGCTCGGCTCCGGCCCGATCACGCTGGTGCTGGCCGGCTACATCCCCGCTCCCTCGCGCACCCTCCTGCTGGGACTGACGGCGCTGGCGATGCTGGGGATCTGGGCCTGGGGGGCGCTCGCCCGGGAGTACCGCGTGGCCGCCTCGGTGCTCATCCTCGCCGGCTTCTGGCTGAGCTGGCGCAGCCTGGACGAGTACCTGGCCCAGATTCCCCTGCTGGCACTGGTGGCCCTGTTCTCCGTCGTGGGCAGGGAAGCGGCCGAAGACGCCCCGGTGTCGACCTGAGCTGGGTCAGATTCGGCGAGGGTCAGGGGGAGCGCTGCGACCTGGACGGGAGCTTTGGCTGCGCCGGTCGGCTCCTGGGCCCCGTTACGCAGGACGGCCTGCTGGCGCCTTCTTCGGTGGGTGAGCCGACACTGCCCCGGCCACCTCTTGACAGCTGGGCCCTCGCCTCCTAGCATCGCCTGCAACCGGTTGCGGCAGCAGAGCGGGACAGCTGGGAGGGGAGGCTTGCCCGGGGCCACGACGACCATATACGACCTGGCGAGGGCGACCGGGCTGTCCCCCTCCACGGTGTCCAGGGCACTGCGGGGCATCGGGGACATCAGCCCCGGCACGGTGGCCCGCGTCCGGGACAGCGCGGCTCGACTCCGCTACCGACCCAACGCGGTGGCGCGAAGCCTGGCCCTGAGGGCGAGCGACTCCTTCGCCCTCATGCTGCCGGACATCGCCAACCCCTTCTTTCCGGCCCTGGTCAAGGCGGTGCAGCTGCGCGCCCGCCACCACGGGAAGACGGTTCTGCTGTGCAACACCGAGGGCGTCCCGGAGGCGGAGGCGGAGTACCTAGAGATGCTCGCCAGCCGCCAGATCCAGGGAGTCGTGGCCATGGGTTTGTCGATCTCCCCCCAAGAGATCCGGCGCCGGCGGGGGGCGGGGATGAAGATCGTGGCCCTCGACCGGGCGGCCGCGGGCGGCAGCGCCGCCTCGGTCCAGGCCGATCACCGGGCCGGAGGCGGGATGGCCACAGATCACCTTGTGAGGCTGGGTCACCGGGCGATCGCGCATGTCGCCGGCCCCCGCGGGCTCTCGGTCGCGACCGAGCGGTGGGAGGGCTACCGGGATCGGATGCAGGAGGCGGGGATCGACCCCGGCCCTGTGACCCACGGCGACTTCACCGAGGGCTCTGGACACCGGGCCGCCTTGGAGCTCATCCGCTCCGGGCGCCACTTCACAGCCATCTTCTGTGCCAACGACCTCATGGCCCTGGGGGCGATCTCGGCGCTCCGCTCTTCGGGTTTTGGGGTACCCGCCCAGGTATCTGTGGTGGGCTTCGACGACATCGAACCGGGCAGGTACGCTGTCCCCGCTCTGACCACCATCCGGCAGCCGCTGGAGGAGCTCGCTCGCGTGGCGGTCGACCTCTTGGTTGGACTCCTGCGTGGGGAGGATGTCCCGGAACCGGAGCGGCTCGCCGTGGAACTGGTGGTGCGCGAGAGCACCGCTCCCCCGCCTCGGCCGGTGGCCGGGCAGGGGGTGCCCCTGGCATCATCTGGCATCGCCCCAAGGGGCGGCGAAGTCGTTCGGAGCAGGGAGGATTTCTGAGATGGCCACGATCGCTGGCGCGCGCGAGGGGTCCACCGCCCAGACCGGGGAGAGGTGGGGCCCGACCGACAGTTGGAACTTCACCTCCTTCGTCCTGGGGATGGTGCTGGAGGCCTACATCTTCGGAATGGCCACCATCGCCACCGGCTGGGTGGCGATGCCGGTAAGCCTGCGCTCCCTGTTGCTCTCCTGGTCGCCCATCTGGCTGATCATCGGGATCGCCGTGGCCGGCCCGCTCTCGGACCGGGTGGGTCGGCGCACCACCTTCTACCTGACCATGGGGCTGTACGGCATCGGCGCCATCGGGCTGGCCTTCAGCCCTACCTACTGGATGATCCTGGCGTTCCTGGCGATCATGCTCTTCGCCGCCGGAGGCGAGATGAACACCATCATGACCGCCTCCCATGAGGTGATGCCCCATCGCCACCGGGGCAAGGCCATGATGCTGGAGATCAACGGCATCAACCTGGGCGGCCTGCTGCTGGCCGCGGTCTCTCTCCTCAGTGCCTACAAGGGCGTGGCCTTCCAGCGCGGCATGATCGCCATCACCTTCCTCGTGGTCCTGGGGATCCTCTTCTTCGCCCGGACCAAGACCCCGGAGTCCATCCGCTGGCTGCGCAGCCGCGGGCAGGAGGACCGTGCGCGCGAGCAGATCGACCGCTTCTACGGCGCCGAGCAGTACCGCGCCCGTGAGGAGGCCGCCGCCGCCGCCACCGCCGCCGCCAACGCCTCGGGAGCGGCCCGCCGCGTCCCCATGTGGCTTCGGCTGTTCGCCACCACGGCCACGGCCTTCGCCGGCACCGCCGGCTTCGGGCTCATGACCTATGTGCTCGGCCCGGCCCATTTCCCCAAGCTCTCGGCAGCCATCCTGCTCACCGCCACCCTCACCGGGTTCATCTCCGGGTTCTTCGCCTTCTGGGCCGACCGCCTGAGCCGCAAGATGCTTCTGGTGCTCGGATACGGCGGTTCCTTCCTGGTGACGCTGCTCCTCTCGGTGACCACCGGCGCCTGGGCCGCCTCCGCGGCGCTCTTCTTCCTGCTCCTCGTCGTGCTCAACCTCTTCGTGAACATCAGCTATCTCACCGAGGACACGCTGAAGGGGGAGGTGTGGCCGACCAGGGTGCGGGGAACCTACACCGCGGTGGTGCGCTTTGTGAGCATCGGCCTCTACATCGTCACCATCTACCTGACCCAGAGCTACAGCCTCACCGGCTTCACCATCTTCTCGGCGGTGGTGTGGGCAATCGGACTGCTGGGGGCGGTGGCCTGGTTCATCGGCGGCGTCGAGACCGGGGCCGGGGCCAGCATCGACGTGGCCTCGGGCGAGTCAGCCGCGTGAGCCGCGGGCGCGCTGCCGGGGCCTCCTTTGGGCCCCGGCAGCGCCGGGTGGCGGCATGATGAGCTCGCGGATCCCCATGGTGGTTGACACGGACGTGGGGACGGACGACGCCGTGGCTCTGGTCCTGGCCCTGCGGGACCCCCGGGTGGAGGTGGTGGCGGTCACCGCAGTGGCCGGCAACACCTCCCTTCCCAACGTCGTCCAGAACGCTCTCTACACGGCGGAGATCACCGGCGTCCCGGTTTCCGTCCACCCGGGAGCGCCGCGCCCGCTGCTGCGGGAGCTGGCCACGGCGGCGGAGATCCATGGGGGAGATGGGCTGGGCGACATCGGACTGCCGCTCCGGGACCGGATCCCCTCCGGAGAGCCGGCCGTGGAGGCGCTCTTGCGGGCGGCCCGGGAACATCGGGGCGAGCTGGTCCTGGTCACCCTGGCGCCGCTCACCAACGTGGCCCTGGCCTGTCTCGCGGACCCCGATTTCGCCCCCAGCGTCAGGCGCTGCGTGATGATGGGCGGAACCGGGCAGGGCCCCGGCAACGTCACCCCGGTCGCCGAGTTCAACATCTGGGTGGACCCGGAGGCGGCGGCGATCGTCTTCCGCAGCGGCCTGGACATCACCATGGTGGGCTGGGACGCGTGTCAGGCGGATGCCACCTTCAGCGAGGAGGAGTTGGAGTCGCTCTGGGAGCTGGGGACCCCCCTCGCGCGGTTCTGCGTCGGGATCCAGCAGGTGTCGCGCCGGCGGGCCATCAGCGAGGGACGCACCGCGGGGATCTGCATCCCCGATCCCCTGGCCATGGCGGTCGCTCTCGAGCCGACCATCATCACTGAGAGCCGGAGGCTGGCGGTGGCAGTGGAGACCAGGGGGGATCTCACCAGCGGGCAGACGGTGGTGGACCACGCCCGGGCGACCGGCCTGGCACCCAACTGCGAGGTGGTGTTTCGGGCCGACCGCGGGCGCTTCATGGAGATGGTGCGAGGGGCCCTCCTCTGACCAGCCTGCCGCTGCCTCCATCGGGAGGCTCCCCGCCGCCCGGAGGTCCCTCGGCCCCGCCGTCGGCGGGGCCCAAAGTCGTCGTGGTCGGCAGTTTCAGCCTCGACCTCACGGCCAGGGTGCCCCGCATGCCGCTGGTGGGAGAGACCCTCCTGGGCACGGATTTCCAGATGGTCCCCGGTGGCAAGGGGAACAACCAGGCGGTGGCGGCTGCTCGGGCGGGGGTGCCAACCGCCTGTGTCGGCTGCCTCGGGCAGGACGACTTCGGAGAGCGGGTGCGGGGGTTCGCCGCCAGTGAGGGTCTCGACGTCTCGCACCTATGCACGGCGCCGGGCGCGGTCACGGGGGTCGCCCAGATCACCGTCGATGCCTCCGGGCAGAACGCCATCGTCGTGGTGCCCGGGGCCAACTGGGCGCTCACCCCGGAGCTGGTCCGAGCCGCCGCGCCGCTGATCCGAGGTGCCGGAGTCCTCCTCACCCAGCTGGAGGTGCCCCTGGAGGCGGTCCAGGAGGCGATCCAGCTGGCCTCGGGCGCCGGTGTCCGCACCGTACTCAACCCCGCTCCCGCCCGGCCCCTCCCGGATGCCCTTCTCAGGCAGGTGGATGTCTGCGTTCCCAACGAGCACGAGGCTGGGCAGCTCGCCGGCATGTCGGTGGACTCGCCCGCCTCCGCGCTTCGGGCCGCCGGAGTTCTGATCGGCCGGGGGTGCCGGTCGGTCGTGGTCACGCTGGGGGCGCGGGGGGCTGTGTACATGGACGTCGCCAGGCGCCTCCTGGTGCCGCCGCTCCCGGTTAAGGCAGTGGATTCGGTGGCAGCGGGCGATGCCTTCTGCGGCACCCTCGCCGCCGCTTTGGCGCGCGGTGGGGATATCGAATCCGCGCTCCTGAAAGCCTCGGCAGCCGGGGGGCTGGCCACCACCCGTGCGGGGGCGACCAGCTCACTGCCGACGGACGCCGACGTGGAGAGGTTGCTTGGAGACCATCCCCAGCTGGCGGTGGAGAAGCTGTGAATATCCCGGTGGCACCATCGGCAGCTTGCCGCTCCCTCGATCCCCCGGCGGGGCGGCAGGTGGTGGCGGCGAAGTCTCGGGATGCCGGGGCGCCTGTTGGGTGACGGCACTGGAAGCGCCATTCCCCAGCCCCGCGGACCCGGACCCCATCCCTCTTCTCCTGGGCTGGATGCGTGAGGCGAAGTCCACGGCGCCGGGGTGGGCCGCCGCCCTGGCCACCGCTACCTGCAACGGCCGGCCGTCGGTGCGGATGGTCCTGGTGCAGGAGGTCACGCCCCGGGGAGCGATCTTCTATTCCGACGGCGGCAGCCGGAAGGGGACGGAGCTGAGACTCAATCCCCGGGCCGCCATCTGTCTTCACTGGCCGGCCCTCGGCCGCCAGCTCCGGGCGGAGGGGAGGGTGCGCCGGCTCCCCGCGACCAAGGTGGACTCCTACTTCCACTCTCGGCCCCGGGTCAGCCAGCTGGCTGCCGCGGTGTCGCACCAGAGTCGACCCGCGCCCCGCCGCCCCGAGCTGGAGGCGTGGGTTGACCGCCTGGCCTCGGAGCTGGACGGCGCCGAGGTCCCACGCCCCAGGAGGTGGACCGGCTACCTTCTCGGATTCGAGGTGGTGGAGTTCTGGCGCGAGGGCCCCGGACGGCTGCACCACCGAGTCGAGTACCGGCGTATGGGCTCCCGATGGCAGGTGTGTGAGCTCCAGCCCTGAGCCGCAACTCCCGGGTGCCCGGAGGCGGGCAGCCTCCCCTGCGCGAGTTTGAACCTACCGTGTCGGCTCACTCCGGCGAGGGTGCTCGTGGTGTCGAAGCTCAGAGACAGGAGGTGCCGGAATCCAAACTTGGATCGGGCATATGGCTCGAGTGCGCTGCCGGCAGGCGCTCCGGTCGTTTGCGGCCTTCGGCGGCTCGCCTCGGGTGCCTGGCCTGCGCCGCCCAGCGCGCTGGACGGCACCCAGCAGCCTGGCCCGGATCGTCCAGGAGAGCGCCCCACTCCCGCCGTCGGGGCCCCTGCCCCGGGCTCAGGTCCACCATCGGGCGGATGAGCCGAGGGTCGCGCCGGGCGCCGCCCCGGGGCGGGGAGAGGCCTATACTGCCCCTGGAAGCTCGGCTTCCAGCTAGGGGTGCGCCGACAGGGCGCTGAGAGGCAACCCGCCAACCCTGAACACCGGATCTGGTTAGTACCAGCGTCGGGAAGCCACGCCCTGTCCACCCCGAGATGGTCGGTAGGTGTGCCACACAGGATGGGGCGATGAGCATGAAGATCGAGCAGCTGGCCGTGGATCCCAAGGACGAGGTCTTCCAGGTCGAACTGCGGGGGCTGGAACCGGTGCCGGCCGACCGCCGGCGAGGTCGACCCCGTGAGCTCACCTTCATCTGGGCGGGTGCCCTGGCGGACTTCTTCTCCCTGTACGCGGGGGCGCTCCTGATCTCAGCGGCCGGGTTGGGCTTCTGGGATGCGAGCCTCGCCCTGCTGGCCGGGGCGGCCGCCGGGGGTGCCCTCCTGGGGCTGCTCTCGGTGACCGGGGTGCGCAGCGGCGCTCCGCAGATCGTCCACTCCAGGGCGGTGTTCGGCCGCCGGGGAGCGGTGGTCGGCGGCTTCCTGACCATGACCATCGGGGTGGGCTGGTTTGCCTATGACTGCGCCGTGGCGGTGACCACCGTCCGGGCGCTGCCCATCTTCAGCTCCACCCCGGAGGTGGTCGGGGGGCTTCTGCTGCTGGGCATGGTGGGCGTCTCGGTGCTGGTGGCCGTCTACGGCCATCGCACCCTCTCGCTGTTCCAGCACCTCCAGGCGCCTGCCTTTCTGGTGGTCTGTGTGGCGCTGGCCGCGCTCACCGTGCAGCACTGGAACCTCACCCTGCAGAGTCGGCTGGCTACCGGCCCCCACCTCGCCGCCATGGCGCTGGGATTCACCCTGACCTTCGCCCTGGTGGTGTCCTGGGTGACCTACGCCGGGGACTACTCGCGCTACCTGCCCCAGCGCTCCAGCGGCGCCCGCGTGGCCTGGGCGGCTGGTGGGGGCACGGCCGTCACCCTGGTGCTCTGCGGGCTGTTGGGGGCGGCGATCCAGACGGCCGCCCCGGGAGTGCTCCTTCCGAACCTGATCGTCAGGCTGGTGCCGCTGCCATTCGCCTACTGCTTCGCCGCCTTCATCCTCGTCGCCGAGCTGAGCTCCAACTACCTTGACGTCTACTCCGCCGCTCTCTGTGCCCTCGCCATCGGATTGCGCATCGCCCGCTGGGCCGCGGCGCTGGCGATGGGCCTGGTGGGCGGGGCCATCGCCGCCCTGGTCCTGTTCGCCGGGAGTGGCTTCCAGGGCAATTACGTCAACTTCCTCACCCTCACCTACGTCTGGTTCCCGGCCTGGGCGGTGGTGGTGATCCTCGACCAGAGATTCCGTGGCGCGAAGGTGGTGCCCGCCGATCTCGTGAGGCCACGCGGCTACTGGTATCACGGTGGGGTTCGCTGGCGGGCCATGGCGCCGTTCCTCGCCGGGACTCTCGCCACCATCCTCTTCTACAACGAGCCCCCTCCCCCGGGGGAGTGGGGCTTCGTGTCCCCCCTCGCGGCTCACCTATTCGCGGGCCAGCCGGCCGACATCAGCGGGCTGGTGGGGATGGCGGTGGCCGCTGCCGTCTACCTTCTGTTGCGGGAGCGAGACCCGCGGGCCCGGGCGCTGGCTCCCGCCCGGGGGCGCCCATGACGCCGCCCATGCCGATTGCGGCCACGGTGGCGGGCAGCGACAGCGGCGGGGGCGCGGGCATCCAGGCCGACCTCAAGAGCTTCGCCGCGGCCGGGG
Organism: bacterium; assembly: GCA_021791415.1. Lineage (GTDB taxonomy): Bacteria > Chloroflexota > Dormibacteria > Aeolococcales > Bog-877 > JAJYXT01. Next base: position 57,333 of record JAJYWQ010000064.1, on the reverse strand, counting down.
TGTACGGGGTGAGCGTCCTGGTGGCGCTCACCGCCCAGAACACATTGGGCGTGGAAGCGGTCCATGCCGTCCCCGCGGACTTCGTCGTGGCCCAGCTCGCAGCCCTGGATCGGGACCTCCGCCCGGTGGCCGTGAAGACGGGGATGCTGCTGTCCGCTGAGCTGATCGAGGTCGTGGCGGAGCAGATCTCACAACGCGGCTGGGGTCCCCTGGTCGTGGACCCGGTGATGGTGGCCAAGGGCGGGGATCGCCTCCTCCGGGCGGAGGCGGTGGACACCCTGCGCGACCGCCTTCTCCCGCTTGCTGAGGTGCTGACCCCCAACTGGCCCGAGGCGGCCACCCTCGCCGAGATGGAGATCGTGGATGAGAGAACAGCGCTGGCCGCCGGCCGCCGGCTGCTGGAGATGGGACCGCGCTGGGTGCTGGTCAAGGGCGGACATTCCCCCGACGAGCCGAACGACCTTCTCATCGGCCGGGAGCAGGTGGTGCTGCTGCGAGGGACGCGCGTTCTCGGGCCGCACACCCACGGCACCGGCTGCACCTTCTCCGCCGCCTTGACGGCCCATCTGGCCCGAGGGCGCTCGGTGCCCGAGGCCGCGGCCGAGGCCAAGCGCTACCTCCAGGCGGCCCTGGAGCAGGCTCCGAAGCTCGGCGGGGGGCATGGCCCGCTGCAGCACCTTCCCAAGGGGTGGCCGGAGTAGGCGAGTCCGGGCCCGAAGTGCCGGTGCTCGCCGCAGTTGGCGGGGAAGTACACTCGAGAAAGAGGACACGGGAGCTGGAGGTTCCGCCATGAGGATATGGGGCAGGAGGCGCAAGGCGCAAAGGCTGGGAGCCACGGCCCAGGACGCCGCGGGGGCCATCGCCGAGCTTGTCGGGGCCCGGGTGCGCTCTGCCGGAGACGCCGTCGCACCCGCCCTGGCCGCGGCAAGCCACCAGGTGCCCGAGATCGCGGACAGGATAGCCACCACGGTCCACCCGGTCACCGAGGCGGCCGAGCGGCGGGCCCAGGAAGCCGTGGGAGCGGCCCGGGAGAGGAGCTCCGAGCTCGCCGAGAGGGTCGTGCAGGCGGCCTACGAGGCCAGCCGGTCGCTCCCTCCGGAGAGCCGGCGGCGGGTGGAGAAAACCCTGGCCAAGACCGGGGTGAAGCCACCCAAGCCGCCCCGCCGCGGGGTGTCCAAGCGTTGGATCGCGGCCGGGCTTCTGGCCTCGGCGGGGGTGGCCTTCCTGTTCTCGGGGACGGTCCAGGACAAGGTGTATGACCTGGTCGACCGTCTGCGGGGGGAAGAGCTCGACACTCCTCTCAGCGGGTACGCTCCCGGCAGCATGACGGACGACGGAACCCGCCCCGGGGACGGCGGGGCGCCGGACTCCTCCGGATCCTGAGCCCAGACCGGTCCCGCTGAGGCGTGGCCAGCGAGGCCCGCGCCGGCGGGTTGGGGCGGGCCGGGTCGACCGAAGCGGGGCGTGGCGTCGTCGAGCTCGCGGTAATCCTGGCCGGAGCCGCGGCGGTGCTTCTGTTGCCACGCCTCTTCGGGGACCCGCAGGGCGTGGACCCCTTCGCCTGGCGCCTCAGCGCCTACTTCGCCGCCGTCTGGGCCGCCTCTCTCACCGTCCCCACCCTCCGGCGCCTCACCGCGCTCACCTTCTCCCTGCTCACCCTGGCGCTGCCAGTCTCGACCTGGCTCTGGTTGCTGGCCTACTCCGGTCCGGCTCCGGGTCTGATCGGCCCCCCCGATTCGGTGGCCCGAAATGTCGCCGCGGCGGTCGTCCAGCTGGTTCTGGCCCTGGCGATGGCATCCGTCTTCTGGGTGCTGGCGGGGCGGCCCCGGCTGCGCCTTCTCGCCCGACCGGGGAGGGCCGCCCTGGTTCTAACCCTGGGTGGCACCTTGGCATTTCTGGTGGTGGCGTTCGCGCTGCCGGCCACTCTCCTGGGCCGCGAGGGGGTGCCCCTGCTGGCCCTCTCCGGCAGTGCCGGAGCTGCGCTCGGGGTGGCCAATGCCGCAAGTGCGGTGGCTCAGGAGGTGCAGTTCCGGGCGGTTTTCCTGGTGGCCCTCGAGCAGCGCTTCAGCCCCGCCGTGGCGGTGCTGGTTCAGGGGCTGGTCTTCGGGGTTGGCCACCTTGCCATCCAGTACGAGGGTCCGGCCGCGAGCTTCATCCCCATCGTGGTGGGGCTGGGCTGGCTCTGGGGGTGGATGACGATCCGCTCCAAGAGCCTTCTGCCGGCAGCGGTGATTCACATCGTGGCCGACTTCTTCATCCTGGCAGCCGTGGTCAGTGGGCTGTACGGTGGCGGCTAGGGCCCCCCGGACCCTGCTGGCGGCCTTGATGGCCGCCGGCGCGACCCTCCAGTTGGCGGCTCCAGCACTGGCCGCAACGTGGTGGGTGGCGGTGCCGGGAGCACCTCACGGGCTGACCCAGGTGGCGGCCAGCTCGAGCTCTCCCACTCTCGCCATTGTCGACGGGGGGGCGGGCTGGCTCTGGCCGCTCACCGGCCGCTACCGCCGGCTGGGGCTGCCCCATGCAGCCTTCGTTGCCGCACTGCCAGGTGGGTCCGGAATCGTGCAGGCCAGCTCGGGCCAGCTGCTGGAGGTCGACGCCGGCCACTCCCGGCGGCTGGGGCGCCTACGGGGCACGCCGCTCGGGATGTCGGTCGGGCCCGGGGCCAGGCCCTGGGTCGTGGCGATCACCACGAGTGGGGTCTACCAGTGGCGGCCACCCGGCCTGCCGCGCCCGGTTGCCGGCGGCCGGGGAGACCCCCTGGCATTGGCTCCCCCGGCCGCGGCCGACTACCCCTTCGTGATCGCCGAGCGTTCGGGCGAGTACCTGCTGCGCCCCGGCGGGAGGCTGAAGCTCAGCCGCGGATCGCCCAAGCTGGGCTCGGGCGCGAAGGTCGCGGAGCTCGCCGCCGGGGTGGTCCTGGCGGTGGCTGGGAGCGGGGTGGTCTGGGGGCTCTACCGAGACGGGTGGCAGGCCGCCTTCCAGGTGCTGCCCACAGGAGGTGTCTCGGGAGTGCCCAGCATCAACGGTCTCGTGGCCGTGAGCGGCTCGGCCGCCTACCTCGCCACCTCCGGTTTCGGCACCCTGCTGACCCCGGACGGGGGCTATACCTGGTACCGCGCCGACCTGCCCGGGACGTCCAGCGCCCTGCAGGTCTCCACCCTCGGACCGGTGCTCTCCAGCGACCCCCACGGGTACGTCTTGGCGGTCACCCCCCAGGGCCTCTACCGGCACCTCCTGCAGCCCCTGCCGACCCCGCCCCAGTACGTGGGCAGATCCGGCTCCATCCAGCTTCTCCTCACCTCCCTGGTCACGGCGGCAGCCTCACTGCTGGTGATCCTGCTCATGTGGGCCTGGCGGCGCCACCAGCTCGGGCGCGGCTTCGTATGATCACCACGGCTGGAGAAGCCCCGGCCCGATCGGTCGACGGAGGACTTCCTTGAAGGCGGTGGTCATGGCCGGCGGAGAGGGGAGCCGCCTGCGTCCGCTGACCAGCCGCCGGCCCAAGCCGCTTGTCCCGGTGGTCGGCCGCCCGTGTCTCGAGCACGTCCTCCGCCTGCTCCGACGCCACGGGGTCTCCGAGGTGGTCATCACCCTGCAATACCTGGGCGCCAGCATCCGCGATTACTTCGGAGACGGAGCCGAGCTGGGCATGCGCCTGGAATACGCCGTGGAGGACAGGCCCCTGGGCACGGCCGGGAGCGTGAAGAATGCCTCCAGCCTGCTGGATGACACCTTCCTGGTGATCAGCGGTGACGCTCTGACGGACATCGATCTGACCCAGGCGCTGGCCTTCCATGAGGAGCGCGGCTCCCACGCCACCCTGGTCCTGGCCAAGGTCGCCAACCCACTGGAGTACGGGGTGGTGGTCACCTCCGCGGACGGCCGGATCGAGCGCTTCCTGGAAAAGCCCTCGTGGGGTGAGGTTTTCAGCGACCAGGTGAACACCGGCATCTACGTGATCGACCCCGAGGTCCTCGACTACATCCCCGCCGACCGCCCCTGCGACTGGTCCCAGGATGTCTTCCCCGAGATGCTCCGAAAAGGCGACTCCCTCTGGGCCATGGTGGGGCGCGGTTACTGGTGCGACATCGGCAGCGTCCAGAGCTATCTCCAGGCCAACTGGGACGCCCTGGAGGGGCGGGTGGAGTGCGAGATCGCCGGCCGCCAGGTGGGGGAGTCTCAGTGGATCAGCGAAGGGGCGGAGGTGGCAGCCTCCGCCCAGATCGAGGGGCCGGCCTTCATCGGCCGTGACGCAGTCGTGGGGGAGGGTGCCTACCTCAACGGCCCTGTGGTGCTCGACCGCTTCTCCGTGGTGGACGGTGGTGCCAAGGTGAGCAACAGCGTCATCTGGCCCCAGGTCTACTTGGGGGAGCGCTCGCGCCTCCGCCAGGCGGTGGTCTGTAGCGGAGCGACCATCAAGCCCGAGGTCCTCCTCGACGACGGCAGCGTGGTCGGGGACGATTGCACCATCGGGGCCCGCTCCATCGTGGAGCAGGGCGTCCGGATCTGGCCGGGGAAGGAGATCGAGCCGGGGTCGGTGGTCCACGAGTCGGTGATCTGGGCCGGTGCCTGGCGCTCGGCCCTCTTCAGCTCGGTGGGGATAACCGGGCTGATCAACGTCCAGCTGACCCCGGAGTGGTGCGCGCGCCTGGGGGCGGCCTGGGCGGCCACCCAACCTCGGGGTGCCGAGCTGGCCATCTGCCGGGATCGGAGTCCCGGATCCCGGATGATCAAGCGGGCCATGATCTCGGGGATGCTGTCCGCCGGGGCCACCGTGGTCGACCTCAGCGAACTTCCCGTGCCGATAACCGCCCACTTCACCAGGTTCTCGGCCGCCGCCGGCGCGGTCCACGTCGTCGCCTCTCCCCTGGACAGCCGGTCCGCCGACATCGAGGTCATGGACGAGAAGGGGATGGCTCTGGACCGTCGCCAGGAGCGCCGGCTGGAGAACACCTTCTTTCGCGAGGACTTCCGCCGGGTGGTGCCCCGGGAGATCGTGGAGATCTCGTATCCGGAGGGGGTGCAGGCCGCCTATGAGCGTCACATCGTGGCCGGACTGGACCTGGAGCGAGTTCGGTCCGCTCACCCCCGGGTCCTGGTCGACTTCGCGTTCGGCTCCGCCTCGCTGGTCCTGCCCCGGCTGCTGCACCAGGCCGGCGTGCAGACCGTCTCCCTGCGCTCCGGCTTCGACGAGGAGGCCAACGCCTCGCCGGTCCCTCGGGACCAGGACGAGGAGTTGCGCCAGGCGGCAAGCATCACCCGCACGGTGACCGCTGCCCTCGGAGTGCGAATCGATCCCCCGGGGCAGCGGCTATTCCTGGTGGACGACGAAGGACAGGCGCTGGACCACGATGAGGCTGCCTGCATGCTCTCTCTGCTGGCCCTCCGCGCAGAGCCCGGCGGGGTGGTCGTGGCCCCGGTCTCGGCCAGCTGGCGGCTCCAGCAGGTGGTGGAGGGTCAGGGGGGGCGACTCCACCGCACGCGTGCCGACGTAGGGGCCGTGGTCCGGGCCGCCGAGCGGCAGGGCGCGGTGCTGGGGGTCGATGGCCTGGGGGGCTTCGTCTGGCCGGCCCATCTGGCCGCCTACGACGCCCTCTTCACCGTGATGAACGCCCTGCGGCTGGTGGTGGAGGACGGCTCCACCGTGGCCCAGCTCCGTCGCCGCCTCCCGTCCGGAGCCCATCTCGAAGACGAGGTCTTCTGCCCCTGGGAGGTCAAGGGTGAGGTGATGCGCCTCTTGGTGGAGGCGCACCGAGGCCAGCCGGTCGACCTCACTGACGGCATCAAGGTTGGATTCGAGGGAGGCTGGGTGCTGGTGCTGCCTGATCCCGACGCCCCCCGATACCGCGTCGTGGCCTCGGGCCGCTCCCGAGAGGCCTGCCGGGACGCCCTCGGCAGTTCTGGTGGGGAGGTGCAGTCCCTGGTGGCGCAGGCGCTGGGGGAGGCGGGCTAGCTCGTGGCATCCCGCCGGGGCGGTTGACGGCTTGGACATAGGCTGGGGGGAGGAGCGATAGCCTCTCCGCAAACTCTGTCCGCCGACCGAGCGGAGCCGCCGGAGGCCCACCGCAGCGGGGGCACCGGGTGGCTGCGGGCCGCGGTGCTGGGCGCCGACGACGGAATCGTCTCCACCGCAAGCCTGATGCTAGGGGTCGCCACCGCCAGCGCCGGGTCCGGGCAGGTGCTCGCGGCCGGCATCGCCGGGCTGGTCGCGGGAGCCATGTCCATGGCCGCCGGGGAGTACGTGTCGGTCTCCACCCAGCGGGACGCCGAGCACGCCGACCTGGGACGGGAGCGGCTGGAGCTCCGCACCGACCCCGAGGGGGAATTGGCGGAGCTGGCCGCGATCTACGTCCACCGAGGGGTGGAGCCCGCGCTGGCCACTGAGGTGGCACGCCAGCTCATGAGCCACGACGCCCTGGCCGCCCACGCCCGCGACGAGCTCGGGATCACAGAGCAAGGTCGGGCGCGGCCGGTCCAGGCGGCCACATCCTCGGCCGCAGCCTTCGCCGGGGGCGCCCTCCTCCCGGTGCTGGCCGCGCTGCTCAGCCCCCTTGCGCTACGCGCGGTCGTGTTGGCCGCGGTGGCATTGGTGGCCCTCGGGGTGCTGGGGGCCCTGGGCGCATTGGCGGGAGGCGCCGGTTGGAGGCGGGGGGCGATCCGGGTGCTCGTGGGCGGATCGCTGGCCATGGCGGTGACGGCGGGGATCGGGCACCTGGTGGGGGCCGCCGGGCTCTGAGAGCTCAGTCCACCCCGAGGTCGTAGGCGGCGCTGATCTCCTCCGGGTTGTACCGCCGCATCGCTAGATGGGTGGAGGTGGCGGCGATCCCCTCCATCTCCGCCAGTCGGTCATGCACGACGGCCGCCAGCTCCTCGAGGTCTGCCACCGCCAGCTTGGCGATGAAGTCAACCTCTCCGGTGGTGGTGTAGACCTCGACCACCCCAGGGCAGGCCGCCAGCCTCGGCCCCAAGGACCCGAGGTGCTCGCGCTCGGCATTGATGAGTAGGAATGCGGTGATCATGGATGTTCTCTCCAGGTGGCGGGCCTCCCTGAAGCTAACACACCGTCACGGTATACTCGCTGGCCGGGCGGGAGTAGCTCAGTTGGTAGAGCGTCTGCTTCCCAAGCAGAAGGTCGCGGGTTCGAGACCCGTCTCCCGCTCCGTCCCTGACGGGCGCCGGTAAAGAGCAGCCCTGCCCGCAACCCCCAGTGGCCCAAACTTCCGGTCAGGTACGAGCTGGCACTTCAGGGGTGGGGGAACCGCGACTTGGCGCGGGTTGCTGGAATGCGCGCCCGGACTGGTACCGCGGTCGTGGCGGGGAAGCCCATTTCTGTCTGCACGCTCCAGAAGAGCGCGATCGCGCCCGCCGGCGGCTTGCTCTCCGAGCTTGCCGATAGCTGAGGGGGCTCCCCCAGATGTGCCGGATCAGCGAGACCAGCCGTTCCACGAGGCCGGTCATCGGAAGGAGAGCGGGCCGGCGCCGCACGGCGCCGGCCCGCCGGGAGGACAGTCCCTACGGAGTCGCAGTCGGAGCGACCGGACCGGACGACGTGGGACTTGCCTGGGGAGAGGACGTGGCCGGCGAACCGGGTGCCGTAAAGGAGGGCGAGAGCGCTGCCACGAGCGCTTCGAACTGGGAGAGGCTCACCGATGGGAGAGCGCCTGTGGGATCCGAGAGAGGTGGAGCGGGCCCCAAGCTAACTTCCAGCCCGCTCGACGTCTTGAACTCGACCATGTATACGTCCGCCGCGCTACCCACGAGGTCGTCGTACACCAGCTGGTAGCCGTCGAAGGTGACGTGGTGGACATAGCTGGCGCCGTACCACTTGACGTAGAAGGACATGGGGACGCCAGGACGCCCGGGATACTCGCCCACGTCCACCGTGGCCCCGCTGGCCAGTTGGTAGACCGCGTAGACCTGTGGCTCCATCACTTCGTCCGGCGACACGGGTCCGCCGCTCGCGGTGCGGGTCGGAGGGATCACCTGCCACTGCTCGGGTGTCGCCAGAGACGGGGGCAGGACCAAGATCGGGTAGGGTACAGCTGCCTGCGCCTGGGCAAAGGTCACCACCTGTGGAATTCCCGGGACCACCTGGACCCCGGACGGTAGGGGGGACGGAAGTCCCTGCCCATTCGGCCCGGTGACAATCACGTTGATCGGCACCGTGACGATCCTCGACGCGGCGTAGGCAGCTCCCGCGCTCAACACGACTACGCCAGCTGCCACCACCACACCGCCGCGCCGGGTGAGCCTTCGCCGGCTGGCCCTCCGCCATGCCGCTCCTCGAGAGAGCAGGGCCACAGGGGAGCGCGAAGGTGCCATCAACTCCCGCGGACGGACCCCCTCCGCGATCTCGTCCGCCAGCTTGTGGAACCTGAGTCGCAGTCGCTGATCATCCAAGTGTTCGCTCATCGACTCTCCTTGTCTCACTGCAGGCCATAGCTCTCGCCGAGGTCCTTCCTCAGGCGACGCCGCCCCTCGCGCAGGGCGAACTCCACGTTCTTCACGGAGCATCCAAGGGCTTCAGCGATCGACGCCGTCCTTTGGTCCTCGACGTAGGCCAGTACGGTACAAACGCGCATCCTCCACGGGAGCCTGCTGACCGCCCGCATGAGGTCGACGGACTCGTCCGGCAGCCGCTCGGTAGTGGCCAAGTTCTCCGCCCACAGACCCAGGGCCGCCAAGCGCGCCTGGTATCGCCGGCGCCATCGGCTAGCCAGACGGGCGGCAGTGAGCCGTAGCCAGGGCCAGGCCGGATCTCTGAGGTACCCAGGGCTCTGGCGCTCCAGCCGCAGTGCGATAAGAAACGTCTCCTGGGCTATCTCCTCGCCGCCAGACGCCCCCCCAGCCAGCAGGGTGGCTAGGGCGACCAGCTGGGGGAAGTGGGCGGCGTAGAGATCCGCTACTCGGGAGTCGCTGCTGGCAAGCCGGAGCAGCTGGGTCACGGCTGGCGGCGTCTCGGAACCGCTTGCGGAGTCCACATCTTCCTATAGGCGGCCAGGAGGGCTACACCCTACTAGCTTGTGGCCAGGGCGGCGAGTGGAGTTACGCAAGCTCAAGCTGGACGCCACCTACGGAACCCAAACTAACGTGTCCCCGGTGCGCCAGGTACCTTCAGTTGGTGGCAAGTTGGGAAGCTGGGTCAGTGTCAAGAGAAGTTCATCGAGCCGCGAGCCTGGCGGTGAGGGGGTTGGTGAGGAGTTGCTGGCTGTCGCCTGAGAGCTGGGCCATGGAGGTCTGGGAGAAGTGGCGCTGATGCCGTCCAGCCACTCGTCGTGCGGCTCTTGGAGGACCCCGGCGCCTGTATCCTCATCCAGCGGTGCCGCCTACACCCCGGAGCGGCTCCGTCACGACATGGCCCGCAGAGGCTGGGCGAACTGTGACCTCGCCCGCGCCGCTGGGATCAGTGCGCCCACGGTCACAGCGGCTCTGAGAGGGCGACCGGTGGCTCCGCAGACGGTCCGGAAGATCGCGACTGCCCTGGCAAGGGCGACGGTGGTGGAAGGCATTGACTCGATCATCTGAGTCTTGCTGGCTGGCCCACGAGGCGCCGCTGCTGCCTCGGCGACCTGGGCCACTCCGAAGGGTCGCGCCGAGCCCTACGTCGAGGGGTTGGCGCTATCGGGGCGCGCTGCCAGGGAGTACTTCGCTGGTTTGCACCCCAACGGTGGCGCTCGGCTCCGGTGCCGACCAGCCCCTGGCAGAGCGAAAGTTCGTCGCCGCTCGGGCCTTCTCGGGCAGGCAGGACCCAAGGTCTGGATCGGGTGGTCGTGCTCAGATCCCGTAGGTCGGACCCAGCCCTACCACTCAGTGAAGTCGGTTCCTCAGTCGAGGATCAAACTGCTCCGCCGCTACTCGTTATGGCTCAACGCCTGACGAGCGAGCTGCTCGCGGAACTCCTCACGACTTGGAGGGCTGAAGCCCTTCTCCATGACTCCGATGAGCTGCCGCACCTTCTCACGGCGCGCCAAGGCTTGCTGGACCTGGGCCGGGGTAAGCGTGACCTGACCCTGCTCGGCGTGCGACTCCGTAGGGGTTGGGGTCGGACGATTGGGTGCCATGTCTACCGCAGTGTACCCGAGATCCCGGTCCCGTACCCCAGCGCCAGTAGTGCCGCTCCGAAGACCAACAGACGCAGGGTCAACGTGAGGTAGGCCAGCTTCACTCCCCGCACCGTTTGATTCTCTGTGAAGGCGATGGCCATGCCCTCGATCTCCGATCCCAGGATCAGGTTTGAGCTGTCGTCGATGGACGCCGGGAACAGGCCCGCGGGCGAGGGCACGGCCTCCACGTGCCGCGGGCGGTACCCGGCTATCCCTGTGACGAGACCTATCACGAGAAGCAGGAGCCCGGTGGCGAAGAACCCGTGGGCGAGACTGCTCGTACCGAGTGAGCTGGCACCGGCAAGTCCCAGGCCGAGCAGGACGCCAATGGTCGTGATTAGGAGGGACACCTTCTGGTCGAACCCGGTCAGCTCCTGGTACTGGAATCCCATCCCCACTGCCATTTCGCGGTGCAGGGTGGCCACCTGCTCGCCGGGCTTCGTCTCCCAGTCGATGGGCAGGGCAAGCGGCGCTTCGCTGCGAGCGGCGGCCGTGGTGTGATAGGGCCATCCGCCCGTTGCCCACCGGACCATCGACATCAGGCGATCCCGCAACTCAATTCCTTTGTCCGACCGAGGACCGGTCCCGAGGCGTCACAGGGCGGCGCCACAACTGCGGCTCGTCAGGAGCATAGGTGCCTCGGCCGCCTACCTACTAAGGCGAGCGTAAGTAAGGCGACCTTTGGTAGACTTGGGGGATGGACCGGAGTCGCGATGGGCGGGCACTTTCCCATGCCACCCTGGCGGAGATTCGTCAGCGTGCGGTAGAGCGAGTGGTCTGGGATGGGGAGAGCCCGGAGCTGGTCATCAAGGCTCTTGGTTTCCACCGCTCGGTGATCTATGAATGGCTGGGCCGGTTTCGCAAGGGCGGAATGGCGTCCTTGGAGGCCCAACCGGTGCCGGGACGGCCCAGCAAGCTCGGTCCCAAGGAGATGCAGCGGCTGGTGCGCACCATCACCAGCAAGAACCCCTTGCAGCTGCGCTTCCCATTTGCGCTCTGGACGCGCGCGATGATTCAGGAGTTGATCTGGCGCGAATTTGGGGTCAGCCTCAGTGAGTCCGCGGTGGGCAGGATGTTGCGACGTTTGGGATTGAGTCCCCAGCGACCGCTGTTCCGGGCCTACCAGCAGGATCCGGCGGCGGTGCAGAGGTGGCGGGAGGAGGAGTACCCGGCCATCCAGAAGCTGGCCAAGCGGGAAGGAGCGGTGATCTACTTCGGAGATGAAGCCGGGATCCGCTCCGACCACCACAGCGGTGCCAGCTGGGCACCGCGAGGCGAGGCTCCGGTCGTCCGCACCACTGGCAGCCGCTTCGGGATGAACCTGATCTCAGCGGTCTCCGCCAAGGGGCAGCTCCGCTTCATGGTGACCCCGCAACGGATGACCGCCACGGTCTTTCTGGACTTCTTGCGCCGGCTCATTCACAACCAAGATCGGCCCGTGTTCCTGATCGTGGACAACCACCCGACCCACAAGGCCCGCATGGTCAAGGACTTCATCGAGCAGACCAACGGCCAGCTCCGGCTGTTCTACCTGCCGCCCTACTCCCCGGAACTCAACCCCGACGGATGGGTGTGGCGGCATGTGAAGAACCACCGAGTTGGTCGTCACGTGGTCACGGACCCCGCCCAGTTCCAAAGCCTTGTTCTCAGTTCCCTGCGCCGACTGCAGAAGCTCCCGGACACCATCCGCCGCTTCTTCTATGCCCCTGACCTCCGCTACATCCTCTAACGTGTCGGCTTACCAACGCTCGGATTAGTAAAATGACGGACATCCTTCTCAGTGCCGGTCTCTGGCTCGACGGGTCCGCCTGGGACGGTGTCGTTCCACCCCTCCGGGACCTGGGCCACCGACCCGTCGCGCTCTCTCTCCCAGGACAGGGAGCACCGCCCGAGCTGGCCGACCTCTTGCACCGTGTCGCCAGTGCCTGAGAGCGACCGATCGGCAGCAGCGACCGCTGGGTCCTACACGATTGCCCGGCTCGAAGCAGCCACCTGGGACGCATTCGCCGACCTCGTGGAGCGCAACAACGGCATCTACGGCGGGTGCTGGTGCGCTCCCAACCACGTCGAGTACCGACGTGGCGTGAGCGATCCGCGAACGCTCAAAGAGCAGCTCGTCCGAGAGGGTCGGGCGCAGGCCGCGCTGGCTATCGACGCGTACGGTAAGGTCCAGGGCTGGTGCCAATACGGCAGTCCGGACGAGCTTCACCTGAAGCACGCCCGCGAGTATGCGAAAGATCCGCCACCCGAGGCGAGGTGGCGGATCGCCTGCATCTTTGTCGACAAGCACCATCGTGCACTGGGAGTCGCCCGAGCCGCGCTTGAGGGCGCTCTCGCCGAGATCGCGGCTGAAGGTGGCGGGCTTGTCGAGGCGATCTCCGAGACGACCGCGGGCCGCGAGGCCCAGGGGCGCTTCCTGTTCAGCGGGACCGTCGAGCTTTTCGAGGAGTTTGGGTTCGCTCGCATCCGGCAGGTCGGAAAGCATGCGTGGATTGTCAGCCGCACAATCGGACCGGTCGGGCCGCCCGGCGCTCGGGCTGCTCGAGCGAAAACCTGAGGCGAATTCCACCCAGGAGGTCGAGCGTTGCTTGCGGGCCGAGGGGTGGTGGTGGCCGATCCCGACGGCTCTGGCCGGACTCGGCGCCACCGCAGCTGTGAGATGGGATCACAGATCGACTTTGAGGGCCCTCTGGCCCATCGGGCGATCTCCGATCCTGATATTGCAACGAACCGCCAAGGCGAGGCGGTAGCGGTGGTGAGAAAGCCTGATGAGCCAAGGGATCTGGGTCGAGAGGTGCGTGCTGGAGGCGGCAGCTCACCACCCGGCAGAAGCTCGCAGGCTGAACACCCTTCTCTCGCTCCACGGCTCACGGCCACGGGTAAAGGGCGAGCCCGCACCCAGCGCCTCTCACTAGTCCAGACTTACGCCTACGTAGGAGCTGGCACAGCGGGGGTGGGGGAGCTGCCCGCCCGTCCGGAGCCTTCGGGCGCCCGATGGCGCCAGCTCGACGGCCGGACGTACCCTGCGGGCGAGCTGTCGGAGCGCTTTCGAATTCGCAGGTTCGGGTGGGTGGTCCCGGAGGCAGACCCACTGTTCAGCTGGCGTCAACAAAGCTGAAGAAGTCGAGAAGAGCGTGCGCCACCTGGTCGGGTGCCTCCAGGGCTGCGTAGTGGCCGACGCCTGCGAGAATCACCGATCGGACAGGACTGGAACTGACCTGGCTCATCGTTGCGAAGGTGAACTCGCCGCCCGCAGCTCCGATCGCCAGAACCGGGACCTTCAGCTTGTGGTCCAATACGAGGGCCCTGATCTCGGCGCCTTCTTGGAGCATGGACTGATAGAGGCCGACCGCTCCGCACCAGCCATTGGGACGAGAGTAGGCGCGGACGAATTCGTCGATGTCGGTGTCGGTGATCGCTCCCGCGGTCGCGCTCGTAGCCCGAAAGGCGACCCGACCAAGGAACTCGCGCTCGCGACCGGCGAGGAGTATCTCGGGGATCCCGGGGGCGGCAAGGACGCCGATGTACCAGGTGCCCCCGCGTGTGACGTCGGCCAGCATCTCCAGGCCGAACCCGGGTAGGCCCATCTCGATGGCAGTCAGGCCGAGCACATCTTCGGGGTGCGTGGCGGCGAGACGCACGACAGTTGTCCCGCTGATGTCCTGACCGGTGAGGTGCACTGGGCCAACTTCGAGCTCTCCAATCAGAAGGTGCAGGTCATCGGCGGCGGACTTGCTTCCGTAGTCGTCTGACCCATGGTCGGAGTCACCGAACCCGCGCAGGTCTACGGCATAAACACGGTGGCTGGCGGCAAGCAGGGGGATGAGCTGGCGGAAGGTCCACCAGGTCTCGGGAAAGCCATGGACCAGCAGAACCGGAGTTCCTTCAGTGCCCGCCGCCACGTAGTGCAGCTCGGTCCCGTTGACCTTGGCGTAATGGTGCGTGACTCCGGTCAGTGTCGCCCGCTCGGCAATCAAGGTCATGCCAATCTCCCTGCAATCGTCAACCTAGTTGTCCACATAATAGACAACTAGGTTGACCTTGTCAAGGTGTCTGCCTTACGATCCACTCCATGTCACGCTCGGGCGCCGATCTCGCCCTGCTCCTTCTCGGAGGGTTCCGAGCCCTGGTAGACGATGCGATCGTGGAGCTCACCAAGCGCGGATACGAAGACGTGCGCCCCGTCCATGACTTCACAATGCGGGCCATCGCGGCGGGCGCCGACAACGCTTCGGAACTGGGTCGCCGTCTGTCGGTCTCCAAGCAAGCGGCGGCAAAGACGGTGGCGGTTCTCGAGGAGCGCGGCTACGTGGCGCGGGAGCCTGATCCGCTCGACGTCCGTCGGAAACGCCTCGAGGTCACGGCGCTCGGCTTCGAAGTCATGCGAGCAGGAGAAGCCGTCTTCGACGAACTGCGTGACAAGTGGAAGCAGAAGATCGGGACCAAAGAGCTCGAGCGCCTTGAGGCTGACCTGACGGCACTGGTCGGCCCGTCGCCCGTGCGTGTCGATGCGCCGGGCTGGCTCGCCCCGCCCTCGACGAGACGGCCTACCGGTTGAGGCGGTGGAGTCGCCCCGGGGCGCTCGCCCCAGGCTTCGAGGTCCTGCCTGGAGTCTGATGGGAAGCCTCAGGGCGCACCTGACCAGGGGCGGTTCCGAGACTAAGGGGCAGCTACCCGGGTCGCTCTGGGAATGAGCCCACTCCGGGCACCGCAGCACTGGCGGTGAGGCCCGCCGTCCATCGCCTACCCTTGGTCGTGGGCGGCCCGACCCGCCGTTCAGTGGCCCCGTGCGGGAGTAGCCGGTAGCTGGCCCTGATCAGCCCTCGAACGAAGCCCTGGCCGGCACCATGTACCGCTGTCAGGCAGGGCTGGCCTGTGTGCTGGTGCAATAGGCGCAGCGCCGAGCTTCCAGGGGAATCGCGCTGAGGCACTCCGGGCAGGTCTTGGTGGGGGCCACGGACGCCGGGCGGAGCCGAGCCAGGAGCGACTCGAACGGCAGCACCACCAGAAAGTACAGAACCGCCGCCACCAGGACGAAGCTGAGCAGGGCGTTGACCACGCTCCCATAGAGGAATCGGGAGTGGTTAAGGGTGAAGTAGAGCGCCGAAAAGTTGGGCTGGCCGGCGAGGGCGGCCAGCAAGGGAGTGATCAATCCCTTCACCAAGGCTTGGATGAGGGCGGTAAAGGCCGCGCCGATAACGAAGCCGATGGCCAGGTCGACCAAGTTGCCGCGGAGCAGGAAGCTCTTGAAACCACGCACCACATCTCTCCCCTTGGTTGGCGTGCACTCTGCGGGAGTCTAGCCGGGCCCAGCGCCGGCACGCCGGGGGGCCGGTGTGGTAGACAGAATGGCGTGAGGGTAGGCGTGGTCTTTCCACAGACTGAGATCGGCTCACGGGCGGAGGACGTCCGGGCCTATGCCACCGGGGTGGAGCGGCTGGGGTTCCAGCACCTGCTCGCCTATGACCACGTTCTGGGCGCGGACCCCTCCGTCCATGAGGGTTGGAGCGGTCCGTATGACATCCACACCACGTTCCACGAACCGCTGGTGCTGTTCGGACACCTGTCGGCCATCTGCTCCCTGGAGCTGGTGACGGGGATCATCATCCTGCCCCAGCGGCAGACCGCCCTGGTCGCCAAGCAGGCTGCCGAGGTGGACCTCCTCTGCGGCGGCCGCCTCAGGCTGGGGGTCGGGCTGGGCTGGAACGCCGTCGAATACGAGGCACTGGGCAAGCCGTTCCATGCTCGCGGCGCGATGCTCGAGGAGCAGGTCCCCCTGCTGCGTGAACTCTGGGGAGGCGGTACCGTCACCCACCGAGGCCGTTTCGAGCGGGTCACGGGTGCCGGGCTGGCACCCGCACCCCTGCAGCGGCCCATTCCCGTCTGGTTCGGAGCGCAGACCGCCCCCGCCCTGAGACGGGCGGGCCGCCTGGGGGACGGCTGGTTTCCGCAGGTGCCGCCGGGGCCCCGACTTGATGAGGCGCGCGCGGAAGTCTCAGCCGGTGCGGAGGGCGCCGGCCGGGACCCCGAGAGCCTGGGCATGGACGGGCGGGTGACCTTGCGCTCCGGTGAGCTGGACCGGCTGGTGGACGAGATGGGTGCCTGGGAGAGCGCTGGAGCGAGCCACGTCTCGGTTAACACGATGGGGGCCGGTCTCGGAGGTGTGGACGGCCACCTGGGGGCGCTGGAGGAGCTGGCGCGGCAGCTCAGGCTGGCGAAAGGGACTTCCTGACCGAGCCATGCCGCGAGGGGCCGGGCCGGGGTGGGAGCTTGTCCGAGAAGAGATGGTGCGATGGCGGGCCCAGGCCGCCTCTGATGGCCCGTCGGATGCTCCCCGGTCCCGCTCGACGGTCGCGTCCGCGGGCCTGCTTCGGCACAGGTGCGGGCCCAGAATCTGCGGGACCATGAAGTTCACGGCACCGCCGTCAAAGTCCCTGGAGTGGGGGGCGTGAGCGACACCTGGCCGAGAGGCGCGCTTATGCGGATGGTGCCCGGCCTGCTTGCCGCATGCGCCGCGCTCGGCCTCTACCTCCTGATCTCGCGGCCAGGGCAGCCCACGGTCCTCGGACTCACCCAGCGCCAGTTCGCCGCGGCCAGCGTTCGCGTGGGGCCACCTTCTGGTCCGGCACCCAGGCTGGACAGCTTCACCGACGCTCGGGCAGCGGCGGAGGTCCACCTCGGCCCGGGCTGGGCCCTGGATCGAGCCGCCCTGCTCTCGTATTCCGACGGGTCCCGGAAGCTGTCCTGCAATCCCTGCTGGGTGTTCGACGCGATCCCTCCCTGGGGGCTCAGGGCGGTGTCGGGCGGGCCCCCGGGCGGCCCCTGCTTCCGGGACAGCGGGCGGATGGCCTTCTTCCTGGTGGCGCTGGACGCCCACTCGGGGCAGGTGGTGGACATCGTGGGGAGCAACGTCGGGCCGAACGGACATCCCCTGGCACTGGGCCACCGGGTCAGCTGCCGCGACTAGAAGCGATCGGCCGCGGAGTAACCGGCACCGTCGGGACCAGGCTCCGGAGCGATCGGTCCGCAGGTGGTCTCATCCAGCCGGGCCCGCAATTCCCCGGCCGCGCCACCTCCAGCTTCGTCCTAACCTGGGGTTAGGAGGAGAGCTCATGCGGCACCCGGTCTCCTGGGGGAGGGACGGGCGGTGACGGTACTCTGGCTCACCCTGGTGGTGGCTCTGGTGGCCCACGAGGGGTCGCACTACGTCCGGCTGCGGCTGGCTGGACTCCACCCCCGGCCATCCTTCCACTTTCCCGGGCTGGGCTGGAAGTTCGCAGTAGCCAACGCCAGCGCCCGTGAGCTGCGCAGCGCCTGGCTCATCGGGCCGCTGGCAGAGTCCCTCGTGTGGGCGGGCGCGGCCCTCATTTTCCCCGGGGAGACGGTGTACCTGCTGCTGCTGATGACGGTGGAGCTGATGACCAACCTGCTCCTGCCCGGCAGCGATGGCCGCCGGGCTCTGCGCTCCCTGCGAGAGGAACCGGGGCGCCGGCCCTCGTCTTGGGCCGGTCCCCAGCACCAGGCCCCCTGAAGCCGGCCCGGGCGACGTCGCTCCCGGCACACCATTCGCGGGGTCCGTTGGCCGTAAAATCCTACTCACCAGCGTCGGTAGGTTCTCGTCGGCCCCACCGTGGCCTGACCGGCGCTTCCCCGGGAGAGTCGGAGTGCCATTGAGTTGACGGGAACTTGGGTCGGCCGTCCAGAGCGACGCCGTGAGGATCAGCCGCTGATCACCGGGCACGGTGCCTACCTTGACGATCTTCCCGCTGCGGGGTGCGCCTTTGTGGCCTTCGTCCGCTCACCGCTCCCGCATTGCCGGATCCGGGGAGTGGATCCGGCTAGAGCTCTGGCCGTCCCCGGGGTCCAGGCCGTGGTCACAGCTGCGGACCTTCCGCAATCGCTGCGGCACCTGCCCCTCAGCACGATCCCGCTGCCACCAGACTTCGTCCTGGCCCCGGTTCCCATGCCGGTGCTCGCCTGGGAGGAGGCGCGCTTCCAGGGCGAGCCGGTGGCCGCGGTCCTGGCTGACTCCCGCGCCGTGGCCGAGGACGCCTGCGACCTGGTGGGGTTGGACCTGGAGGCTCTCCCGGCGGTGGGGGGCATCAGGGCCGCACTCTCCGGTGGGCCCGCCGTCCACTCCACGGTCCCCGACAACGTCCTCTTCCGCTGGAAGCGCTCGGGCGGTGCGGTGGATGACGCCTTCTCCGCCGCGGAGGTGGTGGTCTCCGCAAGCTTCGCCATCCCCCGGCTGCAGGCGGCGCCGATGGAGCCGCGCGGCTGCCTGGCGGTGGCCTCCGAGGACGCCACGCGGCTCACCCTCTGGTGCTCGTCGCAGGATCCCCACCGTCCCCGTGTGCAGCTGGCCCAGCTCCTGGGGTGGGAGCAGGAGCGGGTCCAGGTGGTGGTCCCGGATGTCGGGGGCGCTTTCGGGAGCAAGGGAGGGCTGGCACCGGAGCATCTGGTGGCGGTCTTCCTGGCGCTCCGCTCCGGGCGCCCCGTGAAGTGGGTGGAAACCCGCTCGGAGAACTTCCTGGCCGCCTACCAGGGCCGGGGGATGGACGCGGACGCCCAGCTCTGCCTGGGCGGGGACGGCTCCTTCCGAGGGCTGCGTCTCCAGCTCCTAGCGGACGCCGGAGCCTACCACCTGGGGCACACCTCGGTCGTGTCGCTGACCGCCACCAGCCTGGCCACGGGCGCCTACCGGATCCCTGCGGCAGAGGTGTCAGTTGTCGGAGTGGCCACCAACAAGGTCCCGACAGGGCCCTACCGGGGTGCGGGGCGTCCCGAGGCCGCCTACTTCATCGAGCGGCTGGTGGACCTGGCCGCGGCCCGGCTGCACCTGGACCCGGTGGAGATCCGGCGCCGCAACCTGGTGGCGGCCTCCGACTTCCCCTACCGCACAGTTCTCGGCACCGAGTACGACTCCGGGGACTACCCCGGCCTCCTGGATCGCGCCCTGGAGCTCTCGTCGTGGGGCGCCGCGATCCAGCTGCGAGATCGGGAACGCTCCCAAGGGAGGTTGCGGGGAGTGGGACTGGCGCTGGCCGTCGAGTCCAGCGGGAACAGCGCTTGGGAGACCGCGGCGGCGGTGCTGGGTGAGGGCGGTCGAATCGTCCTCCTGCCCGGCTCGAGCGATCACGGCCAGGGCCACGCCACCACGTTTGCCCAGATCGCCGCGGACGCCATGGGGGTGGAGCCCAGCCGCATCGAGGTGCGTTCCGGGGACTCCCGCGAGGTTCCACTGGGCGTCGGCACCTTCGGCAGTCGCTCGGTGACGGTCGGCGGCTCGGCTGTTCTCCTCGCCCTGGAGGAGCTCCGGCGCCGCTGCCTCATCTGGGCGGCTCACCTCCTGGACGTCCCGGAAGAGCGCCTGGAGTGGAAGGGAGGCAGGGTGGTGCCGTCCACCGGGGGAGAGGGAGTGGGCCTCGAGGAGCTGGAGGCCGCGGCGCGGGGCCATACCTCAGACGACCTTCCCGAACTCCGGGGCGACGGCCGGTTCACCCTTCCCGGCCTGGCCTTCGGCTCTTCGGCCTGCGTCGCCACCGTGCAGCTGGATCCGGAGACCGGTTGGGTCGAGGTGGACCGGCTGGTGGCGGTTGACGATGCCGGGATCGTCGTCAACCCGCTCCTGGCCGAGGGCCAGGTGATCGGCTCCACCGTCCAGGGGCTCGCGGCGGCGCTGTTCGAAGAGGTGCTCCACGATCCCGAGGGCCAGGCGCTGACCGAGAGCTTCCTGAGCTACGCCGTCCCCACCCTGCCAGACATCCGGACGGAGATCGTGACGGAATTCCGTCCCACCCGCTCGCCCCTGAGCCCCTTGGGGACCAAGGGGGTGGCCGAGAGCGGATGCATCGCCATCCCGGCAGCCGTCGCCAACGCCGTGGCCGACGCCCTCAGCCCTATAGGGGCGGGGCTGGTTGACCCGCCATTCACGCCGGAGAAGGTCTGGCGCCACCTCGGAGGTGCATCCGATGAGTGATCGTCCCATCGTCGACCCGGAGCGGATGCGGGCCGCCTACCGCCTAACCAGGGAGGAAGCTGAGGTTCGGCCCGTGATCACCCAGCGAGCGGTGGCGCACATCGATCGGGACCTGCACATGGTGGGGAGGGTCGGCACCTTCACCCTGGAGTCCGATGAGCCCCCGGAGGGGGGAGGGACGGGTTCAGCACCCCGGCCCCTGCAGTACCTGCTGGCCGGAGCGGCGTTCTGAATGCTCACCCAGGTGGCGAAGTTTTCGCCCTTGTACGGAGTGGAGATCCTGGCGGCGGAGGCGGACGTTCGGGCCAACTTCAGCCTGGCCGACAAGTACGACCTGGGAGGTCCGCCGGGGGCTTTTCAACAGGTCTCGTTCCAGCTCCGGGTGGAAAGCCCGGCAGCGCCGGCCCAGGTGGCCGAGCTCTGCCGCCATGCCGAGCGTGCGTGCCATGCCAGCCAGACGTTCAAGGTGGAGGTGCCGACCACTCTCGAGGTCAGCCTCAACGGCGCGTCGCTGGACCTCGGCTCCGGGGAGGGCCGCCAGTGAGCGGGACCCGGAAGGCGGCGCTGGTGACCGGAGGTTCCAGGGGGATGGGGCGGGCCAGCGCCGTCGCCCTCGCCCGTCTGGGGTACGACGTGGCCATCAACTACAGCCGAGCCGAGGGCCCTGCCCAGGAGGCGGCCGAGCTGGTCCGCGAGCAGGGAGCCCGGGCCCTCGTGGTGCGCGCCGACGTCAGCCAGGAGCTGGAGGTGCGCGCGATGTCCGGGGCCGTGGAGCGGGAGTTCGGGAGGCTGGACGCCCTGGTCAACAATGCCGGGGTAACCATCGAGGCTCCCCCGGAGGATCTGGACGGTGTGGCGCTCGAGGAGTGGGACCGCGTCTTCGCCGTCAACGTGCGCGGCCTCTTCCAGGTGACCCGGGCGGTCCTGCCGATGCTGCGCCTGTCGGAGCGGGCGGCGGTGGTCAACATGTCGAGCATTGCCGGGCTGCGCCCCAGCGCCCAGCCCCTCCCGTATGCCGCCAGCAAGGCCGCGGTCGCCAATCTAACCCGGACCCTGGCTCGGGCGCTGGCGCCGGCGATCCGGGTCAACGCCGTCGCTCCCGGATGGGTGCTGGGGGAGTGGATGGAGCAAACCTTGGGGCAGGATTACGACCGGCTGATGCAGCGGCGAGCTGCCCACACCCCCATGCGCAGGGTGGCGACGGCAGACGACGTGGCCGAGGTGGTGGTGGCGCTGATCGAGGGCACCCGGTTCGTGACAGGTGAGGTGGTGGTGGTGGACGGCGGCTACAGTGCCTCTACCTGACGGCCAAGTTGCAGTGAATCGAAGGGGAAGTTGGGGAGCAGGCCTTGAAATCGATTGACATCCACGTGCACCCGTACACCGAGGAGGTGCTGGCGGTGACCCCGGAGTGGTTCTGGGGCCACGCCCGTAAGACCTTCAACTTTGACGGCAAGCCGATCACCGTGGACGACATGGTCCGCTCCATGGACGAGGCCGGGGTGGAGCTGGCCGCACTCCTGGCCTTCGACTGCGAGACAACCCACGGCTGGAAGGTCCCCAATGAGATGGTTGCCGACCTGGTGGCCCAGCGCCCCGACCGCTTCGTGGGCTTCGCCAGCGTCGACCCCAACAAGCATCAGCTGGCGATCGAGGAGCTGGAGCACGCCGTCCGGGACCTGGGCATGCGCGGCCTCAAGCTCCACCCCCCGACCCAGCACTTCTATCCCAACGACCGTGCTCACTATCCCCTCTGGGCCAAGGCCGAGGAGCTGGGAATCCCGGTCCTGGTCCACACCGGGCACAACCAGTCAGGTGGCCGGATGCAGTACGGGGACCCCACCCACCTGGACGAGGTGGCCCTGGACTTCCCCAACCTCCGCCTGATCCTGGCCCACTTCGGATTCCCCTGGGTCAACCAGGCGATCTCGGTCACTTGGATCCGGCGCAACTGCTACCTGGAGCTCTCCGGGTGGTCGCCCAAGTACATCCCGGAAACCGTCTGGAAGTACGCCAAGGGGATATTCCCCGATCGGGTGCTGTTCGGCACCGACGCCCCGGTGATGACCGCCCAGCGCTGGCTGCGGGACTTCCAGGAGATCGAACTGCCGGAGGAGGTGAAGCGCAAGATCCTCTACACCAACTCCCGGCGCCTGCTCTTCGGGGAAGAGGAGGAAGCGGCCCCCGAGGTTGGCTGAGCTCAGGCCCCCGGGGAGGCGAACCGGTCCGCCAGCTGCTTCTTCGAGACCTTGCCGAAGGTGGAGAGGGGGAACTCGTCGACCACCTCCACCCTCTCGGGAAGCTTGAACTTGGCGAGCCCGAGGTCCATCAGGTGGGTCGAGAGCCCTCCCAGGTCAAGCTCGGCCCCCTCCTTGAGGATCACACAGGCGCACATCCGCTCCCCGAGAACCGGGTCCGGGAGGGGGATGCAGGCCACGTTGCGGACTCCAGGGTGCGTGAGGATGAGGTTCTCCACCTCCTCGGCACTGATCTTCTCGCCCCCGCGGTTGATGAGGTCCTTGATCCGGCCCTCCACCAGGTAGGCGCCGGAGGGGTGCTGGCGCATCAGGTCCCCAGAGCGATAGAAGCCATCGGGGGTGAACACCCGCTGGTTGTAGTCCTCGGCCCGGTAGTAGCCCCTCAGGGTGTACGGCCCTCTCACCGTCAGCTCCCCGACCTCTCCCGGGGCGACCTCCCGGCCCTCCTCATCGGTGAGCCGGACCTCGTCGTCGGGGCACACCGGCACCCCCACGGTCTCCATCCGGACCTCTTCGGGGTCGGTCTTCCGTGTGAAGAACAGTGTCCCTTCGCTCATGCCGAAGTTCTCCTGCACGAAAGCATTGGGGAAGGTGCGGGCCAGCTGCCGGCGGAGCTCCGGCTGCAGCCGCTGGCCGCCCGACTGCAACAGAAGCACCGAGGAGAGGTCAGAGCTCTCCGCCAGGCGGTCGGCCAGCCAGCGGATGTAGAGAGCGGGCACCCCACCCACGTGGGTCACCCGGTGCCGCTCTATGAGGGGCAGCACGTGCTCGGGCCGGCTGCTCGAGCCCAGGATGACCCTCCCCCCATTGAGGAAGACCCCCTGGATGCCGGGGCAGGCAAGGGGGTAGTTGTGGGCCAGGGGGAGCACGCACAGCTGCACCGTGTCCGCGGAGATCTCCTGAGCCCTGCACGCCGCCTTGGTGTTGTAGACGTAATCGTTGTGGGTGCGGGGGATCAGCTTGGGGATCCCCGTTGTGCCCCCGGAGAGGAGCAGCACACAGGGATCGGTGGGGTCGACATCCAAAGCTGGGGCCGGAGGGGCGGAGGGGGGATGCAGGAGCTCGTCGCCGGTCAGCAGCAGCCGCAGGCCGGGGTGCAGCTCCCGGATCTCGCCAGCCAGTCCCGGGTCGGTTCCGAAGTAGGCGGTGGCCTCCGCCAGCCGCACGTAGTGGTCGATCTCGTACCGGCGGTGGGCGGCCAGGGCCATGATCGGCAGCACTCCGATCCGCTGCAGGGCGAAGTGCAGGTAGACGAAGGCCGGAGAGTTGGGGAGGTGGACCACCACCCGGTCCAGCGGTCTCAGGCCCTCGGCCCACAGGTAGCTGGCCAGCCTCTCCGACCGGGCCGCGAGCTCGCGGTAGCTGATGCTCTCCTCCCCGAAGACCAAGGCGATGCGGTCGCCGTGGCGCTCAAAGGCCTCGCGGAAGACCTGGTCCATGGACCGGTCCTCCCAGTATCCCCGTGCTCGGTAGCGCTGCTGGAACTCCGCGGGGAAGGGGACTACTCCGTCGAGCGGCATGGGCTTTGGCACTCCTCTGATAGCGCGCCCGATCCGCCAGGGCGCACCCCCCAAGGATACCTACCTCGGTGGGTAGCTTTCCCGGTCAGCCCACCCGGTCGGCCGTCTCCTCGAGGACCTCCTCAGAAGGGTCCTCCCCGGAGAATTCCGTCAGGCTGAGCAGCCCTGGGCCGTACTGCTCCTCGAGCTCACTGGGGAAGTCGGAGTAAATGCGCTGGACGAAGAGGTCGTGGCGGATGTAGGTCTTCACCAGGCTGGCCAGGAGGGGGCTCTCGGCGCAGAAGCCCTGGTCCGGCTGGCCCTTGCGCGCCAGCACCCACAGCCCCCATCGGGAGTCCACCACCGCTGCCAGGTGCCGCACCGCTCGCGAGGAGTACACGGCCCCCTCGGTGCTGGCATGGCGGACTGCCCGCCCCGGCGGGGTGGGGAAGGGCAACGAGCCGAAGTGCACCAGCACGAACTCCACCCCACGGGCCGCAGCCTGGCTCACAGCTGGTGCCAGGGGGCGGAGCTCCTCCCGACCGGCGTGGAGGTAGACCCTGACCCTCGCCCCCTCGATCGCCTCCCGCGTGCGCTCGAGGGCGGTGGCGATGCTGGAGAGCCTGCTGACCAAGAGGCTTCCCACCCCGTCTTCCGACGTCGGCAGCTCGTCCAGCCCAGAGCGCGCCTGCTCCAGCCGGCGGCGGAAGTCTCGCTCCAGCCGGCTCAGGAGTTCGGGCGGGGGCACCGCGGCGTAGCGGGCGGGGCGGGCGTTCACCTGGATGGCGGCACCCTCGTCGACCAGCCGCCGAAGTGTCTCGTAAACCTTCGGCTGGGGCACACCGGTCTGGTTGGAGATCTTGTATCCGGTGCTCTCCCCCGCCAGCAGCAGCCCCAGGTAGGTGCGGGCCTCGTAGCTGGAGAAGCCGAGGCGCACGAGCTCCTCGGCTACCCTGGCGCTATCGCTGGCCATAGGCCCCATGTTCCTCCCCGAGGTCCGGCGCAGCCTTTCCGGCTCCCACTGCGGCCCCATCATGATATGGCCGCCGCTGGCGTGTGGTCGCGGGCCTCATCGCAGGGCCCGGATCGCGGGAGCTGCCTCCAGGAGCAGCCGGCGGGCGTTTCCCTCCAGGAGCTGGCTCCTCACCTCGGGTGTGAGCGGGCAGTCCTGGATGGCGCGCAGCGCCTCCCTGGTGCCGGCTCCGCCGTCCAGCGAGCCCATGGGGAAGTCGGTCCCGAAGAGCACGTGCTCGCCCCCGAAGAAGTCCAGCCCGCAGCTGAGGGTGGCGGGGCTGTAGTTGATCGAGGTGTCGTTGTAGAAGCGGCGCAGGTACTCGGTCACCGGGGCGCTGAGGGCCACGTCCGGGCCGCCGGTGAGGTTGCGGCTGCGGTACTCGGCGATCTCGGTGTCAAAGGACGCCAGCCGGGCGCCGTAGTAGGGGATCATCCCGCCCAGGTGGTGGGTGATGATCCGCAGGTTGGGGAACCTCTCCATCACCCCTCCGTAGACCAGCCGGAGCATCGCCAGAGAGGTGTCGAAGGGCCAGCCCAGGCTCCTGTCTAGAAGAGACTCCTTGATCCAGGGGTATAGATAGGAGGTGTGCTGCGGGTGGATCCAGAGCGGCATCGACCGGCGCTCCGCCTCCTCGTACAAGGGCCACATATGGGGCGAGTCCAGCGGCTGACCCTCAACGTTGGAGAAGATCTCGGCGCCCACCAGCCCCAGCTCGTCCCAGGCGAAGCGCAGCTCCTCGAGCACCCGGTCGTCGCAGGTGGGCGCCACCGCGGTGCCGATGAAGCGGTCGGGATGCTCCTCGACCATGGCGGCGATGCCCAGATGGGCCTCGCGCATCATCCGGTACATCACCTCGGAAGGCATGCCCAGCCACATAGGCGGCCGGACCAGCACCAGCACCTGGACGTCCACCCCGACCTCGTCCATGAAGCGGATGCGCTCGTCGGCGTCCCGGAGGAGCGGTTTGCCGTCCAGGGCCGCCGCCTCTGCGCTGGGATACTCCCGGCCGATGGCGTCCGTGAGCCGGGCCGGGCAGACGTGGGAATAGGCGTCGATGATCATAGCTGGGTTGCCTCCGTTGGCCGTCCGGCGAGCTCGGCGGCGCGCCGCGCCAGGACAGACTTCTGAACCTTGCCGAACGGGGAGAGCGGCAGCTCGGCCACCACCTCCAGCCGTTCCGGGTGCTTGAAGCGGGCGAGGCCCCGCTCCCGGAGCAAAGAGGTGAGCTCCTCCAGGGAAGGCGCTCTCCTTCCGAGCGGCTGGACGAAGGCGCACATCCGCTCTCCTAGGATGGGGTCGGGGATGGGAACGCAGGCCACGTTGGCCACCTCGGGATGGCCGAGGAGCATGTCCTCCACCTCCTCGGCGCTGATCTTCTCCCCGCCCCGGTTGATGAGGTCCTTCTTTCGACCCTCCACGACGTAGTTGCCCGAAGGGTGGCGGCGGAGCAGGTCCCCCGAGCAGTAGAACCCCTCCGGGGTGAAGGAGCGGCGATTGGCCTCCGGCGCCCGGTAGTAGCCCCGAAGGGTGTAGGGGCCCCGGCAGATCAGCTCGCCGATCTCGCCATCTGGGACGTCCTGGCCATCTTCGTCCACCAGGCGAACCTCGTCATCCGGGCAGATCGGCCGCCCGGCAGTCTCCCACCTCACCTCCTGCGGGTCGTCGAGGCGGGTGATCATCAGGAGCCCCTCCGCCATCCCGAAGACCTCCTGGACCTTGGCTTTGGGAAAGGCCGCCTCGGTGCGGCGCTTGGTCTCGGGCTGAAACTTCTGGCCCCCGCTGTTCACCACCCGCACCGAGTCCAGGCGGAATCGAGCAGGGCCCTCCTCGGCCAGCCAGGACAGGATCATGGCGGGCACCACCTCCAAATGGGTCACGCCATGACGCTCGATGAGGGAAAGGGCCACCTCGGTGCGGGCACTGGGGGCCAGCACGGCGGCGGCCCCATTGAGGAAGAATCCCTGGATGCCCGGCGACGCCAGGGGGAAGTTGTGTCCGATCGGAGCGGCCACCAGCAGCCGATCAGACGCGCGGATGTCGTTCACCCCAGCGATGAGGCGGCTGTTGTAGAGGTAGTCGTTGTGGGTCCGGGGGATCACCTTGGGGATCCCGGTGGTGCCTCCCGAGAGCTGGAAGACACAGGGATCAGTGGGGTCGATCTCCAGACGGCGCAGGGCTCCGGGGGCGGAACGTGGCTCGCGGTCCAGCAGCTGGCGGATCCCCACCACCCCCTCGTCACCGGGGGTGGCCCCCTGGACCAGCATCAACCGGAGGCCCGGGCCCTGGGTCCGCAGCTGGGCCGCCAGGGCGAGGCAGTCCAGCTCTCCCAGGCGGGATGGGGCGGCGTACGCGACGGCCTCGATGAATCTCACGTAGTGGCCGATCTCGTATTCCCGGTGCCCGGGAAGCGCGAGCAGCGGGATCGCCCCCAGCCGTTGCAGGGCGAAGTACAGCAGGACGAACTCCACGCTGTTGGGCAATTGCACCACGACCGGGGCCCGCGGCCCCACCCCCAGGTCCAGGAGGTTGAGCGCCAGCCGTTCGGTCCCTGCCGCCAGCTCGGAGAAGGTCCACACCTCGCCCTGGGACATGACTGCCGGGCTGGGCCCGAAGGTGGCGAAGCACTCCTCGAACGCGTCCCAGAGGGGGCGGCCCTCCCAGTAGCCAAGGCGGCGGTAGCGGGCCGCCTCGCGGGCCGGGAAGGGGACCACCCCGTCCAAGGTCACTCCCCGGCCCAGGATCTGGCTCGCTGGAGGATCGAGAAGTGGTCCTCCACCATCCGGGAGCGGCGGGGCAGCGGGTAGATGACCGGCATCACCCCCTCGTCCATCATCCAGCGCAGGCGGAGGCTGGAGTCCTGGTCAGAACCCGCGAGGGTGAACCGCTCGAGCAGCCGGTCGCTCACCAGGTGAGCGGCGCGGTCGAACTCTCGCGCCTCCCAGGCCTCGAAGACCCGTTCCGCGTCCCCCCTGAGCCCGGCGAGATCAGCGATGTGGTGGTAGTGGGGACTCGCGCAGTAGAAGGCCACCCCGCGTCGGGCCGCCATGACCGCCTCCTCGTCGCCGGGGTCCGCGCAGACCATGGTGAGGCTGGCCATGGCGACCTGGCCGGGGTCGCGCCCGGACTTGGCCGCCCCGGCGGCCACCAGGTGACGAAATTCGGCCAGCGACTCGGGAATCAGCCAGTTGGTGATGAGCCCGTCGGCCACCTTCCCGGCCATGGTCGCCATCTGGGGCCCGAGGGCCGCCAGCCAGATGTCGACCCCATGGCCGTGGGGGAGCGGCCCCTCGCGCAGATGGAAGTCGTCCACCTTGAACCAGCGTCCCGGATAGCTGGTGCGGGGCTCGTTGAGGAGACTGCGCACGATCTCCACGGACTCCCTGGCCCGCGCCACCGGCAGCTCCAGCTCCACCCCGTGGCCCCGCCGCATGAAGCCGATCCCGCCGGTCCCCAGTCCCAGCGGCCCGAAGCGACCGCCGGAGAGCTCGGAGAGGGAGCGGGCCGCCATGGCCAGGAGGGTCGGGGTCCTGGTGTAGAAGCTCACGATCCCGGTGCCCAGCCGGATCCGGCTGGTTTTCCCGGCCAAGACCGCGAGCAGCGAAAAGGCCTCCTTCCCCGACTCCTCGGTGAGCAGGAGCTGCTGGTACCCGACCCGCTCCGCCTCCTGGGCGTATCGCTCGATCTCACGGTAGGGCATGTCCCCGGTGTGGAGCATCAGCCCCAGTGGTGCGGTCACGATGCGGACCCCGGGCCACTCCCCGCCGCTCCCTTCGGCTGGCGGAACTTGGCCATGGGCAGCGGACCCACCGCCGGCGGGAGTTGGCCGCCGGAGAGGAAGGTGCCCAGCACGTTGCCCCTGACCACCGGGACGTGGAGGACCGAGGGGTGGGACTCACTGTGGTGGACCCGGAGTCGGGCGGCGGTGGACCGCTGAAGATGCCCGTACCCGGCGCCGCGGATGGCGTCCGGCGGATGCTCGTCGTCCGCGGCCTTGATGCGCAGGCCCAGCCGCTCCCCCGGCCGCATCCGGCGGGCACCCGGGGCCAGGGCGACCTGCAGGCGGTAGACCTCACCGGGCTCCAGAGGTCGGCGTGTCCTGAGCAGCGGCTCGGGCCGCCAAGGGCTGGAGCGCTGGGGGTCCAGCTCCGCGGAGCTGGCCCGTAGCCATCCTCGCGTCAGCTCCTCCTCCCTGCCGTCGGGGAAGCGATCAAAGACGGAGGCGAACACCAGGGCCTCGCGGTCAGTGGTGCTCAGGTGCAGGTCCAGCGTCATCGGGCCGAGGACGTCGGTCTCCTCCACCAGCGGCGGGGAGAGGAAGACCGCCTCACCATGGCCGAACGGCGAGTCCTCGAACCCTGTGGAATGCTCGCCGGGCCAGAGCTCGTGCTCGGACAGGAGGCCCTGCTCATGGAGCAGGAAGGGAGTCCACCTCGTCTGCGCCAGCGGCCAGCTGGCCGCCTCCAGCCAAGTGTCCGCGCCCGGTAGGAAGAGCCTGATCGGCGCCTCCTCCATGAACCCCGTGTCGTTGCCCAGCAGCCAGTGGTCGAACCACCTGAGGGCCTCCAGGTGCAGCTGGTAGAAGGGGCGATCGAGGTAGAGCGCCGGCCCGACCAGGAGCTTCTTGGGACCGCGCCAGCTCTCGAAACTGCGGAAGGCCGCGGGAAGGTGGAGGCCGAAGAGCCCCCAGCACGCTCCCAGGTAGGCGGGAACCTCCGTGGCTCGGTAGTCGACCCGCCTCTCCTCATGGAAAGGGCAGTCCAACGGCTGCAGCACGATGTCGGCGACCAGCCCATTTCCGCCCACCGGGTCGCGCAGCGCCTCCACCAACTGCGGCACCTCGGCGATCTCCTCGTCGGCCAGCGCTCTGGCCACCGCCGCGCGGTAGGCCTCCTCGCCCAGCTCCCGACGAACCACGCTCTGGTAGCGGACGTTGTCGAACTTGTCCTTCCACTGGAGCAGGAACCGGTGGTTGAGGATCCCTCCGTGGTACCACATGTCCCGGTAGAAGTCCGTGAGCCCAAAGGGGGCGAAGATGGCCCGCAGCGACGGTGGGCGCAGCATCGCCACGTGGATCTGGATGGAGGCGAAGTAGGAGACCCCGAACATCCCCACCTGGCCACTGCACCACGGCTGGGCCGCGAGCCACTCGATCGCCTCGGCCACGTCCAGCACCTCGCGCCGGCCCATGGCCTGGAACTCGCCGCTAGAGGCGCCGATTCCGCGCACGTTGAGGATGGCATGGGCGTACCCCCTCCGGGCGAAGAAGGTGGGATCGCCGGCTTCGATCCAGCCCCGCTGGTAGCCGAATCCAGCGGGTTGGATGGGCGCCGTCTGGTACTCGTTGTTGTAGGCGTGGACGCTGAGCAGGACGGGGACCGGCTCGGTCGAGCGGGGCCGGAAGAGCACCCCCTGGAGGTGGTTGCCGTCCGCCAGCGGCACTCGGAAGTCGGTCTCCTCCGAGAACTGGTAGCGGCGCTCTGACAGCCTCCAATCGACTCCGAACATCCGCCTTCCTCCTTCCCGCCTAGGGGCGGATCCGGGCGACCGGTGCCACCACCACATGGACCCCGCCCTCCGCCAATCCTTCCCGCACCGCCTCGGACACCTCGGAGGCGCTGGTTGCGGCGACGGCCCGCGCTCCGTACGCCCGGGCGGCGGCCAGGTGGTCGATCCCCGGCAGCTCGGTCCCGGGATGCTCTCGCGGGTCCTCCGCCACTCCAAGCATGTTCTCGATGGCGCGCTTCACCGCCAGATAGCCGCCGTTGTCCAGGACCACCGCCACCAACCCCGCCTTCTCGGCGACCGCGGTCCAGAGCGCCTGCACCGAGAAGTGCAGGGTCCCGTCCCCGACCAGGAGAACCACCGGCCGGTCCGGCTGGGCCAGCTTCGCCCCCACGGCCGCCGGCAGGCCCCAGCCCAGCGCCCCCCCGCTGCTCCGCCAGAGCTCGCCCTCGCGGGGGATCCCCAGGTGGCGGAGGATGAGGCGCGAGGCTCGGACCCCCTCCTCCACCAGGAGGGAGCCGACTGGCACCACTCGCTTGAGCTCCGCAGCCAGGTCCGCCACCGCCGTGGGGGCGTGGCCGCGAGAGGCATCCAGCTCCCGGCCCAGCGACGCCGCCCTCTTCCGTGCCAGCTCGTCCAACCAGCTCCGACCCTCGGGTGCCGCCCCTGGGCCTGGCCCCAGCGCTCGGCAAGCTCGGAGGACTCCCTCAAGGAAGCCGCTGGGTTCGGCGGCCACGGCCAGCTCCGTGGGCAGGTTGACCCCCAGCAGGCTGGGGTCGGGATGCACGTGGAGGAGGCGCGCTCCGGCCGGCCAGCGCGGACGCAGCCGGGCGGAGAAGGGGTAGAACATCCGGCACCCCGCCGCCAGCACCAAGTCGCATCCCTCGAGGGCCTCCTCCTGGTCCCCATAGGCTCCGAGGAACTCCGGTGAGTCGGTGGGGTAGGTGGCCCGGGCCAGGTCGGTGAGCTCCGCCACCACCACCGCCATACCCAGCTCCTGGGCGAGCTGGCGGGCCGGCTCAGCAGCTGAGGCCGCCGCGGTGCCCAGGACCATGAGCGGGCGGCGGGCGGAGAGCAGGAGCCGGGCAGCCGCCTCGAGCTGCGCCGGGTCACAGGCGGGCGGGAACCGGTGAGCCACGCCGGGGAGTTGGGCAGCCTTGAGGGGCCGCTCCAGGGGAGCCGCCATGAGGTCCTCGGGAACCGCCAGGAAGGTCGGCCCGGCGGGAGGCGCGGTGGCCGCGGTCAGCGCCCTTGCCAGGTCGGGTCCGATCTGCTCGGCGGAGAGGGTCTGATGCGAGCGCTTGGTGAAGGGGCGGAGAAGGGCTGCCAGGTCCGGGAAGGAGCAGAAGCCGTCCTCCGCCAGCACCGTCCGGTCCTTATGACCCGCGGTCATCACCACAGGGACTCCATCCCTGGCGGCGTTGAACAGCTGGCTCATGCCGTTCATCGTCCCCACGGTGGTGTGCAGGCCGACGACCGCGGGCCGTCCCGAGGCCCTGGCGTAGCCGTCGGCCATCGCCGTGGCCACGCCCTCGTGGAGGCTGAGCACATAGCGGATGTCCCCTGCCTGGCGCAGAGCCTCGAGGAGCGGTGCTTCGGTCGACCCGGGGAGGCCGAAGAGGGTGTCCACCCCGTGGCTGCGCAGCGCCTCCAGGAAAGCGTCGGCCCCGTTCACTCCGGGCCGGCCACCTCGGCCGCGGCGGCGGGAGCCCGCCCCAGGAAGATCTCCCGCATGTTGGGATCGGCGAGCACCTCGGCGGCGGGCGCCGACACCTCCACCTTCCCCCGCACCAGAAGGCAGGCCCAGTCCGCGACCTCCAGCGCCGCCACCGCCTTCTGCTCCACGAGCAGCACCGACTTGCCCAGGCGGCTGAGGGGCCTGACCTGCTCCTCCAGCACCACCCGGGACATCTCCGGGCTGAGGCTGGCCGTGGGCTCGTCCAGGACGAGGACCTTGGGATCCAGCATCAGGACCCGAGCGATGGCGGTCATCTTGCGCTCGCCGCCGCTCAGGGTCTCCGCATAGCGGTGGAGCTTGCCGCGCAGGACTGGGAAGATCTCCAGCACCTGCTCGATGCGCCGCTGGCGCTCGGCTCGATCGCAGAGGTACCCACCCATCTCCAGGTTCTCGATCACCTTCAGGGAGTCGAAGACATCGTCCAGTTGGGGCACATATCCGACCCCCAGCCGGGCCAGACGTTCCAGCGGGGCACCGGTGACGTCCTCGCCCTCGAGCAGGACGCTCCCGGAGAGGATCCGGACCAGGCCCAGCATCGCCTTGAGCAGGGTGCTCTTGCCGGCTCCATTGGGGCCCGCGACCGCCACCACCTGTCCATGGGGAACGGTCAGGCTGACCCCGTCCACCACGGGATAGTCGCCATACCCGGCGACCAGGTTCCTCACCTCCAGGGCGGGCGTCTCAGCCGACGACATAGGCGTCCTGAACCTCCTTGCGGGTCCGGAGCTCCGCCATCTCGCCTCGAGCGATCACCTTGCCCCAGGCCATGACCAGCACCTCGGAGCAGATCCGCTCCACCGTGTCCAGCTCGTGCTCGATGATCAAAATGCTGAGTCCTTGCTCACGCAGGGAAAGGAAGACGTCCTCCAGCTCGCGGCTCAGCTTGGGGTTCAGGCCGGCCATGGGCTCATCCACCAGGAGGAGCTTGGGGCGCATCATCAGCGCTCGCATGATCTCCACCGCTCGCCGCTGACCCCCGCTCAGCCGCCCCGCCTTCTCATTGGCCTTGTCCGCCATCCCGAAGGTGTTCATGAGCGTCCAGGCCCGCTCCAGAATCTCCTGCTCCTCGGACCGCCAGTAGCGCTTGCCCCGCAGCAGTCCCATCGGGGTGAGGGATCGCTGCTGGGGGACGGCCACCATGAGGTTCTCGATGGCTGTGAGCCCCTCGAAGACTCGGGCTATCTGGAACGTGCGCACCAGCCCCATCTGGGCTCTGCGGTGCATGGGCAGCCGGGTGACGTCCCGCCCCAGGAACTCGATGGTGCCGGCGCTCGGGGAGATGAAGCCGCTGACTACCGTGAGCACCGTCGACTTCCCGGCGCCATTGGGGCCAATGATCCCGGTGATGGTGCCCGGTAGGAGCTCGAAGGACACCCCATCCACAGCCCGCACCCCCCCGTACTGGCGGGAGAGGCTGGCGACCCTCAGGATGGGGCCGTCCCCGGCGCCGCTCTTGCTCGTGCCCGCCAATGCCTCGGCGACGGGGGCCGAGCCCGGACCGCCCGCGGGAGTGGAGCTCAACCGTGGCCCTCCGCCACCTCGCCGCCGCCGGCGTTGCCCACCGCCGGTTGTCCGTATCGGGGGCGTCGTTCTCGGAACACCCCCTGAGGTCGGAGCCACAGGAAGGCTATCGTCAGGATCCCCAGGGTCATCCAGCCGATGGCCTCGGTGAGGCCGGTATGGGAGCGGATCTGGGGCAGGAACTGAACCCCCTGGAGGAGAAGGACCGCGATCACGAAGGTCCCGAGGCTCACCCCGAAGTCGTTGCCCATCCCCCCGACGATCACCGCGGTAAGCAGGGCCAGGGTCTCCACGTAGGCCCACGCACCCGGTGACCAGCCCCCGATGAAGGCGACCAGCAGGGCGCCGCTCACCCCACCGAAAGCCCCCCCCACCGCCTGGGTGAGGAGCCGCATCTTGACTATGCTGAAGCCCATGGCGGCGGCGGCGTGCTCGTCGTCGCGCATGGCCCGGAGCGCTCTCCCCATGGGCCCGCTGGTGAAGCGGCGCATCACCAGGTAGCCGACCACGCAGGCGAAGGCCACCATGGCCACGTAGGCCCAGTCGCCGGTGGCCGGACTCAGATTGGCGAAGGGATTGGGGATCAGGCTCAGCCCTGGCTCGCCGCCGAGGAAGCTGGGCGCGGCCCCGATGACCGTGGCGGCCATGATCGAGATCACCAGCATGACCATCGCCTGGTAGTCCTGGCGGATGCGTTTCAGCCCGGTCACCCCGATCAGCACACCCACCACCGCGCCGGCCACGGCGGCGGCGATCACGGCCACGAAGAAGGGCAGCCGGTAGCCCAGGACGTACTGCTGGAAGCCTCCGTTCCCGGTGTCCGGACCGAGCGTGAGGATCCCGTACGTGTAGGCGCCGGCGGCGATCACCACGATGTAGGCGAGGTTGGCCACCCCGGAGACCCCGAACTCCAGGTTCAGCCCCCAGGCCGCCAGGAGGTCGGTGCCCAGGTAGACCAGGAGAACGACGGCGTAGAACTCAAGCCCGGTGATGGCGCGCCCTCCTAGTCCGGCTTCCTGCCGCTCCTCTCATGCCAGCAGCTTGCGGGTGGCGGTCGCGCTGCCGAATAGCCCGCGCGGCCTGACCAGAAGCATCACGATGATGATCCCGAAGGCGACCACGCTCTGATAGGCGGGGTCCCAGTAGGCGGAGGAGACCGAGCTCACGATCCCCACCACCATCCCACCGATCATCGCCCCGTAGGGCTGACCGACCCCGCCCAGCACCGCCGCGGCGATCATGGGGATGAGGAAGATCGATCCAAGGGTGAAGTCGAAGGACTCGATGGTGATGGCCAGGGCGATGCCCGCCATCCCGCAGAAGGTCCCTGACATGAACCAGGCGATGTCGCTGATCCGGGAGGTGGCGATGCCGCAGCTGCGAGCCAGGGTTCGATTGGCGGAGGTGGCCCGCATCGCCCTTCCCAGCTGGGTGCGGGTCAGGAGCAGGTGCAGGCCCAGCATGAGGACCACGGTGATGGCGAAGATCACCACCTGGGCGGTGGTCAGGGTCCATCCCAGGAAGTTGAGGGTGGCCCCGCTGCGGTTCCCGTAGGTCTGGGTGGCGGGCCCGGCCACAGCCACGATCACATACTCCAGGACGATCCCGGCGGAGACGGTGACGATCACCAGGCCGAAGGGGGCCATCCCCTTGCGCACCAGTGGGGTGATGAGCCCCCGGTTGAGGACGACCGAGCAGGCGCCCACCGCCAGTCCGCCGATCACCATCACCAGCCAGATGTTCAAGCCCAGACCCAGCATGAAGAGCCCCAGGAAGGCACCCACGCTCATCAGAGACCCATAGCTGATGTTGAGGACGTTGCTGATCCCGAACTGGAGGGTGAAGCCGACCGCCCCCAGCGCCAGCACTGCCCCGGCGGCGACACCGAACCCGATGGATTGGACCAGCAGATGCACCAAGGCCTCCTTGTAGATGAGCCGGGGGCGGGCCCGGCCCGCCCCCGGCAAGAGTCAGGAACTAGCCGAGCAGCTTAGAGATCTCCGACCCGGGCATGATCGCCGCGTTGACCGAGGTGGTCGACCCGGTGAACCTGGCGGCCGCGAAGGCACCGGCG
Source organism: bacterium (assembly GCA_021791415.1). Classification (GTDB taxonomy): domain Bacteria; phylum Chloroflexota; class Dormibacteria; order Aeolococcales; family Bog-877; genus JAJYXT01. The sequence continues at coordinate 21,644 of JAJYWQ010000064.1, read as the reverse complement.
AAGTTGTGGTACTTGTTGAAGGTGACCGGGCCGAGGACCCCCACGTACTGGATCTTCTTTCCCTCGCTGAGGGCCTTCTTGCCGGCCGCGAAGGTGTCGACCACCACCGCGCCCGCCTTGGGGGTCACCACGTCGTTGACGTAGGCGTTGTAGACGGTGGGGTCGGCGCTCTTGGCCATCAGCATGGCCAGGGCCATGATGTTGATCCCGTCGTAGATCGAGGCGGGGGGCCCGACCGTGGCCAGGGTGTCGGCCAAGGCGTGGGTCTTGGGGTTGGCCAGCAGGGCGTTGCGGTAGGTGTAGAACGCCTGGGTGCTGGTGCTGAAGTAGGAGCCGACCAGGTCCACCTTGTTGAAGATGAAGCCGGTGCCCACCGCCGCGGAGACGGCGTTGTACCAGTCCGGGGTCAGGGAGTCGGTGGCGGTGATCATCGGGGGCAGCTTGCCCCCGGTGAGCTGCGAGTAGTTGGAGAGGAAGGTCGCGGTGGACTGGGGGTCGGCGTCGAAGATGATCGCCTGGGGGTGCAGGCTGATCACGGTGGAGGCGACGCTGGAGTAGGAGCTGGCGTCGGCGGGGATCGTGGTGTTGGTAACCAGCTTCACCCCCAGCTTGGCCGCCGCCTTCTCGATCCCTGGGGTGTTGCCGGTGTCGGTGGAGTTGTTCTCGAAGACCACGGCGATCCGCTTGTATCCCCGGTTGTAGGCGTACTGCACCATCGCCGCTCCGTTGGCGTCGTCGGCCGGGGTGAGCCGCCAGAAGTACTTGTCGGTGGTGGTGTCGTAGTTGGTGAGCCCGTTGGTGGTCACCATGTTGATCTGGGCGCGATTGACCAGGGGCACGGTGGTCGCGGCGGTGTTGGTCTCCAACCCCACCGCGAGGTCGAAGTTGGAGATGGTGGCGATGGCTCGGGTCACGTTGGGAACAGCGTCAGCCGGGTCCCCGGTGTCGTCCACGGGGGTGCACTGGACCTTGTGACCCAGAATCCCTCCGGCCTGGTTGATGAGGTCGCTGGCGGCGTAGCAGGGCGCGGAGATCAGGGTGCCGAACTCAGCCGCCGGCCCGCTGAACGGGGCTATCACCCCGATGTTGATCGGCCCGGGTTTGATCGCCTTTCCAGTGGAGGCGGTGGAGCCGCAACCGGCAACCACCGCCATCACCCCCACCAGGGGCAAGACCAGGGCTTTACGCATCTCCGTCCCTCCATGTCGCTGCGCCCGGGCACCCGATAGGGCGCCCCAGTCCTCCGCCGGGGAGACAGCCCCGCCGCTCCCGGGTGGCGCCGCCCGGAGCCTCCCGCCGGTGCCGCCGACGCGCCTCACGGCCGCGGTGTCGCTGGCATCCGAACGGAAAAGGGCACTGGTGTGGCACTCCACCCTACTTGAGTAGGCAATACCATAGACCCACCCTGGGCCGGGGTGCAAGGGGTAGGCCCGGTCAACCTCGGCCGGCCTGCCTATTGCCAGCAGGCGCCCCCTCCCCTATGGTGGCGCTGACGGTGCCAGAGTGCGCCCGGAGCCGTTGCAGGGGGACCGAGGATGGAGGCCAGGGTCGGGCTCTTGGTCGGGGTCGAGAACACCTTTCCCGAGCCCTTCATCTCGCTGGTTAACGAGCGAGGCCGGGCCCATGGGGTCGTGGCCGAGATGTGCCGGCTGGGAGGGGCTCGCGAACTTGAGGACCGGCAGCGCTACCAGGTGATCGTCGACCGCATCTCCCACGAGGTCCCCTTCTACCGCGCCTATCTCAAGAGCGCGGCCCTCCAGGGGACCGCCGTGATCAACGACCCCTTCTGGTGGGAGGCGGACGAGAAGTTCTTCGAGTGCACCTTGGCGCGCCGCCTGGGGGTGGCGGTCCCCCGGACGGTGGTCCTGCCCAACAAGGAATACATCCCCTACATCGAGCCCCAGCGCTCCCTGCGCAACCTGGAGTATCCGCTGGACTGGGAGGGAATCCTCGCTTACACCGGGTTGCCCGCGGTCCTCAAGCCCAACACCGGCGGGGGCTGGCGGGATGTGTACATGATCGACTCCCGAGAGGAGCTGATCTCGGCCTACGACCGGACCGGGACCAAGACCATGATCCTGCAGGAGCGGATCCAGTGGCAGGACTACCTCCGCTGCATCGTCATCGGGGGTGAGGTCCTGGTGTTTCGCTACGACCCCCACCGGCCCTTTTTGGAGCGCTATGTCACCGACGACCCGCCGTCCCACGCGCTCTGCGAGCTGGCAGCGGTGCAGGCGCGCACCCTGACCGACGCCCTGGGGTACGACGTGGACACCGTGGAGTTCGCTGTCCGGGACGGCGTGCTCTACGCCATCGACTTCCTGAACCCCGCCCCGGACTTCGACCGTTTCTCCATCAAGGAGGCGGGTTTCGACTGGGTCCTCTCCAAGATGACCCAGCTGGTGATCGGATACGCGACCGGCGAGCTGGCTCCGCCCTGGCGCGGCGCTCACCGCTGGTGGCGCTTCGTTTGAGCACCACCCCGGCTCGGCGCGCCCGGCAGCTGTACGACCGTCAGCTGGAGGAGCCCCAGCTCCTGGCGGACAGCCTGGGGCGGCTGCGGGAGGGCCAGCTCGAGCGCGGGCTGTACTTCGGCCAGCACCCCCTGTGCGTCTCGCTGCGCCCAGAGCTGATCAACAGGGACGAGTACCGGACGGCCCAGCTGGCCGCCCAGGCGGTCTTCGGGGCCCTCTCCCGGCTGGAGGCGGCGCTGCTCGCCGACGAGGGGATCCGAGGAGAGCTGGACCTCCGACCCGAGGAGGAGCGGCTGGCGCTGGCGGATCCCGGCTATCCCCATTCCTCGCCCAGCTCACGGCTGGACAGCTTCGCCGCCCCGCAGATCGGCTACGTCGAGTACAACGCCGAGTCGCCGGCGGGCATGGCCTACGGAGACGAGTTGAGCCGGGTCTTCTGGGAGATGCCCGCCATGCTCCGCCTGCGGGAGCGGTTCAGGCTCCGCCCCCTGCGCTGCGCCGAGCGCCAGCTGGAGGTGATGCTGGCCGCCTACCGGGCGTGGGGGGGAACGGCCCCGCCCCGGGTGGCGATCGTGGACTGGGCCGGCCTGCCCACCCTTGGTGAGTTCGAGCTCTTCCGCGAGGCCTTCCTCCGGCGGGGGGTTCCGGCGATCATCTGCCAGCCGGCGGAGCTGGCGTTTTCAAGAGGCGAGCTGCACGGTCCCTCGGGTGAGGTGGTGAACCTGGTCTACCGCCGAGTCCTGGAGGCGGAGCTCCTGGCCGAGGGAGAGGCGGCCGAGCCGCTCTGCACCGCCTACCTGGAGGGCGCCGTCTGCGTGGTCAACTCCTTCAGGGCCAAGCTCCTGCACAAGAAGATGAGCCTGGCCCTGCTCTCTGACCCGCGCTGGCAGCACCTCTACACCCCCCGGCAGCGGCAGGCCATCGCCCGCCACGTCCCCTGGACCCGGAAACTCCAGGAGGGGGCCACCGAGCGGCACGGGCGCCGGGTGCCGGACCTGCTCGACCACGTGGCCAGCCACCAGCGCGAGATGGTACTCAAGCCAAACGACGAGTACGGGGGCAAGGGGGTCATCCTGGGCTGGACGGTTAGCCGTCGCGAGTGGGAGCAGGCCGTCACCGTCGGGCTCAGCCAGTCGTACGTGGTCCAGGAGGCGATTCCCGTCCCTCGCGACCGCTACCCGGTGGCGGTGGGGGATGCGGTGCAGGAGCTGGAGCTGGGACGGGACATGGACCCCTACCTCTTCAACGGGCGGGTGGGCGGCCTCCTCACCCGCCTCTCCTCGTCCGCGCTCCTCAACGTCACCGCGGGGGCGGGCAGCGTGGTCCCCGCCTTCGTCGTCGAGGGGGCCGTGTGAGCGCCCGCTGGTTCACCCTGGGGGTGGAGGAGGAGTTCCAGATCGTGGATGGGGAGGGGGCCCTGCGATCCCACATCGAGACCCTCCTGGCGCAGGCCGGGCCCGGCCTCGGGGACGACGTCAAGGCGGAGATGCTCCAGTCGGTGGTGGAGGTGGCGACCCCCATCTGCTCCGACGTCCTGGAGGTCCACCGCGAGGTGGTGCGGCTGCGGTCAGCGGTGAGCGACCTCTTGGAGCCGCACGGCCTGCGGATCGTCTCGGCCGGCACCCACCCGTTCTCCCGCTGGCAGGAGCAGGAGGTCACCCGCCTGGAGCGCTACAAGGTGCTGGAGGAGGAGATGCAGGACGTGATCCGCGAACTGCTGATCTTCGGGCTCCATGTGCATGTGGCCATCCCCGACCCCGATCTGCGGATCGAGGTGGCCAACGAGGCCCGCTACTTCCTCCCCCACCTGCTCGCCATCTCCACCTCAAGCCCCTTCTGGATGGGCCGGGAGACCGGTCTCAAGAGCTACCGCAGCGTGGTCTGGTCGCGCTTCCCGAGGACCGGGATCCCGCCGGAGCTCAGCTCTCCGGAGGACTTCGAGAACTACCTGGAGCTGCTGGTCCGGACCGGCTGCATCGACAACGGCAAGAAGATCTGGTGGGACCTGCGCCCCCATGTCCTCTACCCCACCCTGGAGTTCCGGGTCTGCGACGCCGCCACCCGGGTCGAGGAGGTGGTCTGCCTGGCGGGGTTGGTGCAGGCCATCTGCGCCAAGCTGGTGAAGCTGCGCCGCCAGAACCTGGGGTTTCGCAAATACCTGCCCAATCTCATCGCCGAGAACAAGTGGCGGGCTCTCCGCCACGGGCTGGACGGCCAGCTCATCGACTTCGGCCGCGCCGCCGAGGTGCCCATGCGCCAGCTGGCCGTCGAGCTCCTGGAGTTCGTCGACGACGTTGTGGACGAGCTGGGGTCCAGAGCCCAGGTGGAGTACCTGCACCAGATCTGCCGGGAGGGGACCAGTGCCGACCGCCAGCTGGCCGCCTACCGTCGCACGGGGTCACTGGCGGCGGTGGTGGAGCTGCTGGCGACGGAGACCATGCAGGGAGTCCGGGGCCAACTTCCGAGCTGAGCCCGTCAGCAGAAGCGGGGCAGGTGGTGGGCCAGCTGGGCCCTCCAGGAAGGCCAGTCGTGAGGCACGTCCCAGCCCCAGAGGTCGAGCTCGCAGGAAAGGCCCTTGGTCTGGAGCAGGGCGGCGAAGTCCCGAGTGGATTGGAGGGCCCCGGTGGTGTCCTCGAAGGCTCCCTGCCCGCACACCAGCAGCAGCCGGCAGCGCCGGCGCAACCAGTCCAGGTGGGCGCCCTCGGCGTTCTGCATGTAGTCCATGGGGTTGTTGAAGTAGGCGGTGTCGCCGCGCTCCCAGCCCCCTCCCACCACCGAGACGTCGTACACCCCGGAGAAGCAGAGGGAGAGGGGGAAGAGGTCGGCGCGGCGGAGGCAGAAGTTGGCCGCGTGGAAGGCCCCGAAGCTGAATCCCAAGACCCCCACCTCCTGCGGCCCCCCGCAATCTCGGTGGATGAAGGGGACCACCTGGTCCACGACGAAGGCCTCGAAGGCGAGGTGGGCTCGGGCCCGCTGCTCCAGCGACAGCTCGGGGTTGCGCCAGGAGGAGTGGTCGAAGCTGTCGAGACAGTAGATCTTTGCCCGGCCTTCCTCGACCAGCTGCCCAACCGAGTCCAGCATCCCCCGCTCCTCGAAGTCGGTGGCCGCGCCCATGTCGGTCGGGAAGGACAGGAAGGGGCGGCCGTAGTGGCCGTGGGCGATCACCCGCCGCCAGCCCAGGCCTCCCCCGTCCAGCCACGCCTCGTCCCTTCTCACAGCTGATTCATCCGAATACGCGGATGAGGAGATCCTTGAGGTGCGGGTCGAAGGCGTCCCGCCAAGCCACCCAGTTGTGGGCGTCGCGGAGCCGGTGGACTTCGGCTGAGTACCGGAGCCGACCCAGTGAGCTGGCCATCGCCGTGCTGGCCAGGAGGGTTCCCTCAACCACCCCACAGGTGAGGGCGGCGGGGACGGGGGCGGCGGCGGCCGCAGCCTGGTGGATGCGCTCGGTGAACATGCAGATCCGCTCCACGGGGTCGAAGGGCAGCTGCTGGGAGAAGTAATGGTGGTTGAAGAAGCTGCCCGACTGCAACAGAAGCCCTCCCACCGCCCCCGGTCTCTCCCACTGCAGGTGCAGGGCGGCGACCGCCCCCAGGCTGGCACCCATCGCCACCCGGCCGGCCGGGCCGGGCCGCACGGGGATGAGCTGCTCGATCTGGGGGATCACCTCTTCGGAGAGGACCCTGGTGAATCCCGGCGACGCCGAGTAGTCCTGGTCCCGCCGCACCGGGTGAAGGAGGGCCGCCCGAAAAAGGGGGAGGTCTCCCCGGTTCACCTCGTGGTCGAAGAACTGGGTGAGCTGGGAGTAGAGGTCGTACTCCAGGCCGTCGAATGCCAGCAAGAGGGGGAGGCGCCGGTCGGAGCTGACTCCCGCCGGGGACCAGATCCGGGCAGGCATCGAAAGGTTCAGCCCCGGACAGGCGAACTCCAGGTCGACCGACTCCCCGCGGGGGTAGGCGGCCACCCTCGACCAATCCGGGGCGTGATACTCGGGAAACTCCAGGACTGACTTGTCCCCGAACGGGGATGGGGCCCGTTTCGGATTGCCGGGGTCGCAGACCAGCTGCCGGCTGCCGTCCTGGTGGCGGAGCTCGAAGAGGTATTCCATCCGGTCCACCGGGGGACGGGGCACCACGATTGAGAACCCCTCCCTGGTGCGGGTCAGCTCCGGGCCGGAGCGGGGCCAGAAGACCTCCTGGAACAGGGCCACCCCGGCCAGCTCGGTTGAGAGGTCGGGGTAGAGGAAGCGGACCTCGGAGCTGGACGTCTCCGGTCCTGAGGTCGGGGCCACCGGATGACCATAGCGGGAACCGGTCCCGCGGCAGACCGGCGCTACTCGGAGTCGGGCCCGAAGCGCAGCGGGCGCAGGCGACCTCGGTCCAACCGTTCGAAGAGCTCACGGCTCGACTGCCCCAGCCCTGGGAGCGCGGGCCTGTTCACCTCATCCTCCCAACGCCTCAGGACCCCCTCCCCGGGAACGCTCTCGCCGGTGAGCTCGGCCGGCCAGCTGTCCCCGCGCACCTTCTCCAGCCGCGCCAGCAACACCCGCTCGGCCGGGGGGTCGGGGGGAGCGATCTGGCAACCCAGGACCTCCCCGGAAACCCGCTGGGCGAAGACGTGGCCGGCGAGGGCCGCGGGCAGCACCGCCCTCAGCGGCCTTCCACCCAGCCGGACGAGCGCTCTGCTCACGAAGACTCGCCAGCCATCCTCCCCGAGGCCCTCTCCCATCTCCAACAGCAGCAGTCCGCTGGCTCCCACCTGGGCGGCGAAGAGCACCAGCTCGCGGTCCCTGGTCCCTGGGACGGGGATCACGCCGGTCACCAAGCGCTGGCCGGCACGGTCTGGGAGCCGGACCAGCTCCGGCTGGCGCGCCAGCCAGGCCCGGTAGCGATGCGAGAACTCCGCCAGCGACTCCCCCCAGCGCTCGCGGACCCCGAGGTGCAGCCAGACCGACCGGAGGGTGGCTCGAGGGTCGGCCTTCAGCTCCCATAGTGCCTCCGCGAAGTTCTCACCGACCGGACGGGCCGAGGGCTCAAGCCGGCGTGTCGCCTCGATGAGGGTGAGCAGCTCCGCCTCGGGCAGGGCGGCGGCCAAGGCCGCGTCCAGCCCCGCGCGCCGCGCTGCCACGAGGTATCCCCGGACGGTGGCGCGGGCCAAGCCGAGGTGGGCGGCGATCCGGCGCTGGCTCCAGCCCTCCTCAGTGAGCTGGAGTGAGAGTCTGAGCCTCCGGGCGCGTCTGGCCCGCACCAGCGTCGAGATGCTCGACCGACCGCGCGGACTCAGCTGCGGCTCGAGCCGCCGGCCCGGGCCGCAAGGGGGCCCGGCCAGCTGGCCGGGCCCCCAGGCTCGCCCGCCAAGGGGGGCGGGCGAGCGGGCACTAAAGGGCGGGGGAGGGACGGTCAGCTCGAGAACCGGTACATCTGCGGGTAGATGTTGCCGAAGGGGTCGAGCGGCAGCACCCCTTGGAGAGAGCTCTTGTACATCACCAACTCGTTGTCGATCGGGACGCTCGGGGTGTACACCACCGGGAGCTGCAGCGCCAGCTGGTCCTGGTAGCGGAAGAGGGCGGCAATCTCCGCCGCCTGGTTGGGAGCGGTGTGGGTGGCGGCGATGTTGGCTTGGGTGGTGGCGTTGCACCAATCGCCGGCGTTGCTGGTGCTGCCGCAGCCGAACAGCTCACCCCCGGTGGGCAGGTAGTCGGGGGCGTACGACCAGCCGCCGCCCCAGTTGGCCAGCTCCCATCCGGAGCAGGGAGTGGCCATGGTGCAACCGTTGAAGGCGGTGGCCAGGACCTGGCTGAAGGGGGCGGTGGAGAGGGTGAGATCGATCCCCGCCACGCTGCGCGCCGCCGACTGCAGGGCCTCCATCTGGTTGGCGAGCACCACGACCCCGTTCTGGTAGAGAAGGCTGAACTGCAGCTTCTCTCCCGAGGAGATCCCCGGCCCACATTCACCGGTCCCGTCGCCCGGGCGGGAGCAGTAGCTGGTGCCGCCGGGGACCACGGTCCACCCGTGGTCCCGCAGCAGGCTCACCGCCCGGCTGGGGTTGTAGGGGTAGGGTGGGGTTCCGGCCTCAAGCGGGCTCTCGTCCGGGTTGTGGGCCGGGTAGGTCGGCACCGGTCCGTCCGTCACCGTGGCGTACCCGAGGTAGAAGTCCTTGATGTACTGGGTCTGGTTGACCAGCGATTGGAAGGCCTGGCGGAAGTAGAGCTGGCGGAAGATCGGCCCCACCGCGGGGTTGGTGAAGTTGTACGGGAAGTAGGTGAACCCGAAGTTGTACCAGGGCTGGAAGGAGTAGTTGAAACGGCGCTCCAGCGATGCCCTTTGGGAGAGGTCCTGGTTGGGGATGAAGCCCATCGTCAGGCTGCCCGACGCCAGGGCGTCGAACTCTGCGGTGTCCGAGGTGAACGGCTCCTCGACGAAGGCTGAGATGGTTGGCTTGGGCGAGCCCGAGTAGTCCCGGTTGGGGACGAACTTGACGTATCCGGAGGAGGCGTAGTCCGCGATCCGGAAGGGGCCGTCCACCACCTGCCAGAGAGGATTGCTGGAGTATGTGCCGACCTCTTGGGACTGCGAGTTGAGGAACTGGGCAACCCCGAGAGCGCCGCTGGTGGCCGTGCCCGGGTCCTGGGGGACGTACTGGGCGGGGCTGGTGCCGGACAGGGGAACCCGGGTCTCGGCGGCCGCGTCGTAGTTGCCCACCGGCCCCGAGGACGAGAGCTCATCCCAGGCCGCCTGGGGCATGGGGGTTATCTGGCTCAGCTCGTTGTACAGAAACCAGGTGGGGTTGTAGGCGGCGTTGAGGTGCAGCTGCAGGGAGTAGGTCCCGGTGGCGGCATAGCTGACCAGGTTGAAGGGGAACCCGCCGGGCACCTCGGCGCCCCATCCCGGACCAGGGGCGCTCTGCGAGCCGATGGCCGGGGAGTTGGGGTCGGTCGCGGCGCTGAGCAGGTTCAGCCAGAAGATGACGTCCCGGGAGGTGAGCGGGTGGCCGTTGGACCACTGCCAGTGCTTGAGGGTGATGTTGACCACGGTGTCCCCGGCGGAGAAGGTGGGGGCGTTGGCGATGCTGAGCGCGGGGTTGAAGGTGGGCTGCCCGTTGTTCCCGAACCAGTAGAGCGGCGGATACATCACGTAGGAGAACTGGCTGAGGTTGGTGACGCTGAAGTCCGCAGAAGGCTCCAGCGGGAAGATGTAGTTGGGCGGAGAGCTCGGTCCCTCGGCGAAGGTGACCACCCCGCCGGTCGTGGTGTGGTGGTTGGACACGGCTCCACCGCATCCGGCCAGCAGGAGGACCACGCCGGCGGCAACGCCGAGTGGTCGCAGGACTGTGGGCCACTTGATTTGTCCCATGTTCCTTGGCACCTCCCAGAACTGAAGCGGCAACCGGGTCGGGCTGTCCGGCCCGTCCAGGGCGAACGCTAGGAGTGCCGCCGGGTACAGTCATCGCCCGTTGGTGTGAAAGGCCCAGTTCCCGCCATCCCCCAACGGGCTGAATCTGGCGGGAATCCTCAGCCCGGGACTGTCCGGGCCGGTCGGTTAAGGAGCATCCCGCGCGCCCCCAGGAGTACCAGCGCACCGGAGAGAGCTTCCACTGCTGCCAGCCCCCAGGCCCACCCGTATCCGAGGTGGGCGGCCAGTATGCCGAAGAGGAGTGGGCCCAGGACGGATCCCACCCGGCCCCCTGTCTGGGTGATGCCCGTGGCCCGACCGGGGGCTGCCGGATGGGCCCTCACCACCGCGTAATTGAAGAGGCCGTTCCACCCCCAGCCGACCCCGAATGACAGCACCGCCCCGGGAAGAAGCAGCACCGGCAGCTGCAGCGTCGACCCCAGGCTGAGCATGGAGAATCCGGCCGCCCCCACGACGATCATGCCGACCACGAACACCAGGTGTCGCCCCTGCCGCCGATCCGCCAGGGCGCCGACCGCCACCCGCACCGCCACCGCCGTCCCGCTGGCCAGGGCAGCCAGCAGCCCCGCCATCCCCACCGGCACGCCGCCGGCCACCGCTGAGGTGACCAAGAACGCCCCCAGGGAGGAGCAGGCGGTCAGGGCCAGGCCGAAGCCGAGGGCGAGAGCGATGAGTGGCCCCGCGGGCTCCCGCGGTCCACGCGCCTGGGCGGCGGCCCGCCGCTGCGCCGAGGTGAGACGGGGCCGGGGCAGGGCCACGGCTGAGACCAGCGCCAGAGCGGCGGCGCCCGCGAAAGCCCATCGCCATCCCACGGTGAGGGCCAGGGCGGGCACAGCGAGGCCTCCCAGAAGTGCAGCCAGAGGAACCGCCGCCTGCTTCACCCCGAAGGCCAGCCCCTGGCGCGCGGGCGCGATGCGCCGCGCCAGGAAGAGGTTGGAACCAACCTGCCCGGCTGAGCTCGCCAGCCCGGCGAGCACCATGATCGCCGCCAGCTCGGGCCAGCTGCCGGCCACCCCCGCCACCAGGAGCAGGCTGACCGCGCTGGCCAGCACGGAGTTGCGGAGCAGTCGGGTGCCCCCCATCCGCTCGGCCAAGTTGCCGGAGGGGGCGGCGGCGAGAGCTGCCGCGGCGTAAAAGAAGCCCACCACCACCCCCAGCTCCGCGGCCCCAAAGTGCATGCTCGCGCGGATCTGGACCGCCAGGGTCCCCACCAGGAAGGTGGGCAGGGTTATCGCCGTGACCGCGGCGACGACCACCCCCAGCTCCCGCCAAGGCCGCGAGGGCGGCCGCTCTCCGGGGTTGTCGGGCATGGGTTGGATTCTCCCAACCTCTCGGCGTGGCCGGCGCGACCTGCGATGATCCCCTCCACGCTGACGAGGCCGGCACGGGAGGCGGAGATGGAACACAGAAGGCACCGGGTGCAGACCCCGGACGGTCGCAACCTCGACGTCATGGACGCCGGGGAGCCCAGGGGCGCGGTGGTGTACTACCACCACGGCACGCCTGGGTCCTGCCTTCTGGCTCCAGAGTGGGTGGACGACGCGTTGAGTCGAGGGCTCCGGCTGATCAGCCACTCCCGGCCCGGGTACGGAGGGTCCGACCGCCTGGAGGGCCGGAGCGTGGGCCAGGTGGTTGAGGACGTGGCGACAGTCCTCGACCACCTCAAGGTCGGGCGCTTCGCCACCTGGGGGGTCTCCGGAGGGGGTCCTCACGCGCTCGCCTGTGCTGCCCTCCTTCCCGACCGGGTGGTGGCCGCCGCCAGCATCTCCGGGGTCGCGCCCTACGGGGTGGAAGGGCTGAACTGGGTGGAGGGGATGGGCGAGCTCAACGTCCAGGAGTTCCAGACGGCGATCTCCGGAGACCGGGCGGCGGTGCTGGCGTCCGCCGACGCCATGGCCGAGGCCCTCCGTGAGGCTGGCCCCGACCAGCTCGCCCAAGAGATGGCCACCGTACTCAGCCCGGTGGATGCCGCCGCCATGGGAACTTCGTTCGGGGAGTTTCTCTTCGCCTCGACCGCGGAGGGGTTGGCTCGGGGCGGCGCCGGGTCGGCCGACGACGATCTGGCCTTTCTCAGCCCCTGGGGCTTCGACGTGGGCACGATCAGGATCCCTGTGCAGATCTGGCAGGGGGAGCAGGACCTCATGGTCCCCGCCGCCCACGGGGCCTGGCTCGCGACCCACATTCCCGGGGCCGAGGCCCACCTCGAGCCGTCACTCGGGCACCTCACGGTCACCGCCACCCGCATCGGGGAGGTCCACTCCTGGCTGGCCGGCCACCTCTGAGGCCCGCGCCCGCTGGCCGGGCCCTGACCGCAGCGGGCCCGACAATGTGGTAGGCACCTGTTTCCTGGGAGAGTTGCCATGGCAGAGGTTGTGATCGCGGAGGCGGTCCGCACCCCGATCGGTCGCTACGGCGGTGTCCTGGCCTCTGTGCGCCCGGACGACCTGGCCGCCGGGGTGCTCGCCGGGGTGGTGGCCAGGGCCGGGCTGGACCCGGGCGAGCTGGAGGACGTCTACTGCGGCTGCACGAACCAGGCGGGTGAGGACAACCGCAACGTCGCCCGCATGGCGCTCTTGCTGGCCGGCTTCCCCGTGGAGGTGGCCGGATGCACCGTCAACCGGCTCTGTGGCAGCGGGCTGGAGGCGGTCGCCGAGGCCGCGCGCACGATCATGGTGGGTGACGCCGAGCTGTGCATCGGCGCGGGGGTGGAGTCCATGAGCCGAGCCCCCTGGGTGATGTCCAAGCCCGACCGTCCTCGTCCCCGTGGTCCACAGCAGATGGAGGACACCGCTCTGGGCTGGCGGCTGGTCAACCCCAGGATGGAGCAGCTGTACGGCACCGAGTCGATGGGGGAGACCGCGGAGAACCTGGCGGAGATGTACTCCATCCCCCGCGCGGCCCAGGACGAGTTCGCTCTTCAGAGCCATCGCAAGGCGGTCGCGGCTCAGGCCGCCAGGCGCTTTCGGGAGGAGCTGCTGCCGGTAGCGGTGCCGAAGGGCGAGGTCACGGTGGACGAGTGCCCCCGAGCCGACACCTCCATGGAGCGGCTGGCGGCGCTGCGCCCGGTGTTCCGCTCCGGGGGCACCGTGACCCCGGGCAATTCCAGCCCGCTCAACGACGGCGCCGCGGCGCTGCTCCTCGCCTCGGCGGAGGCCGCCCGGGCGCGCGGCCTCAGGCCGCTGGCGAGGTTGCGTTCGCTGGCGGTGGCCGGCGTGCCGCCGGGGATCATGGGCATCGGACCGGTCCCCGCCACCCGCAAGGCCCTGGACCGCGCCGGGCTGACCCTGGCGGACATCGACCTCATCGAGCTCAACGAGGCGTTCGCCGCCCAAGCGCTGGCGGTCCTTGGGGAGTGGAAGGTGGATCCCGCGGACCCCCGGCTTAACGTCAACGGTGGGGCGATCGCCCTGGGGCACCCGGTGGGTTGCTCGGGGGCGCGGATCCTGGTGACGCTGGTCCACGAGATGCGCCGGCGAGGCGCCCGGCTTGGCCTTGCCACCATGTGCATCGGGGTGGGCCAGGGGATCGCGGCGGTGGTGGAGGCGGTGGACTGAGCCCGCCCGGACCGGTTGATTGAGGAGGTGAGCATGGACGGCCGCCGCTGGGCCGAGGAGTACGCGAAGGTGGCGGACAGGCTCGACCCTATCGAAGCGTTCATGAGGGGAGACCTCGGCTACTCCGGCCAACTCACCGACTTCTCGCCGGAGGCCGAGCAGGCGCGCCACGAGCTGGTTTCCCGTTACTTGGAACGCGCCCAGACCGCTGTCGGTAAGGAGGACACGGTGGCCCTGCGGGCCATGGTGGACCGGCTGCAGGTGGAGTCGGACCTCTTCGAGGCCGGAGAGTGGGCGCGGGCTCTTAACGTCTTCGGACCGCACGTTCAGGTCAGGCAGAGCTTCGACCTCCTGCCCCGGACAACCGAGGAGCAGTGGGAGGTGCTCGCGGCCAAGCTCCGGCAGGTGCCCCAGGCGCTGGCGGGCTTCCGCCGGACCCTGGAGTACGGACTTGAGCACGACCTCCCCTCGGAGCGGCGCCAGGCGCTGGTCGCCGCCCACCAGTCCCGGGCTTTCGCTGGTGGCTCCGGGGACTCGCCGGGGTATTTCGCCTCTCTGGTCACCGCCTACTCCGGCACCGCCAGCTCCCTCGGGGAGGAGCTGGCGCGAGGGGCCACAGCCGCGGACCGGGCCTACCTCGACCTGGCGGACCACTTGGAGCGCGGCTACGCTCCCCGGGCGGCTCAGGTGGATGGAGTCGGCCCCGAGCGCTACGCCCTGGCTGCCCGCCGCTACCTCGGAACCCACCTGGAGCCCGCAGCCGACTACGAGTTCGGCTGGTCAGAGCTGGCTCGCCTGAACGCGGAGATGGCGGAGGTTGCGGAGCGGATCGCGCCCGGCGTCGGCCTGGATGGAGCCGTCGCCCTCCTGGAGACCGATCCCGCCAGGGCCATCGAAGGGGTGGACCGCTTCCGGGCCTGGAGTCAGGAGCTGCTCGACGCCACGGTGAGCCAGCTCCACGGCACCCACTTCGACATTCCGTCCCCGGTGCGCCGGGTGGAGGCGATGATCGCCCCGCCGGGTGGCAGCCCAGCCATGTACTACACGCCACCTTCGGCGGACTTCAGCCGGCCCGGACGAACCTGGTATCCGACACTGGGGAGGACGCGCTTCCCCCTCTGGCAGGAGGTGACCACCTCATATCACGAGGGGCTCCCCGGACATCACCTCCAGCTGGGGATGATCTGCTTCCTTCAGACCGGGCTCGCTCCCTTTCAGACACTTCGCGGCGCCGTCTCCGGTCATCTCGAGGGGTGGGCGTTGTATGCCGAACGGCTGATGGGGGAGCTGGGGTTCCTGGAGGTGGACGACTACCGCTTGGGCATGCTCTCGGCCCAGGCCATGCGCGCGGCCCGGGTGGTGGTGGATCTCGGCCTGCACCTTCAGCTCCCGATCCCGTCTGGGCAGCCGTTCCATCCCGGCGAGCGCTGGACCTGGGAGCTCGCCGTCCGGTTCCTCATGGCCTCCAGCCGCCGCAGCCGGGAGTTCTGCACCGGCGAGGTGGATCGCTACCTGGGTGTCCCGGCCCAGGCCATCTCCTACAAGCTGGGGGAGCGGGTCTGGCTCGAGGTCCGGGAGATGGTGCGCCGCCGCCAGCGCGAGCGCTTCCAGCTCAAGTCATTCCACCAGCAGGCGCTGGCCCTGGGCTGTCTCGGACTGGACCAGCTGCGCCAGGAGATGGCCAGGCTGGCCTGAGCTTCCCGCGCCGCGGAGAGCACGAGGTGCCAAACTGGTGAGGTGGAGATGTCCGAGATCGAGAACCTCATCCTCGCCAATCACGTGGAGGCGGTGAACGGCCTTCTGTACATCGCCGGTGGCGGATGGACTGACCACTGGCGCCCAGAGCCCCCGCCTGGCGGACCACCGATCGTCAGCCACCTCGGAGTGGCGGTCACGGTGGTGATCCCTCCCTCCGCCCCTTCCATCCCCCAGCAGCTGGCTGTGGCCATCGAGGACGACCAGGGCCGCCAGGTGGCGGGCATGCAGACCCAGATCAACCAGCAGCGTCCCCCGGGGCTCCCCCCGGGCCAGCCCCAGAGGATCTCGCTGGCCCTGACCTTCAACCTGGTCTTCCCCGCCGCCGGCGAATACCGGGTGGTGGCCCGACTGGGCATCTCCCCGCCCCGGCAGCACCTGTTCCGAGTCCACGACGTGGCCCCACCGGGGGTGGGTGCGCCGCCGGTCAACTGAGCCTGCCGGACACGCAGCTGGCACGGGTCTCCGTTCGCGGCTGCCATGCGGCCCTGCACCCAGCGCCCCACCGCGGTGGGCGAGGGGCTGGAGGGGAGGCCTCGGGCCGTCTCCCGGCTCCACCGGAGCGTGCTCCTGCGCGGGCAGTTGTCGGGGCCCAGGTGGATCTGCGTCGGCCCGGACACCGGCACGAGGTGGGCACCCGACTAGTGATCGAGGTGGCCGGGGCCCGACCGCCAGCGGGCATGCTTTGACCTCGGACCCGACCAGTCGCTGGTGACCATGGGCGCCCCACTCAGAAGCCGGGCGATCTGCCGCACATCCCGGCGAGCCACTTTCGCGGCGCCGCGCTGCCCGGTGGCCATCATCGGCAAACCCGAGCGCGGGCCGGCGTCAGCCCGCGGGCGTCTCGAATACAAAGGGCTGGGTCAGACTGATGTGGTTGCCCGAGTCGTCGCGCAGCGTGGCTTCGATGCCGTAGGGCCGTTCGGCCGGCTCGGAGAGGAACGTAACGCCTTTGGCGCGGAGCTCTGCGTAGGTGCGATGGCAGTCGTCGGTGACCATCACCCCCACCCCCATCGCACCGCTGGCCACGAGTTCGCGCAGCTGCGCCGCGGCCTCGGGAGGGCGCCCCATGTCGCAGGCGGCGAGGATGAGCTGGAGGTCGGGCTGCTCCTTGGTGCCCACGGTGAGCCAACGGAACCCGGCGCCGGCGCCCTCGAACCCCTCCCCCATGACGATGTCGAAGCGCACTTCGAAGCCGAGCTTCTCCGTGTAGAAGGCCTTGGCCGAATCCTGGTCGAGCACGTAGACCGTGGCGTGCGAGAGAGATCTGATCATGGTGGTCCTGCTCCTGCCTGCGGTGGTGACGTCCGCCCCATCGTAGGATCGCCTCGGCGGATCAGGCTTCTTCCCGATTGCGATTTCGGAGCTCTGCACCCGCCGGGCGCGGGCGGCTCCACTCCATGAGGAAGCAGCCGGGGACAGGAGGCGGCCCGCCGCGGGTCACCGAGGCCCGCCGGAAAGCGCTGGGGGACAGGCCCACGAGCTCGGAGAAGCGGGTACTGAAGGAGCCCAGGCTTGAGTAGCCGACGAGCATGCAGACATCGGTCACCGTCAGGTTGGAGGCGCGCAACAGGTCCTTCGCACGCTCCACACGGCGGCGGGTGAGGTAGCTGGCGGGTGTCTCGCCGTATACGGCCTTGAAGGCCCGGGAGAAGTGGAACTTGGACACGCCCGCCGTGGCCGCCATCCGGTGGAGGTCGAGCGGTTCCGCATAACACAGGTCGACGAGATCCCGCGCCGAACGGAGGTATTGGAGGCGGTCGGCTCGGCTCACGTCAGGCACCCTATCGCATCCAGCGCCCGAGCTGGCGAAGTCCCACACTCGCCTTCACGCTCGCTCATGTGCTCGCCTCCGGAAGCCACCGTGCACGTCCTGCGATCAGAGCGACTGGTGGCGACCAGGGAGGCCGGTGACCTGCTCGGCCACTGCTTCGACGTCGACGCGATAGACGCGCAGAGGCACCCCGTCGCCGCCCGCCCGGTTCATCAGCTCACCGGTGTCCTCAATGGTCTTCGGACGGTCCACCTCCGACGGACCGGTCCTCCGGTTGCTGCTCCCGGCGCCGTGGAAGAAGGCCCCGGCCGGCGCAAGCTCGACCGCGATGGCACCCCTGAGCCTCGGGGCGCCCCGGCGACCGAGACCACCCGTCCGAGCAGCGGCCGGTGCGAGGGAGCCGCGCCGCCTTGGGTCATGGCGGCCCGGGACTGCGGTGCCCGACCACGATGCCATCGCGGCAGCCGCGCCCTGGGCGCAGGATCAGGCGAACGTCACTGGGCAACCGCCGCCCGAGCACCGCCAAGGCAAGCGAGTCGGCGCCCCTTCCGGCATCGGCAAGCACTGCCGCCGAATCCCACTCCCCCCGGGCCGCCCTCGTCCGCCCGGGGAACCTGCGGCCGGGTGCGCGGCCGCGGCCCTAGCCGCCGCCCACCCCTCCCAGGTTGTCCTCGGGGTTGAGCCAGCGGGCGCCTCCGAGCCGGGCCACCAGCTCCTGCGATCCCTCTGGCCCCCAAGATCCCTGGCCGTAGAGCTCGGGGTGGCCGGACGCCTCCCACGCCGAGATCAGGTCGCCCACTATCTCCCAGGAGCGGTCGATCTCCTCGCCGCTCGGAAAGACCGTGTGGACTCCGGCCAGCACCTCCGCCAGGACGTGCTCATAGGCGTCGGGGAGGGGAGCGCCCGCCAGCCCCTGATACTCCAGGTCGAGGCCGGCGGGCACCATCTCGAATCGGGTGCCGGGGCGCTTGGCGCCGATCCTGAGCGTTATCCCCTCGTGGGGCTGGATGCGCAGTTGAAGCAGGGTCGGTATGGGGCGCTGCCGCACTCCCTCCAAACGCAGCGCCGGTGAGTCCCGGAAGCGGATCACCACCTGGGTCGAGCGCCGACGCAGCGCCTTGCCCGTGCGGATGAAGAACGGGACCCCGTCCCAGCGCCAGTTCTCCACCCGGATCGCCGCCGCGGCGAAGGTCTCCCGCCGGGAGCCGGGGCTCACCCCCGGCTCGTCGAGGTAGCCGCGGTACTGGCCGCGCACCGCTGACTGCGGGTCAATGGGCTGGACGGCGCGCAGCAGCTCCAGCTTGGCCTTGCGGATGTCCCGGGCGTCGAAGGTGGTCGGGGGCTCCATGGCCACCAACGCCAGCAGCTGCAGGACGTGGTTCTGCACCATGTCGCGCACCGCGCCGGCGGTGTCGTAGTAGCCGGCCCGGCTGCCGATCCCCTCCTCCTCAGCGGCAGTCACCTGCACGCTCTGGACCAGGTTTCGGTTCCAGCCCGACTCGAAGAGAGGGTTGCTGAAGCGGAAGGCGAGCACGTTCTGCACGGTGTCCTTGGCGAGGTAGTGGTCGATCCGATAGATCTGGGTCTCGTCGAAGGCCCGCCCCAGGGCCAGGTTCAGCTCTCGCGAACTGAGGAGGTCCCGGCCCAGCGGTTTCTCCACCACCACCCGGCGGGTGTCGTCGCCCCGGTGGTTGAGCCCGGCGGCCGCCAAGCCTGCAACGATGCCGGAGAACACCTCCGGTGGGGTGGCCAGGTAGAAGACGACCTGCGCCGCCCCCTCCAGCCTCTCGCCCAGGCGCTGATAGGCAGCCCCGTCGGAGTAGGCGAGGCGAACCCATCCGGAGTCCTCGGCCAGCCCGGCAGTGAGGGGATCCGAGGCCAAAAGTCCGCAAAACCTGTCGTCGTCTAGGTCCGAGCGGCCGACCCCCAACACCGCCACCGGTCCCCGGACCTGGCCGGTTGCCCGGGCCGCCTGCAAAGCTGGCAGGACCTTGCGGCGCGCCAGGTCCCCGGAGGCCCCGAAGACCACCAGAACGGTGTCCGGGGACTTCCTGATCTCCTCCACCCCTACATTGTGGGGCCGGACCGCTTCGCCAGGCCCCGGCCAGAACGTCGCCCGGGTCTGCGAGGATTGCGGGGTGAGCGCTGGTTGGCGGGGCGCGACCCGATACGACACCGTGGTGATCGGCGGCGGCCACAACGGGCTCGTCTGCGCGGCCTACCTGGCCCGGGCGGGTCAGCGGGTCCTGGTGCTGGAGCGGCGGGAGAAGGTGGGCGGAGCGGCCGCGACCGAGGAGGTCTGGCCGGGATATCGAGTGTCCCTCCTCTCCTACGTGGTGAGCCTGCTCCGGCCCGCGATCGTGGAGGAGCTGCAGCTGCGTCGGTTCGGTTACCACGTCTATCCCCTCGATCCCGCGTACTTCATGCCCTTCCCGGACGGGCGCCATCTGCTGTACTGGGAGGAGCTCTCTCGGGCCGCGGCCGAAATAGCCCGTTTCTCGGAGAGGGACGCCTCCGCGCTCTTCGACTATGACCGCACCCTCGGGGAGCTGGTGGCGCTGGTCCGTCCACTCCTCGACCGGATCCCTCCCCAACTCCCACCCCGCCGACCCGCCGACCTCGGCGCGGCTCTGGGCCTGGGCCGCCAGCTGATGCGCCACTCCCGGACGTGGGCAAAGTTGGTCGACATCATGACCATGTCGGTCGCCGACTACCTCGGGCAGTGGTTCACGGACGAGGCTGTCAAGGGGGCGCTCTCTCCGGGCGGGGTCATCGGAGCCTGGGCCGGGCCGGAGACGCCGGGGACGGCCTACGTCCTCCTCCATCACCGGATGGGGGAGGCCGGAGGCCAGCGCGGTGGGTGGGGATTCGTGCGAGGAGGGATGGGCGCGCTGTCCGAGGTGCTTAGCCAGTCGGCCCGGGCCTTCGGGGCCGAGGTCAGAACCTCAGCGCCCGTGTCTCGAGTCCTCACCCGGGCAGGCCGCGCCACGGGGGTGGCGCTGGAGGACGGAACCGAGATCGGCGCGGACCGGGTGATGTCATCTGCCCACCCGGTCACCACGCTGCTGGACATGCTCGGAGCTGACAAGCTGCCCCCGGAACTCGTCACCGAGCTGCGCCGCTATCGCAGCCGGTCAGGGTCGGCCAAGGTCAACCTTGCGCTGGCCGAGCTCCCCGACTTCCGGGCGCTGCCGGGCAAGGAGCTCGGTCCCCAGCACCCCGAGTTCATCATCAACCCGTCCCTGGGGTACCTCCAGCAGGCCTTCGACGATGCCAGGTCCGGGATCTTCAGCCGGAGCCCGATGCTGGACTGCGTCATACCCACCACCAAGGACGACTCCTTGGCGCCCGCCGGGCGCCACATCCTCAGCTGCTTTGTTCAGTACGCCCCCTTCGACCTCAAGGGGTCCAGCTGGGATCAGGAGCGGGAGAGGCTCGGAGACCGGGTTGTGGAGCTCCTGGGCGAGTACGCTCCCAATCTTCCCGGTGCGGTCTTGCACCGGCAGGTGATCACCCCGCCGGACATGGAACGGGAGTTCGGGCTCATCGGCGGCAGCATCTTCCAGGGCGAGATGTCCTTGGACCAGCTCTTCTCCTTCCGCCCGGCACCCCAGGCCGGTGCCTACCGCACTCCGGTCCCGGGGCTCTACCTGTGCGGCTCGGGAACCCACCCGGGGGGCGGGGTTATGGGTGCGCCGGGCCGGAACGCCGCCCGCCTGGTGCTGACTGAGGAGCGGCGGCGTCGCTGGCGCACGCTGGGCCGCTCCGCCTGAGCCGTGGGGCGGACCCGGCCAGCTTCAGGCCACGTTGGCCCTGCAGCCGGGGAGCCGATCAGCGGCGCCGGCCCGGAGCCTTGCAAATCATCTGCCGGTGTCGCCCGGGACTGGCTACTTGGCCCCTCGCGGGTCGCTGAGCTCGAACATGGGGTGGTGCGGGGCGATCCGGGATAGCTCGGATTCCGGGGAATCGGCCCCCAGCCCTTCGAAGAAGGCCCCCGACTCCGCTTTCCAATTGCGCAGGTAGGCGCGCAGAACCTCGAGTTTTTCCCCGTCCGGCACCTCCGTGGCCAGGCGCTCCCAGCGGCGGCGGCCGAGAACCAGCGTGATCCGTCCGTCACCCGCGCGTACATTGCGCACCCACTGGGTGTTGCCGCGCGGGGCGACCAGGTACTCCTGCCCGCCGTGTCTCAGCAGGTTCACTGGGGTCCTGCGGGCCAGGCCGGTGCTCCGGCCTTTGACTTCGAGGATGCGACTCCCCTTGACGCTGATACCGAGGCGGATCAGCCCCGCCACCAGGGGATTGAAGGCCCACCGGACCAGGAGGCCGGGCTTTTGGTAGCTTGCGCTGTCCACGGTGCTCACAGAACTCCTGTGGTCACCAAGCGATTGTTCGTCACTCTGGACCCGGCTCCTTCCTGGTGATGGTCACGTTTGCGCGCTGTGGAGCTACGCCTCCCCGGTGGCACTCGGTTGCCTGGCAACGTACGTTAGCCGCCCTCCAAAACCGGCGAGCGCCGCCGGCGAGGTCGACGTCGACACCGCCCCCAATGGTAAGGGGGGAACCACTCGGGCGCCAGGGGACGCGGCCTGGATGAGTCGCCGGCCCTCCCCGCCCCGAGGCAGGTTCCCCCCCGTGCGGTGTTGGTCGGCTCCCGGCGCCGCTCCCGGCTCCGCCG
>JAJYWQ010000080.1 GCA_021791415.1 bacterium | reverse complement strand
CCTGGGGGTCGATCGGGGCCTCGATCCCCGCGGCCCGGGCGGCGTCCCAGTGGTGCACGGCTGCCTCCTGGACCTGGTGGCGGACGACGAAGGCGACGTCCTGCTGGGCGGGCGCCCACGTCCAGCACCGTGCTTCAGGATCGGCCGCCGCCAGCACCGCGACCAGCCGGTCGGCGCCTGCCCGGAAAACGTCCAGGAGTTGGCCGTCCGGAGCCGGGGCGGGCTGGCGGGACTCAGGTGGCGGCTCCTGCAGCAACTCCTCGACGATGGTCGCCCAGAACCAGTGCACCTCCGTGACGTGGCGCACCAGGTCCGCCACTCGCCACCCCGGGCACCCCAGGACGGGCTCCCTAAGATGGCCGGCAGCCGCCGTCGCCAATCCAGAACTGTGCTCGGAGATGGCCTTCAAAGGATCGAAGTCGAGCTGCACCCGTCGACCGTAGCACGCCGGAGCCGGGCCAGCCTGGCGGCGCGAGCGGAGTTGCCGGATTCGGTCCGTGGCCACGAGGATGGTGGGATGCCTAGATGGTCGCGCTGGCTGGGCAGTTGGGAGGCGCAGCAGCAGGCCCTGCTGCCCAAGCGGGAGGAGCGCTTCAGCCTCATCTGCGCCGCCGTGGCCGGTGGGTGCGGAACCCACCCGAGGGTCCTGGACCTGGGGAGCGGGCCGGGCTCGCTGGCACTCCGGGTGGCGCGCTCGCTGCCCGCTGCCGAGGTGGTGGCCGTGGATCGCGACCCGGTGCTGCTGGAGATCGGGCGCCGGGCTCTGGTGCGACGCCCCAAGGTCTCCTTCGCCGACCGGGACCTCGCCGACCCACGGCTACCTGAACTGGGGACAGGCTTCGACGCCGCAGTCTCCAGCACGGCGCTGCACTGGCTGGACGCGGCCGCCCTGTCCACTCTCTACCGGAGCCTGGCCCGGATGCTGCGCCCAGGTGGCCTCTTCCTGAACGCCGACCATCTCCCGCCGGCCGGGGGGGCTATCGCGGAGCTGGCCCGGGGACTGGAGCTGGCGGGAGCGGAGAGACACAAGGAGAGATCGCCCTCCGGGCCCCGAAGCTGGGATGGGTGGTGGTCCATGGCGGAGGGGGCCTCCGAGCTGACCGAGGCGTTCGCGGAGCGGCGCCGCCGGGAGCACCGACATCCCGAGCGAGGCGCCCCGGTCTCTCTGGAGCGCCACCAGGAGTCCCTGCGGGAGGCGGGCTTCGCAGAGGTTGGGTGCCTGTGGCAACACCTCAACGACCGCATCCTGGTGGCGGTTCGCTGAGCCGGACCTGCTGAGCGCCGGTAGCCGGCGGTCCCGGTCGCCCTCACCCCGGCTGGCCGGACACACCCAGAAGGCGGCCCCGAACCGGGTCTAGCTACCTGCCCCCCCTCATGACGGCGTCGCGGCGCCCTCCTGAGCCACCCCCCGGGGTGCCTCCTGGGGGGTGCTGCGGGAGCGGAGCAGGGTGACCGCGAGTACCAGGGCCACCAGGCAGAACCCGGCGAAGACCCGGAACCCGGCGTCCGTGGACTGGACCAGTGCCCGGCCCAGATGCCCGCTCAGGGCCCCGCCGGCACCCAGGAAGACCCGAACAGCCAACTGAGGCGGGAGGCTGGCCTCGGCCACCACCAAGGCGAGGGTGAAGGAGAGAGCCATCCCGACGTTGCGCAGCGTGAAGAACATCCCCGAGGCCACTCCGGTCCGTTCCCGGGGGACGGAGGACACCACCGCCTTGGTGAGCGCAGGCCAGGCGAAGCCGTTGCCCGCGGAGACCAGGAGCAGGGGCAGCACCACCGCGAATAGATCCAGGTGGGGGCCGAGGCGGCTCAGCAACAGGGCTCCGGATATCAGCAGGACCAGGCCGAGCATCACCGGTCGGGCGGCTCCGAAGCGATCGGCCAGGGCGCCACCCAGGGGGGCGAGACCGAGTTGGGGGACGGCGATGGGCAGCAGCGCCAGCCCGGCTTCGAGTGGGCTGAGTCGGAGCGCGCCCTGGAGGTAGAAGGTGAGCAGGAAGGTGGTCGCGAACATGCCGGTGGAGTAGAAGACGACCACCGCCAGTGCCCCCCGCAGCTGGGGCCGGCGGAGCAGCCGCAGGTCGAAGGTGGGAAGGCGGGACCGCAGCTCCCACCCCGTGAATCCGAGCAGCGCCGCCGCCGACAGCACGAACAGGCCCACGATCCTGGCCGAGCTCCAGCCCCACGCCAGGCCCTCGGAGAGGGCGACGAGAAGGGCCACCAGGGCCACGGTGAAGGCGCCAGCCCCCGCCCAGTCGGTGCTGACGCCGCTCCGGGAGGCGTGGTCAGACGGCAGCCAGTAGGCTCCAGCCGCGAGCCCGGCCAGGGCGAAGGGGACGGTGACGAAGAAGATCCACCTCCACCCCAGGCTGCCCACCAGCGCCCCCCCGGCCACCGGGCCCACGATCGAGCCCATCACCCAGGCGGTGGAGTTGATCCCCAGGGCGCGCCCGGTCTGGGCTGCGGGGAAGGCACCGGCGATGAGCGGGACCGCGGTGGCGGAGGAGAGGGCCGCCCCCACCCCCTGCAAGAGCCGCCAGCCCACCAAAGCCTCGCCGGAGGGAGCGAACCCACAGAGGACCGTCCCCAGCCCGAAGAGCCCCACGCCGACCAGGAAGATCCGCTTCCGCCCCACGACGTCCGACCACCGCCCCGCCGGCAGCAGGAAGACGGTGCTGGTGATGATGTAGCCGGTAAGGGTCCAGAGGCCGGTGGTGATGGTGGTGTGGAGCCCCTGGACGATCCGGGGCAGCCCGACCACCACGATGGTGCCGTCGACGTTGCCGATGAAGGCCACCACGGTGACCACGGCGAGGATCAGCCAGCGACGCGGATGGCCTTGAATCTGGGACAAGTGGGCACCTGGAATGATGGGGGGGCACGCTCAGCACCCAGCGCGCCGCTACCACTCGAGTATAGGTGGGGTCCGGTCGGCCCTCTCAGCCGCTCAGATGGCGCGCCAGAAACTCCAGCGCCCGGGGATAGGCGTCCAGCCGATTGTGCCGGCGGGCCAGCCCGTGGCCCTCGTCCTCGTAGACCAGGAGGTGGCACTCCACCTGCCGCTCGGCGAGGCGCTTCGCCAGCTGCTCGGCCTCGCTGAGGGGAACTCGGGGGTCGTTGGCCCCGTGGATCATGAAGAGCGGGGCCCGGATGCTGTCCACCCGCGAGAGCGGCGAGGCCCGCTCCAGGAACTCCAGGTCGGCCTCCAGCGAGCCGTACTCGCGCTCCCTCGCCGCCCGCCGGTAACCGGAGGTGTTGCGCAGGAAGGTGACCAGGGAGGACATCCCGACGATGTCCACGCCCGCAGCCCAGAGCTGGGGTTGGAAGGCCAGGCCGGCTAGGACCATGTAACCGCCGTACGAGGCTCCCCAGAGCGCTGCCCGCGACTGGTCGACTCCCACCTGCGGCAGCCAGGCGTGAACGGCCTCCAGATCGGCCACCGCCTCCAGTCGCCGGCGGCCGTCGTCCGCGGAGTACCAGCCGCGCCCGTAGCCGGTGGAGCCGCGAACGTTGGGGACGAGAACCGTGTGTCCGGCGGCCGCCAGTCCCTGGACCACCGGGTTGAAGCTGGCCACCGCCTGGGACTCCGGGCCGCCATGGAGCAGGACGACCGCCGAGCCGGTGAGCTCGCTCCCGGGCGAGGTGGGCGCGTACACCCAGCAAGGGATCGGCCGGCCGGCCGGGGCGGGAACCTCGTGCAGGGTGGGCTCGCTGAGCCTCAGGGCGCTCAGGGCCCCCTGGCTGCTGGCCACGGTGGTCACCGCCCCGGTCAGCCCGTCAACCCGCAGCGCGTCCCCGGGGACCGTGGGGCTGCTGAAGGAGATCGCGGCCCACCTTCCGGACGGCGCCCACGCCGGAGATGGCAGGCGGGGCTCGCCGATCCAACCGGCTCCCGGCAGGGTGACGGGGAGCGACGCCCACCCGCCGTCCAGGTCGCAGAGCTCAAGCTCCGCCCGGCCCCCACGGTTGACCCGGAGCAGGAGGCGGGAGGAGGCCGGTGCGAGGTGGCCGCTCACGTCCAGCCCCGGCCGGGAGATGAGCTCTCTCCACCTCCGGCTGGCCAGGTCAAGCTCGGCGATCACGGTGTGCTCGCGGTCGCGGTCGGTGGTGACGATCAGGCGGGTGGCTCCGGCGAAGCCCGCGAGCAGGTGCTGGGCGGGCAGGCTGGCCTCGGTCAGCTCCAGGGCGGGGGCGCCCAGCGGGTCGACCTGGAGAAGCTGCTCCGACATCGGGCACCTGGCGGCCAGCGACAGGACCGCCATCTCACCGGATGGTGGCAGCGCCACCTCCTCGACCAGGCCGCCGGCGGCGTACACCTCGCGCTCCGCACCCGTCCTCAGGTCGCGGATCACCACGTCGAAGTCGACGCCGTTGCGACGGTTGGTGGAGTAGACCACCTGGCCGGGACGCACGCCCACCAGCTGGTGCACGAAGCGCGGATCACGAACCAGTGGCTCGAGCCCGGCCAGCCCCACCGGCGCCGGCGGGAGCCCCTCCAGGGAGAGAAGCGACAGCTGCCGACGCTCGTTTCCGTCCTGGTCGTGCTCGACAACCACCCGCCGCTCTCCTGGCAGGTAGCGACCGGAGCAGCCGCCGGGAAGGTCGGTGAGCCAGGTCGGGGTGCCGTCGAGGGCCAGCTCCACCAGCTGGATGGTGCCCGGGGCGTCGCACCCCGCCAAGACCCGCCCGGCGTCGTCCACGTCGAGTGCCAGCCACACCGGCACGGCCAGCAAGTCGCGGATGTCGGCGGCCACGATGGCGACCATACCAGGGCCCAATCGGGGCCGACCAGCCCCAGTGGGCCTGGCGTTCACAGCCGCCCCCCAGTACGCTGGCCGGGTGGGGATCGCGCTGAGCCTGTTCGCCGCGGTGGGCTACGGCGCCTCCGACTTCCTCGCCGGCGTGGCCGGGCGCCGCGGGCCGACGGCGCTGGTGGCCGTCACCGGGCAGCCGGTGGCCCTTGCCGCCGCGGTCCTGGGGCTTTTCCTGTTCCGCTGGTCCGGGCCGGCCCCGGCCGCCCTCGCCTGGGGCGCCGCCAGCGGCCTCGGGAGCGGGGTGGGGATCCTGGCGCTGTACCGCGGCCTGGCGATCGGCGAGATGACGGTGGTGGCGACCCTCTCGGGGGTGCTCACCGCGCTGATACCCGCCGGGGTGGGGCTGGCGCTGGGCAACCGGCCGGCTGCGGTGCAGCTGGCCGGGATGGTGATCGCCATCCCCGCGGTGGCCATGGTCTCCTGGCAGGCGAGGGACCACGTCTCACGGGGCCGCGGCGTGCGGGAGGCGCTCCTGGCCGGCGCCGGGTTCGCCGTCCTCTTCATCGCCCTGGATCGGGCCGGCACAGCGTCCGGAACCTGGCCCCTGGTCACCGGCCAGCTGGTCTCGCTCCTGGTGGTCGCCGCCGCCGCCGTCCGATCGGGCGGTGCCGGCTGGCGCAGGGTGGCGCCGCTGGCGGCGGGGGCGGGCATCCTGGGGGGCGTCGGCAACATCCTGTTCCTGCGCGCCACGGGCGTCTCCCAGCTGGCCCTCGTGGCGGTGATCAGCTCCCTCTACCCCGCGGTGACGGTCCTGCTGGCGCGCTTCGGGCTGGGGGAACGCTGGAACCGGGTTCAGCGGGCGGGGCTGCTGGCGGCCGCCCTCTCCGTGGTGCTCATCGGCATCTGACCCAGGTCGGCGCCGCCAGGTCCGGGACGGTACGTGCAGGCAGGGCGCGTCGGGTGTACACTGGGCCTGGCAAGTTATACCCCCGGGGGTACATTCAAAGTGAGGGAGCAATGGCCACCACCGCGCTCGGCGAAGCAGACTTCGAGAAGACGATAAGTGGGCCGGGGATCGTCCTGGTCGACTTCTGGGCAGCCTGGTGCGGCCCGTGCCGGGCCTTCGCGCCGGTGTTCCAGGCGGCCTCGGAGAGGCATTCCTCGATGGTCTTCGCCAAGGTCGACACGGAGGCCGAGCCGAGGCTGGCTCAGGGGCTGGGGATCCGCTCCATCCCCACACTGATGATCTTCCGGGACGGGATCCTGGTGTTCGCTCAGCCGGGGGCGCTGCCGGCCAGCTCACTGGAGAAGCTCATCGCCGCGGTTGAGGAGCTGGACATGGACGACGTTCGAGCCCAGGTGGAGGCGGCCAAGGCCACCCCCGAGGCCGTCTGATGGGAGAGGCGGGAACGGCCGCCCAGGTCGCGGTGCGGATCGAGCACGAGTCGGGGGACCGCTTCCGCCTGCTGGTGCGTCAGCACACGCTGCACGTCGACCAGCCCGAGGTGGATGGCGGGGAGGACACCGCCCCCACACCCACCGAGCTCTTCATCGCCAGCCTGGCCGCCTGCGTCGGGTTCTACGTCCGCCGCTTCCTCTCCCGCCACGGCCACCCGGTGGACGGCCTGGCCGTCACCTCCGAGGTCGAGTACGCGACCCGGCCGTACCGGGTCAGCCGGATCTCCCTCGGCGTGAGCGGGGCCTCCCACCTCCCCGCGGAGGTCCAGGAATCTCTGCTGTCGGTGGCCGCCCGCTGCACCGTCCACAACTCCCTGCGCCAGCCCCCCGAGGTCAGCATCGCCGTATCCGGGTAGGCCGGCGCCAGCCTGGTCTCGGAGCCATCCGCCGGCGGGCATGGCCGCGGGTGCCGCGCCTCAGGCGGTGAAGGGTGCCAGGTTGACCGCCTCGGGCAGCCAGCGGGCCAAGAGCGAGGCCCAGAGGGCGAGCCCCACGGCCACCATGGCCCAGGTCAGCCACATCCAGGGCCGCAGGAACGACCCGACGAGGACGCCCCCCAGGCTGGGGCCCACCAGCAGACCGATCGACCAGGAGAGGTTGAAGGTGGCCATGTAGCGGCCGCGTAGGGCCGGGCGCGCCAGGTCGGCGACCAAAGGTGCGAGGGTGGCGCTTAGCAGGCACTCACCGGCGCCGAAGACGACGGCGAAGACTCCGAGCCAGGCGGCCGCCGCCAGGCCCCGCTGCAGGCTCGCCAGCCAGCCGACCATCCAGCAGGCCGCCCAGACCACTCCGCACAGAGTGAGGGTTGTGGTGCGGGGCACCCGGCGGACCGCCCGCGCCAGGGGCAGCTGGGCAAGGACGATGAACGCGGTGTTGGCGGCGAGAATCAGCCCGATGGCGGCCGTGGGCACCCTGAGGAAGACCCGGGCGTACAGGGGCACGGAGCTGTCCAGCTGGGAGTAGGTGGAGATCACCACCATCACGTTGAAGAGCACCACCGCCATGAAGCGCCAGTCCCCGAGGACGGCGACGTATCCCGAGCTCTTCGCCCGGTCCTCGCGGTGCCGGCCCGAGGGCACCCGCAGGATCGCCACTGCGGCAAAGACCACGAAGGTGGCGGCGTCCAGCAGGTAGACGAGGGTGAAGGTGCTGGGGCGGGAGGTGGACACCAGCAGGCCGCCCACTATGGCCCCGAGGCCGATGCCGAGGTTGTTGGCAGCGTATTGGAGTGAGGCGGCGGCGGTCCGCTCCGCCCGGGTGGTTATGGCCGCCAGCAGCGCGCCCAAGGCGGGGAAGAAGCACCCCGCGCCCAGTCCCACCAGCCCCAGCGAGAGGGCGGCCTGGGGGATCCCGGTAGCGAAACCGAGGGAGGCGAAACCCGCCGTCTGAAGCCCCAGCCCGAGGAGGATCACCGCCTTGGGGCTGAGCCGGTCGACCAGGGTACCCCCGGCCACCGCCACCAGCAGCGAGGCCAGAGCTGAGAACGACAGGAGAGCGCCCACCACCGGGATGGGGATCCCGCGCACGACGTGGAGGTAGATGGAGCCATAGGGTAGGACGAAGCCGTTGCCCAGAGCGGAGACCGCTCCACCGGCCACGACGGTCCAGACCGCGGCCGGGAGCCGCGGTCGGAGGCCGAGCAAATACCCAGTGACTCCGCCCAGGAGTCGGTCCGGCTCTTCCAAGGTGTCCTCTCGAGCTGCATCGGAAAGCGACCTGGCCCGGCAGCTCCTGGGCAGGAGCCGATAGCCGCCGAACGATCAGGGCCGGATGGATGGCCCGTGCCCGTTGATGATACATCTGTTCTATCCACCGTTCCTCGCGAGTGCCCCAAAGTGATGCCCGCTCGGGACGTGAGGTCCTTCCCGACCTGGACGCTGCCCGGGGAGAGCGTTGGCGCGCTGGTGGGCCGCTCGATCACCGCCGACGACGTGGTGGCGGAGCTCGATCGGCTCCGGCGTGGTGGCGGCGCCCCCGACCTCATCCGCTGCGACACTCGCCATGAGTGGCGCCATGGGGCCGTCATCGTCTGGTCAGCGGCATAGTGTCTCGGTGGCCTACCCGGGCCCGTCGGGGCTTCGAGGCGATTGGAGCCTATGGACTCCTTGCCTGTTGATTTTGGTGGCGGGCGGGACTCACGCGGTCGAAGCGGATCAATGGACCGGATTTCGTAGCTCGGGCCCTCCGCGACCGGTGCGCCAGCACCGGATCCGGGGCCAGTTTCATCGACCCCGGATCGCCCTCGCAGAACGCCTTCGTGGAGTGCCTCAACCGCGGCGTCCGGGACGAGCTATTCGCCCGGGAGATCTTCGACTCCATCGTCGAGGCCGAGGTCCTCTACGAAAATCGGCGCCAGGCCTACGATCGCCACCATCTCCACGGCGAGCTGGGATTCCAGCGGCCGGCGGTCTCCGCCAAAGCGTTCACCCACGAGACCTCTCACTCCACCGGGACGGACCGACGGTGCCCTCAGGTGAAATTCGGAGAAATTGACCGTCCTTGAGCCCCACGCCCAACTCCGTGGACGCAGCCTCACCAGGACCCGCGTCTGTTCACGCGGACTGGAGATGCAGGCCCGTAACCTCTTGCTGAGCCGCGTGGTGCTTCGTGTCGGCATTTTCGCGCCAGGACGACCACTGGGTGTTACGGCGCACCCGCTGTCCTGCCCGCTCCGTATCGCCACCCCTGCCACAAGCCGGCTACCGGGTTGGCCACCAGTTCCCCGCCGTCTGGCCGCGCCGCAACCCGTGGCCGGAGGTTGAATTTCAACCTCAAGGTGGGGCCCTCCTTGGCTGGCGTCGCCGTCCTCAACACCCACAGCTTCCCTTCCCAGGACGGCATTTCCGAAACCGTACCGGGCGAATCAGGTGCCCCTTGACGACCTACCGAGGCTGGCCGCGGCCCAGGGAGCGGCCGTTTGTTGGACCCCGGGACCGCTTGGATCAAGAGGCATCGGGGTCTCCTGCCCGTGAGGTCTGATAAGGCGGCCCTGCATGACGGGCGCGCTGCTCGGGTCGATGTCGCCGGCGGCACCTTGGCCGACCTGAGCCAGAGCGGGCCTGCCCCTGGCAGCGCGAGGTTCTGGGTCAGCGCCTGGTCGTATGCCGGGCCACGGGAACAACGAAGTGCCGACTTGAACAAGGGCAGCAAGGCAAACCACCATCTCCTGGAGCGCGGTCGTGGAGCTTGCCGTCCGGGTCGTTCGCCGACGATGATCGCTCCGCAGTGCCGCCCATCGTTCTCGGCACTTTGCGACCTTCTGGCTTCCGACTGGGACCACGCTCGGAGGAATTGGACCTTGACCCACCTGGCCGCATGGCCGGACCTCGTCGGGCAAGACTGGCCGAGATGATCGCGAGGGCGGCGCACCGGATCGGGCCGTGGCTGACGCCCGCGCTGGTGGTCGTTGAGCTCGCGCTGGTTGCCTCCGGGCTACTGTCGATGCGCAACGCGGTCGTGGCTGGCCTGGTCATCGAGGCGGCGCTATGGGTCGCCGTCCTCAGCCGGGTCGTGGAAGGCGCCAGGCGGTTCCGAGCCGAGCGGGCGGGAGGGTTCGATCGATGGGCGGCGGCAGAGGCCGGTTTGGCCGCCGTGGTTCCCCGCCCCATCGCCCGGTTCATCCTGCTCGAGCCCCGCCTGTGGGCCTGCTTGCTCTCGTGGGCGCTTCGCCGACCCGCACCAGCCGGCCCTGGCACGTTCCGCTACGACCGGGGCCTGGGGTGGGTGTTTCTGCTCGTCCTTGCCCTGGTGATCGCGGAGGGCGCCGTCGTCGACGGCGTAGTGGCCCTGGTCGCCCCCGGCACAGAATGGGTATGGGTCGTCCTCGGCGTCCATCTCTACGCTCTGGCTATGCTGCTCGCCCTCCGAGCGTCCTTCGTTACCCGCCCCCACCTGCTCGACGACTCGGGGCTCCATCTTCGGGACGGCTTGTTCGCACAGGTCGACGTGCCCGCCACGGCCATCGTCGACGCCCGACCGGCCCGCCGGGCCAACGTCGGCCGATCCGGGTTCAAGACCGTCCCCGCCGAGCACACGGCCCTGCTTGCTTTCGGTGATGCCACTGACGTCGTGACCCTCGACCCTGATCACCCGGTCATCGTCAACGGCCGACCGTGCACGGACGGCCTCACGACCCTCTGGGTGAGCGTCGACGATCCCGTCCCATTTTGCACTGGCCGTGCGAAGCCATCTCGCCGCCCGCTCTCGGCGTCCGAGCTGAAGCTGGTATTCACCGCTGACGTACGGAAAGGCGAGCGTTCACTGTCTAGGGGCTACCTGACCAGTGGCCGCTGCCACCCGCATTGATCGAGCAGCCCGTCCCCTTGTACAGCGCTTTGGGCATCCCGGAGTGCGAGCAGCGATGGCGCAGGCTTG
This sequence comes from bacterium, assembly GCA_021791415.1. GTDB lineage: Bacteria > Chloroflexota > Dormibacteria > Aeolococcales > Bog-877 > JAJYXT01. Next base: position 1,837 of record JAJYWQ010000080.1, on the reverse strand, counting down.
ACCGATTACGTGCGTTGGTGCGGCCCACGAACCTTGTTCCACCCAGTTATGACGGTCGCTACAGACCCGCCAAGCACCGACCGGAAGGCGAGCCAGGATCGAGTGGCGCTGTGGTCCCCGCGGCGCACGGAACTGGCCATGGCGCTGCTGATCGACACCCCCTCCGCGCTCCGGACCGCGGCCCGATTTGCTGGTCCGCCGGGCCGCGTGTTGCCACCCTGCCGAGCTCCACCGTGACGCGCCGCACCTGGCCAGGTGCCCAGCCAGTTTGCAACTGGTGGAACCGTCGTGGGCACCGGGCCTAGTGGCGCGCTCAACCCGTTACGGAAGTGCACGTCCCGGCGGCGCCGCGGCCGCGGGGCGTCGATGTGTTTGCCGGCCCAGCGACGCCGGAACCGATACCGTCGGGTTAGAGTAGGTTGCGAAGGTCATCTGGGGTCATGTCCACGAGCTTGAGCACGCTCCGCAAAGTTCCCTTGGCCATGTCTTGACCGGGGTGCACCGGTACCACCACCACACGGCCGTCAGGGTGCCGCAGCACGTGGTGGCTTCCATTGACCCTGGCGACCGCGAAGCCGGCACTCTCGAGGGCCCTGACCACCTTGGCCCCAGAGACCGCCGGGAGCCCCGCCACTACGCGACATCAAGCGTGAGCGTGAGTTCCGGAGGCGCCCCGACCTCGGCGATCAACGCTGCAAGCGCCTCACGCAGGTCAGCTATAGCTGCTTCCTGGGTCTCACCGTCACCGACGGCACCCACGCCGACGCGTAGCTGGGCGGACGCGCACCACACCCCATCTTCGTCCTGCTCGATGGTGTACGGGACGTGGACAGCACGACTCACGACAGTCATTCTCCCAGATCGGCCACGATGGATCCGGCACCTGCACGATACTCCGGCCGGGTCGAAAGCGCAGCCTGCTGCTGCAACCGCGACACCGCCAGCTGGTCGGGCCGGGGACATGGTCGGCGACGGAGGCAGCGCCGCTTGGCCCGGCCGAGCAGGCTCTGGGCCAGCTGCACCCGTAGGAGCGAGAATTGGTTGGGCCGGAGGCTGTGGCGGGGTAACTTGGCCAACCCGCAGTGTTTGGCGTCCTTGATCTGGTCCTCCTCACGGTCATGGCCCCGGTAGCGGGCCTCCCGGTAGACGATGTCACGGTCTGGGGAGATGCTTAACAGCGCTTGCGGCGCAGGCCGCCCGGGTCGAAGACCTTGCCCTTGGCTCCGGAGTGGGGCTATTCCGGGCGCACCGGGGCACTTGATCTCGCGGCCGTTTGGCGAGTTCGCGCGGAGAGATGATCTCCGCCTCCTCGGCCTCATCCAGCTCCCCCTCCCCTTGGTGATGGCGGCGACCGGACCTTCATGAGGCTCGAAGCCCACCGAGAGCTTCAGCCCACGGCCCACGACGGCGTCCACGAACCCGTGCCTGGCCCCTGCCGAGTCCGAATGCACCAGCCACCTCCGGGACCAGCTCAGGGTCCTGGATTCGGCTGGTCCGGGGCCTCATCCACCAGGGTGAGGTAATCCTGGGCGGTGCTGGAGTCACCGTTGCCGGGCCGGAGCATGCTCCCCTGCGCCTCTCCGGTCTCGTCCAGATAGTCGGACAGCGGCGGGTAGACGAACGCGTGCTTGTGGTTGGGGGCGGCGTGGTCCTTGTCCTCCGACTCCACCACCACCAGGGCGGAGACAACTTCCGCGGTCACCTGCCGAGGAGACAGACCGCGGTCCCGGTCCCGGCGCCGGCTCGCGCCCGGGCGGTGGCCGCGGTGAGCCACTCCAGCAGCCCCGGGCCGACCTCCGCGAAGAATCCATTCGTATGGTGTTCCCCATGGACCGGC